>JAIRWH010000026.1 GCA_031253545.1 Oscillospiraceae bacterium
ACGCTTGAAAGGGGTGCGTTTCCGAAATGACGGAGCAACTGAAAGACATCGGCCTGCGGCTTGCGGGCTTGCGGCAGATTATGAACTTCACGCCGGAGGCTTTCGCCGCCGCCGCCGGGGTGAGCGCGCGGGAGCTTGCCGAATACGAAAAGGGCGAGCGCGACTTTTCGTTTTCGTTTCTCTACAACGCCGCCGAGCTGCTCGGCGTGGACGTGGTGGACCTAATGAGCGGCCAATCGCCCACGCTTTCCACCTGCTGCCTCGTGCGTTCCGGCAAGGGGCTTGCCGTGGACCGCCGCGCCGCTTACCGCTACTCGCACCTCGCGCACACGTTTCGCGGCAAATACGCCGAGCCGTTTCTTGTGACCGTGGAGCCGAAAGAGGGCGAGCCGGAGCTTCATTCCCACGACGGGCAGGAGTTTAACTATCTGCTTGAGGGAAAAATGCGCTTTTACATCGGCACGCTTGCCTACGATTTAACGCCGGGCGACAGCATATACTTCGACGCTTCGGAGGCGCACGCCATGCGCGCTTCCGGCGGCGAGAGCGCCGTGTTCCTCGCCGTGGTTATGAAAGGAGCGGAGCACCATGCCTCTCTATGAAAAGTATATCGGCCGCAGCCGCGACGACTTCTCCACGCTTGAGGAGTTGGTGAAAAACTACAAGGTCACCGTGAGCGACGATTTCAACTTCGCCTACGATTGCCTTGACGTGTTGGCCGAAAGCACCCCAGACGCGCTCGCCCTGCTTTGGCTCTCGCGCGACGGGCAGGAGCGGCGCTTCACGTTTTCGCAGATGTCCGCCCTAAGCGTGAAAGCCGCGCGCTTCTTCCTCTCGCAGGGCATTGGCAAGGGCGACTTCGTGATGCTCGTCATGGGTCGCGACCGGCGTTTTTGGCCCGTGTTCATGGGTTTGCACCGCATAGGCGCGGTGGCTGTGCCCGCCACGCACCAGCTCACCGCCAAGGATTTTGTCTACCGCTGCAACGAGGCGAAAATCAAGATGCTTCTCGCCACGCCCGACTTCAATGTGCCCGCCGTGTTCGCGCAGGCCGAGCCGGACTGCCCCACCGTGAAGCTCAAAGCCGTGTTCGGCGGCGACGCGCCCGCGGGGTGGCTGGACTTCGACGCGCTCTTCGACGCGGAGGGCGAGAGCATGGAAAGGCTGCCCAACAAGTCCTCCGACATTATGCTCATGGCTTTTTCCTCCGGCACCACGGGCTACCCGAAGATGGTGTGGCACGATTACACCTACCCGCTCGGCCATTTGCTCACGGGCTGTTTCTGGCACCGCTGCGAGGAGGGCGGCCTGCACTTTACCATATCGGACACCGGCTGGCTCAAAAGCCTCTGGGGTAAGATGTACAGCCAATGGCTCGCCGGCAGCGCCGTGTTTACCTACGACTTCACGCGCTTTTCCGCCCCGGATATATTGGAGAAGATGGCGCGCTACCGCGTGACCACCTTCTGCGCCCCGCCCACCATGTACCGCTACATGATAAAGGAAGACCTGAGCAAATACGACCTTTCCGCCCTGCGGCACTGCACCACGGCGGGCGAGGCCCTTAACCCGGAAGTCTTTAAGGTTTGGCAAAAGCACACGGGGCTGAAAATATTCGAGGGTTTCGGGCAGTCCGAAACCACCCTCTGCTGCTGGACGGGATACCCGTGGATACAGCCGCGCCTCGGCAGCATGGGGTTGCCCGCCCCCGGCTACCGCATTATCGTGGCCGACGAAGACGGCGCGGAGGTGGGCGCGGGGGTGAAGGGCGAGATATGTATACGCACGGACGAGGGCGGCGGCGGCAAGCCGTTCGGCTTGTTTTCCGGCTACCTGCACGACGATGAGCTTACCCAAAGCGTGTGGCACGACGGTTTGTATCACACGGGCGACACGGCGTATAAAGACGAAATGGGTTTTTTATGGTATGTGGGGCGAACCGACGACCTCATCAAGTCCTCCGGCTACCGTATCGGTCCTTTCGAGGTGGAGAGCGCCCTTATGGAGCACCCGGCCGTGCTCGAATGTGCCGTGACCGGGGTGCCCGACCCGGACAGGGGCATGGCCGTCAAGGCCACGGTGGTGCTTGCCGCGGGCTACGAACCTTCCGCCGAGCTTATAAAGCTGCTGCAAGAGCATGTAAAAAAGGTAACCGCTCCCTACAAATACCCCCGCGTGGTGGAGTTCGTGCCCTCTCTGCCCAAGACTATCTCCGGCAAAATCCGCCGCGTGGAGATACGCGAGAAGGACTCGCAATAACGCGCCTTCGGCTCCGGGCGCTTTTGTCTCCACGCCGGCCTTCGCCGGGTCGGGGTTGTGTTCCCGCTTTATGTGTGGTATGCTGTGTTTCGCGGGCGCCCGTAGCTCAGCAGGACAGAGCATCTGCCTTCTAAGCAGAGGGTCAACCGTTCAAGTCGGTTCGGGCGTGCCAAAAAACCGGGGTTGAAAAGCCCCGGTTTTCCTTGTGCCGCAAGGGTTCCGCCATCGGCGGCAAGTCCGTTCAGTCGAGCCTTATGTCTTTTAAGCGCACAAACTCGCCGCGCGCAAACTCTGCGCGGCCTGTTTCCAAAACTTCAATTTCATCCGGCTCCGGCATAACCTCCGGCATAAA
>JAIRWH010000029.1 GCA_031253545.1 Oscillospiraceae bacterium
CCGGTGGCTGAGCACAATCAGCGGCGAGACAGCGCCTTGCGCGCGGGCTTTGTTGATTACCGGGGTCACAAGCAGGCTGTCGGCGGGGCCGTTTGGGTCAACAAGCCCGCAGATGATAAGCTCCCCGCCGTCGCGCTCAAGCGTGACATGGCCGTTGTCTAAGTATACGCAGTCCAAATCCGCCATAAGGCGCCGCAGGCCTTGTACTAAGGTTTCGCCGCCCTCGCCGGGTGCCGCGCCCCATTCGTGGTTACCCGTCACATAGTATACCGGCGCTATGTCGCGCAGTGCCGCCAAGGTGCCGGCCGCCCATTCCAACTGCCGTGTGCTGTCCGCGAAGTCGCCGGTGATGCAGATAATATCCGGATTCTCGGAGGCTATTTTGCGCATCAGCGTGCCATTGGTCCTGCCGAAGCTCGCGCCGTGCAGGTCGGAGAGGTGGCAGATACGGAAGCCGGCAAAGCCCGGCGGCAGTGTGCGCAGCCTAATGTCGGTATAGGTGACTTGCAGCACGAAATTGGAAAGATACATATCGCCTGCCGCGTACATGGCCGCCGCCGCCAATAACAGCGCGACGGCAGACTTTTTGTATCGCGCGGCGGCGCGTTCAGCGCCTGTTGCGGACATATATCTGCTTGCCGCTGCTGCGCTGCGTGTTTTCCCGCGCGTCCATCTCAAAATTGTCGTTCGCGCCCACAAGCAGCGTGAGCTTCTTATAGCCGTAACTGCGCGGGTCAAAGTCCGGCTTTTTCTTTTGCAGAAGGCTGCCCACCTCGCCCAGATACGCCCAGCCGTCGTCGTCGCACACGTCCTCTATGGTGTTGGAAATGAGCACGAGTATCTGCGAGGGCAGGGGCGGGGGCGCGGCGGCGGGCGGTTGCGGCGGCTGCTGCGCGGGCGGGGCGGCGGGCTTTTGGCGGGGTTTCCGGGTTTGCTCGTCCCTTTGGGCGTTGAGCACTTCCACATAGATAAACTTGTCGCAGGCCACGCGAAACGGCTCCGGGGTCTTGTTTTCCCCCACCCCGTATACCTTTTTTCCCGCTTCGCGCAGGCGCAGCGCAAGCCGCGTGAAGTCGGAATCGGAAGACACGATGCAAAAAGCCTCCACCGCGCCGGCGTAGAGTATGTCCATAGCGTCTATTATCATCGCGCTGTCCGTGGAGTTCTTGCCCGTGGTGTAGCCGTATTGCTGCATGGGCGTAAAGGCGTTTTTCAGCAGCTCCGCCTTCCAGCTGCTCATTGCCACATTGGTCCAATCGCCGTATATCCGCTTGATGGTGGGGGTGCCGTATACGGCGAGCTCCTGCATTATGTCGGATATGCAGTTGCGCGGCACATTGTCCGCGTCAATCAGCACGGCCATACGAAGGTCTTGTTGCATGAAATACAGCCTCCTCGTTAATGTCGGCGCGCCAGCCTTGCCGTCACGGCTCTCAGCCCCTCGGCCAGCGCGTCAATATCCCCGCGCGCGGTGCAAGCGGCAAAACTCGCCCGCAACGCCCCCGCCACCACTTGCGACGGCAGTTTCTGCGCCGTGAGCGCCTCGCTCTTGCCCCCTTTGGAGCAAGCGGCTCCCGCCGAGATATATATGCCCATATCAGAGAGCATGCGCGCGGCCACTTCCGCCGGGCAGCCGGGCAGCGCGAAGGGCAGTATATGCGGCGCTTGCCTCGGACGCAACAGGCAAACGCCCGGCAAGCCCTCCAAAACGTCCTCGGCGTAACGCAGCAGGGAAAGCGGCGGCGGCGCGTAGGAATCCGCGGCGGCGGCAAAAGCCACGCACGAAGGCACATTTACCGTGCCCGCCCGCAGCGCCGCTTCCTGCCGCCCGCCGCGCAGCAGCGGCACATGGGAAACGCCCGGCCTGAGCCACACGGCGGCCGCGCCCTTCGGCGCGCCCACCTTATGGCCGCTCACCACGCAAGAGTCCACGCCGCAAGCCTCGCCCACGGGCTCCGTGCGTAAAAAGCCTTGCGTGTTGTCGCAATGGAGCCACACATCGGGGCAAACGCGCTTGAGCTCGTCAACGGGCATAACCGCGCCCGTTTCCGAGCAAACACGGGCGCAGCAGACGAGAAAAGTGTCGGCTGTAACGGCTTGCGCGAGCGCGAGCGCCGTAATGCGGCCGGAAGCGTCGGGCGGCACGGCGGTCACGGAGCAGCCCTGCGTTTTGAGGTGCCGGAGCGCCTGCGTCACGGACGCGTGCTCGTAGGCTGTGGCGACGGCGTGGTTTCTGCGGCCCCTGCGCGCGGCGGCGGACATTATGGCCATGTTGTTGCCCTCCGTGGCGCAGGAAACAAACACCAAACCCTCCGCAGGCACTTCCATCTTCCGCGCCACAGCCGCCCTCGCCGCCTCAAGCGCCTCTTTGGCCTGCCTGCCGGGTAAATGCGCGGACTCGGCGTTGGCCCACGCGCTTTCCGAGGCGGCGAGAAACGCTTCGAGCGCCGCGGGGGTGACGGGCGTGGCCGCCGCGTGGTCGAGATACACGTGCATGGCGCGGCCTTCACCCTATTTCCCGCAGTATCTCGGCGGTCTTCGACGCGCCGAGCCTGCTCGCGCCCGCTTGCAGCATGGCAAGCGCCCGGGTGGCCGTGCGTATGCCGCCGGCGGCCTTGACCGGCAAGGAACAAGCCTTTCGCATAAGGCGCACGTTTTCCTCGGTGGCTCCCTCGGCGGCAAACCCGGTGGAGGTTTTCACAAAATGCGCGCCCGCCTCCTCGCTCAGCTTGCAGCCGCGGGCAATCTGTTCGCTTGTGAGCAGGCAGGTTTCGAGTATCACCTTCACCGTTTTGCCGCCCGCGGCGGCCACCACGGCGGCAATATCGCCCAGCACCGCGCTGTAATCGCCCGAAATGAGCAGACCCACCGGCAGCACCATGTCCACCTCGTCCGCGCCGGCCTCCACCGCTTTTGCCGCCTCATACGCCTTCGCGCCGGAGCCGCACGCGCCCAGCGGAAAACCCGCCACGGCGCACACGAGCACCTCCGACCCGGCGAGGGCGGCGCGGCAACGGGGCACATACAGCGCGTTTACGCACACGGATGCCGTGCCGAGCAGGGCGGCCTCGCGGCAAAGCGCGTCTATGTCGGCCGGCGTGGCCTCCGGGCGCAGCAGCGTGTGGTCAATCCTCTTTGCCAGCTCTTCCCTTGTGAGTGTCACCTGAGCGTCTTTTTCTCGATATAGCCGACCACGTCGCCCACGGTCTTGAAGTGCTGCACGTCCTTCTCGTCCACGGTCAGCTCATACTCCTCCTCGATGGACATAATCAGCTCGATACGGTCCAGCGAATCCGCGCCCAAGTCCTCGGCAATCAGCGAATCGGGCGTTATCATGTCCTCGCCGATGTGGAGCTGCAAGGCCAGCGCGTCCCTGACCTTCTCAAATACCTCGCTCATAATCTGTCGCCTCCCAAAAAATTACGGGGTTCACATAAGTATAACCACACAACGCGGTAAAGGGCAAGTGTTTTTTGCCCGTTTTTTCCCGCCCTGCCGACTACCCGAACAAATCCGCGTGAGTACCCGTCGCGGCCGGAACAGAGCAAGGATTGATATACCGCCGTGTGTTTTGCAGATTAACAGCCAATCACCCCTCCGCCCGTCGGCATATTCCGCGATAATCTCATCGGTTTGGCGCATAGCCCGCAAAGTTTCGGCGTTTGAGGCAAGCTCACGAATCTCAAATGGGAAACCGCGCCGTTTGTATGGGCATACGCAAAACATTTATAACCTCGCCGAGGTTCAAGCCGTATTCGGCAAAATCTCCTCCACTTTGGCTTTAACCGCGTGAACAAGGCGCACGTATAGTTGGCGGTTTTCATGGCAGACCAACCTCTCGCTCAAAGCGTATCACATTGTATATGTTTTATTAACAGCCGCAGCGCCGCATCGCACGCTTGGTTCCTCACGCTCTCGCGGCTTCCGGCAAACCTCTCGCGCAAGGTGACGGTCGCGTTGCGGCCGGTGTCGTGCAGCGCGATGTATACCGTGCCCGCGGGGGCGGCGCTTCCGTCGCCGTCCGGCCCGGCAATGCCGGTGATGCCGATGCCGTAACCTGCGCCGAGGCGCTCGCACACGCCGCGCGCCATGGCCTCGGCCGTGGCGGCGGACACAGCCCCCTCCGCGCGCAGCGTCTCCGGGGGTACGCCGAGCAGCGTTATTTTCGCTTCGGGCGAATAGGCGCTCACACCGCCGACAAACACCGCCGACGCGCCGCGCCGCGCCGTGACGCGCGAAGCGAGCAACCCCCCGGTGCAGCTTTCCGCCAAAGCGAGTGTCTTGCCCGCGGCGGCAAGGCGTGAGAGCGCGGCGTTTACCCCCGCGTTGCCCTCACCCGCCGCGCCGCACCCCGCCGCCGCAGCCGCCTCTTCCTCCAATACCTGCCACGCGCCGGCAAGCTCCGCGTCGAGTATGCTCGCTAAGCGCGGCTTTGTTTTCGGATGCCTCGGCGTAAACACGGCGCAACAGTCCTCGTAGGGTAGGGCGGATATGTCGAATGTGCCGATTTCCCGCGCGGTCGTCACAATCTCGTCTTTATCCATACCCAACAACGGGCGGAAGACCGGCAGGCTTGAGGCTTGTTCCGTAATGGCCAAGGCCTCCAAGGTCTGGCTTGCCACCTGACCCAAACTCTCGCCCGTGACCAACGCGCCGCAGCCGCGCGAAGCGGCAACCATACAAGCTATGCGCGCCATGCTCCTGCGGGCGAGCACCGTGGCAAGCCCGTCGGGGGCTTTCGCGCGTATGCGCTCCTGCACGGCTGTAAACGGCACAGTTACCAAGGGCATATCGCCCACCCATCTGCCCAGCGTATCGGCAAGGCGGCGCACTTTATCGAGCGATTCCTCGGACGTATAGGGATAGCTGTAAAAATGCACGGCCACAAGCTCCAAACCGCGCCGCGCCGCCCTGTAAGCCGCCACGGGCGAATCTATGCCGCCGGAGAGCAGCAAAACCGCCTTGCCCGACGAACCCGGCGGCAACCCGCCCGCGCCCTTGAGCGGCGAAGTGTGTATATACGCGGCGCTCTCGCGCACCTCCGCCCACACCGTGACCTCCGGGCTATGCACATCCACGCGCAAATGCGGGTACCGCTCGCACAGCATGGCGCCTAACGCCGCGCATATTTCCGGGGAAGTGTGCGGAAACTTCTTATCCGCCCTGCGCGCTTCCACCTTGAAGCTGCGCGCGTTTTCCAAACCGCAAAAGAGCGCGGCCGCCCGCGCCATTGCGGCAAGGTCTTTTTCCGTCTCCGCGCCTATGGTATACGCCGCCACGCCGAAGAGTGTGCCCACCGCGCGCGCCGCCGCGCGTATATCCTCGCCGCCGCGCGGGGTGACATACACCGTGGACTGCGCCGAACGCACGTCAAAACCGCCAAGGGGCGCGAGCCTTTGTTTCAGCGCGTCCGTCAGCTTTTTCTCAAAGCGGCTCTTATTCAGCCCTTTCAGCACCATCTCGCCCTGTTTCAACATCAGCACCACGGCGCGCCCCTCCTTTCTGTCACTGCGGATATTAACGGCGGCAATTTTCCCGTTGTCTTTCCCCGGAGGGAGTAAAGTGTTTTAGACGGTTGTCACCAATTCTCTAAAACACAGGCAGTCGGCGCGTTTGCGACGCACAAGCGTATTTGGCGGCACATCGCGGAAGGGAGCGGAGTAGCCTACGGAGAGCAAGGGAGCGCGGTCTGTGGCAAAACAAAAGGGCGAAACCTATGGAGATTGCCCTCCGGCGATTCCGAAACCGCCGCGCCCGGCAAGGTCGCCGATGGGTTCGGCTTGGGCGAGATATAAGGCGGGGATTGATAAGATTGCCAAACAGATGATGCTCAAGGAGGTAATTTACACCCGGCGGTAAAACGGAGCGCGCCGAAACGTGGTATTTCCGCTTTGTTCAGATAATCCCGATAATCACGCGAGCGAAACGCTGCTAACAGCTATTGGGAGTTTGCTTATACTATTGGACAACTGTCAATAATGATTCTCGGAACATCTTTTTTATAATCGCCGTAACTGCCTCCGCGACTTATAATATTGTCGATTTGAGATTTCAATTTATCCCCAACATATTCGTCTCGATATCCTTTGTAATTGAGTTTAGACAATTCGCAACACAAACTGAAAAGTATAGTATTTCTTGTTGCGTTGTCGATTTTTTCTGTTTGAAACGGCTTGCCCCATCTCATCAATTCTTGATTATCAAAAGAACGGTCGAATAGAGCATCCCATTTAATCAGCGCCGTCCTCCCTGTAAACGGAACGTAGTCTAATAACTCAACTACTACAGAATCAGGGGCAAAACTCACCTTTAGCTCAATTTGCACCTCTCTTTGCTTGGGCGTCAATTTTTCATTAACGAAGGCATAGCCTCCCCTTTCTCGCCTAACAGCGAATAAAGCTACTCAACACTATCGGCATCCCACGATACCGCATCTATTGAATTCTTAAATCGCTCATCTTTCCGAAAGCATAGACTAACCCGCGCGCCGCGCCCCGTCGCGCCTTGCGCTGAAAGCAACAACACCCCAGCATGTCATGCGTTCATTCTACCACAGCGGCGCGGGGTTGTAAAGATTATTTGCGCGGGATTGATTACCGCCCGCGCCTCCCCCTTCCCCGTCCACTAACCCCTAACCACTAACCACTAACGCTCCCCCCGTCCGTCCTCGCCTCCTAACCGCTAACCCCCTACTACGATATATTTACGGTTGAGGCGCGGCAGCCAGCCGCGCCTTCTTCCATCCCGGCGCCCAAACTGTTAGAATGGGGGGCGATTGGTCTGACGGTTACACCCCC
>JAIRWH010000053.1 GCA_031253545.1 Oscillospiraceae bacterium
TTGGCACCCCCATGTGGAATCGAACCACAAACTGACCCTTAGGAGGGGTCTGTTATATCCGTTTAACTATGGGGGCGCGTCGCGTTGCGCGGGTTTAGCCAAACACCTCCTTCAAGCGTTGCGTCAGAGCGCTGTCTAAGTGCCCCTCGGCGGCCATTTTGTCTATTATGCCCCAAACCTTTTCGGGCGGCAGCTTTCCCCTATACGGGCGTTCCTCCGTCAGAGCCTGATATACGTCGCACACGGCCATCACCCGCTCCGGCTCGCTCAGCCGTTCGCCCGGCAGGTGATAGGGGTACCCCGTGCCGTCAAGGCGTTCGTGGTGGTTGGAGGCGTATTCGGTGATTTCCTCAAAACCCTTGACCTGCTCCAAGATTTTCCGCGTAAAATATGTGTGCTTATTGATGATAAACCGCTCCTCGCGCGTGAGTTTGCCGTTTTTGTGCAGTATCTCCACCGGCACATACAGCTTGCCGATGTCGTGCAGCAAACCCGATATATACATCGTGCGCGTTTTTTCGCCGCCGTAGCCCAAATATTCCGAAGCCTTCGCGGCGAGGTTGGCTATGCCGTGGGAGTGGGTAAACGTAAACGGGCTGCGGCGGTCTATAAGCTCCGCGAAACAGTGCGCGTATTTTTCCACATCGCCGTTTCCGTAACGCGCGTCGTCGCCGACCATCAGTTTGTCGCTCAGCGCGTACTTCGTTTCGTGGTTGAAATAGTCAAGCAGAAAGTATTCGCGCTCGGTGAGAGCGTCAAACGCCGCCATGATGTCTTCGGCAAAACGCGCCCTTTGCTCATAGGCCCAGTTTTTCACTTCGGTATACAATTCGTGGGAAAACCCGTCTTCGTATTTGCCGAAGAGGTCGTCGAACGCGCTCGCAAGGCAGATAATCTGCGCGCCTTTCGGTATGTCGGCCTCGCGTAACCCGAACACGCCCGAACCGTCGGCGTATTCGTGGTGCCACCGCACGAAGCCGGCTATGTCGCCCGGCAGCGGCAGTTTTTTCAGCATGGCCTCTCCGTCCGCGCAGTGCGCCCTCATGTCGTAGGTAAGCCCCAGGCCGATGTCGTGCAGCAGGGCGGCGTAATAGAGCGAGAGCGTGGCGGGCTTGTCCAAGCCCATCTCCCCGCCGATTGTAACGGCCAAATACGCCGTGCTTTTGGAGTGTGATAAGTTATTATTGCCCACGATGTCCAAAGCGTATGAAAGCCCGAATATCAAAGAGTGCCTGCTGATTCTCAAGTTCGCCGCCTCCGCCCTTCGCGCCCTTCACCGCCTGCGGCGGATACGGGCTTCCCCCCATATTTTATCAGTAACCCCTGAAAAAGTCCACCACATTATACAGCCGCCTGCCCGCCCTGTAACGCTCCAACAAGTCGCAAAACAGCTCCAAGCCCCGCCTGTCCGTGTGTTCGCTCGCCGCGGACGAATGGGCGGTGATGAGCACGTTTTCCAAATCCCACAGTTCGCTGTCCGCGTCCAAAGGTTCCGGGTCGCACACGTCAAGCCCCGCGCCGAAGAGCCTACCGCTTTTCACCGCGGCGCAGAGCGCGGCATGGTCCACGGCGCTGCCGCGCCCTAAGTTGATGAACACCGCGCCCGGCTTCATGGCCTCGAACGCTTCCGCGTCAAACATACGCAGCGTCTGCGGCGTTTGCGGCACACAGGAGGCCACATAGTCCGCCCGCGCCAGCACGGCGAGCTTTTGGTGCGGCGCGTAAAGCTCGTCCGCTTCCGGCGGCATTTGCAGTATATTGCGCCGCACGCCTATGACCTTGCAGCCCACGGCCTTCACGCGCCGCGCGAGGTTTTGCCCCAAGTCGCCCAAACCGAATATGGCCGCCGTGGCGCCGCACATCTCCTTCACGTCGTCGCGGCGCAGCCATTCACGGGCGCGCGCCTGCCGCGCGTAGTAGGGGAACTGCCGCGAGAGCGCGAGAAACAGGCCTAAGCCATGCTCGGCCACAGGCACGCCGTAGACCCCGGAGGCGTTGGTGAGAATAATGCCGGGGTTCGGGTATATGGCAAGGTCGTTATACGGCTCCGCACCCGCGTTGGTCGTGTGCAGCCAGCGGAGGCTCGCGGCGTGGCGCAGCAGCTCCGGCGGCGGTGTGCCCAATATAATCTCGCAGGAAGCCATCTGTTCGGGCGTGAGACTGTCTGCCCGCGCGATTGACGCGGAAAGCCCGTTGAAGCGTTGCTCCAAGCGCAGCAGGGCGGAAGGCGACACGTTGAACAGGCGCGTTTGCACAACCAACAGCGTCACGGCGTATTCTCCCCCCTCAAAGTCAGGATAGCCACTTCGGGGCGGTTAAACAGCCTCGGACCCGCCCCGCCCAAACCCCTGCTCACATACATCTGCGTGGAGCCCATCCTGTGAAGTCCCGCCGCGTATTTGGGCAAAAGTTCATGCCCCGGACCCACAAGACCCCCGAAGAGCGGCAGACGGACTACGCCGCCGTGGGTATGGCCGGCAAGCACCAAGTCCATGCCGTGCTGGGCGTACAGCGCCATCCTGTCG
>JAIRWH010000037.1 GCA_031253545.1 Oscillospiraceae bacterium
GTCGCAAACGCATAAAAACGTATAGCACACATATAGCAAAAAGTCGCAAATCATATCTTTCGCCGAAAGTCAAATGCGGAAATTGTGGATAACTTGTGGATAACTACATAGTGGGGAAAACAGTTTTTGTATGCTCATTGTATCGCGGCAAGGCGGGTTTGTCAAGTGGCAATTTTCAGCAAAAACCATTGAATAACAGCTTGCTTTGTGTTATAATTACACTTGCAAGGGCAAGCCGCCAAAGGAGGATTTAGCGTGATTAAGGCGGTTAAAGGCGCAAAAACCAAAAGCGGCTTGCAAAAGTACAGGGTTCGCATTAACTACACAGCGGTCACGGGCGAATACAAGCAGCTTACACGGGTGGCAATCGGTTTCGAGCAAGCAAAGTTACTCGAAAGCACCTTGACGAATGAATACCGAAACAGAACGAAAAGCGGCACGGGTTCCGCGAAACTGACGCTTGACGGCCTTTATGCGGACTTCGTTAAGGCGAAGGGCTTAGAGGTTCGCGAAAGCACTCTGCAAACATACTCGTTCAAGTACGCCGAAATGATACGGCCTATGCTCGGCAACACCCGCATTGACAGGTTGAGCAAATCACTTCTTCAAGACTGGAAAAACGGACTTGGCGAAAAGGGTTACGCTCTCAGCACAAGGCAAGGCGCGTATCGGCTGTTCAATGGCTTGCTCGAATACGCGACAAGGCTTGATTACCTCCCGTCCAATCCCCTGCGGGCGCTCGGAAACTTCAAGGAGACGCTGACGGTTAAGCCCGACAAGCCCGTTTATACCCTCGCGGACTTTGAGCGCTTCATCGCGGCGGCTCGGCAAGCGGCGCAAGAATACGAGGAGCGGCACGGTGATTACTCGGAATGGGCTTTCTACGTGTTTTTCTTCCTCGCGTTCCATACGGGTATGCGGCGCGGTGAGATACTCGCCCTGCGGTGGTCTGACCTCGACGGCGGGGAAATCTCCGTTAGGCGTTCCGTCAACCAGTCCCTGCCCGGTGGGGAGAGGGAAACCGCTCCCAAAAGCCTCTCATCGGTTCGCAACGTGCTTATCTCCGACGACTTGAACAGGGTTCTCGGTGAGCATAGGCAACGGCAAGAGCAGGTGGACGGGTTCTCGGAAGGTTGGCGTATCTGCGGCGGGGCGCGTACCCTGTGCAAAACCCTGCTCGGTAGGCGTAGCAAAAAGTACGCGATGGCGGCGGGTGTTCACGTAATCAATATCCACGCTCAAAGGCACTCTTACACGACACGGCTCATCGCGAACGGCGGGGATATTCAAGCAATCTCTGAACAGCTTGGACACTCCAACGCGACTATCACAATGGCGGTTTACGCTCATTTGCTCCCTCACAAGAGAGCTGAATTGCTCAACGTGCTGAACCGCAAGTAGCGTACCCGTACCCGAACCGTACCCGAATAAACTAAACACAGGACATATCACGGTAAAGGCGAATAAACAAGAATGTAGTGTTTGCAAAGGTTAGAGGGCTGTTAGTAAAGGCAAACAAAGGCAGACAAAGGCTATTTTCGGTTGTTAGTGGTTAGGGGACGGGGGAATCTATTATGCGAAGCATAATAGCACACCACGTGAGTGGGAATAAAACTACAGGTTGTCAGGGGACGGGGGTGCGCGCCTGCGGCGCGTTAGTTGTTAGTAGTTAGTGGTTAGTGGTTAGGGGACGGGGGTTGCGGGGGTGCGGGGGTGCGGGAGGGCGCTGCCGGCGGGCGCTTACTTTATCTTCTCTTCTACAAAGCGCCGGGTTTCCCCGTCCGCGGCGTATATCGCGCCTATGTCCGGCGAGGCTGTGATATGTATCGCGCCAAGGGCGGAAAAAATCAGCTCCGCGACACGGGGAAACGGGATTTTCCCTTGCGTGAAGGCCCGCGAGGCCACCTCCGCCGCCGCGTTGTAACACGCGCCCGCGCTGCCGCCGAGCTTTGCGGCTTCGTAGGCGGCCGCAAGGCAGCCGAAGGCTTCCATGTCCGGGCGCGCGAAGGTGAGCGGCTCGGCGAGGGCGAGGTCTAAGGGGGCGGCAAGGCTCGGCGCGCGGCGCGGGTAGAGCAGGGCGTATTGTATGGGCAGGCGCATATCGGGTGTGCCGAGTTGGGCGAGGAGAGCGCCGTCGGCGTATTCGACCAAGGAGTGGACTGTGCCCTGCGGGTGGATTAGCACGTCTATGCGTTCCGGCGGCAGGCCGAAGAGCCACATGGCCTCGATTAACTCCAAACCCTTGTTTATGAGCAGCGCGGAGTCCGCCGTGACCTTGGGGCCCATGCGCCAGACCGGGTGGCGCATGGCTTGCTCCGGGGACGCTTCGCGCAGCGCCTCGCGGCTCAGGGAGCGAAACGGGCCGCCGGAGGCCGTGAGTATTATGCGGCGCAGGCCTTTGCGCCCGGCGCGCAGGCATTGGAATATGGCCGAGTGCTCGGAGTCTACGGGGATTATTTCGCGCGGGCGCAAAAGCGAACCGCCCGCCACCAAAGCCTCTTTGTTGGCGAGCAACAGGCGTTTGCCCGCCGAGAGCGCCGCGAGCGACGGGGGCAGACCCGCTATGCCCGTCATGGCGTTCAGCACCGCGCCGGCGGCGGGGTGGGCGGCCGCCTCGGCGGCTGCCTCCGGCCCGAAGCGCACCTTCACGGGCGTATCCGCGAGGGCTATGGCAAGGGCTTTGCCGGCTTGCCGGTTTTCGAGGGTAACCAAGGCGGGGCGGTAACGCCTTGCCTGCTCTTCAAGGAGCGAGGCGTTGCGGCGCGCGGCAAGGGCTACGGGGGCGATGCCGCAACGCTCCATGACATCCAAGGCTTGGACGCCGATATTGCCCGTGCTGCCTAAGAGGGCTACGCCGTTCACAGCGGGGCGATGGCCGGCAGCGCGGCGCAGAGCAGCTCCGTGAGCGGCGCGACGAACAGCAGGGAGTCGAAGCGGTCCAACGCGCCGCCGTGGCCCGGAATGAGCTTGCCGAAGTCTTTGACGCGGTATTCGCGTTTCACGGCGGAAAAGCAGAGGTCGCCGAACTGGGCGGCGACGTTGCCCGCCGCGCCGAAGAGCAGCAGGCGGGGGTAGGAGACCGACGCGGGGAAGAAACGGGCAAGGCAGTAGCCATAAAGCAATACGGCGACGACGCAGAAAACAAAGCCGCAGACGCTGCCCTCGACGGTTTTGCCCGGGCTGACCACGGGGGCGAGGGGGTGTTTGCCCCAGAGGCTTCCGCAGGCGTGGGCGGCCATGTCGCTGAATATGGTGATGACGAAGGGCAGGAGCACCGCGTAACGGCGAGGGTCGGCAAGCATGAGGCGGAGCACGGACGAATACATGAGCGGCACGGCGAGGGCGGCGAAGTATACGAAGGCGAGGTCGTCTGTGAGGAATGTGGCAAACCGCGCGAGCCGCAGGGCGAAGAGCGCCGCGAGCAACAGCGCGGCGGCGGCGAAGTAGGCTATGAACGGGGCGCGGAGATAGGCGAGCGCGAAGACGGCGGGCGAGGCGGCGCAGGCGAGGAGCACGGCGGAGACGGGCAGGGGGCGTTTGCGGTGGGCGAGCAGCTCCGTGACGGCTTTGACGGAGATTGCCGCGAGCAGCAGCGCCGACACCAAGGGCGGCGCGAATATGAGCACCGCCAGCAGCGGCGCGAGGAGCAAACCCGAAACAACGCGAAGAAGCATGGCGACAGTCTCCTTATATGCCGCCGTAGCGGCGGGGGCGTTTGGAATAATCGCGCAATATGGCGAGCAGTTCGTTTTTTGAGAAGTCCGGCCAAAGCGTGGGGGTGAAGTACAGCTCGGAGTAGGCCGTCTGCCAAAGCAGGAAATTCGACATACGCATAACGCCGCTTGGGCGTATGCAGAGCTGGGGGTCGGGTATACCCGCCGTGTACAGCTCGGCGGAGAAGGCCTCTTCCGTGATGGGCTCGCTCCCGCCCCGCAGGCGTTCGGCGGCTCGCGCAATCTCGGCGCGCGCGCCGTAGTTCACGCAGAGGTTGACCGTGGCATCCGTGAAGCGCGCGCTTTGCTCCCGCACCCGCTCAATGCGCTGCCGGCAGGGCTGCGGCAGGGCGGCTATGTCGCCGAAAAATTGCATACGCACCTTGTCTTGTTCCATTGTGGCAAGGGATTCGTCGAGGTAGTCGCACAGCAGGGAGAAGATTTTGTCTATCTCATCCTGAGGGCGTTTCCAGTTTTCCGTGGAAAATACATAAGCAGTAAGGTACTTTATGCCTATGTCTTTGCAGAAGGCGGCTATGCGGCGGAAGTTTTCCGCGCCCGCCTTGTGCCCCGCCGAGCGCGGCAGACCGCGGAGCTTGGCCCAGCGCCCGTTGCCGTCCATGATGACGGCGATATGCATAGGCAAATTGTCCGGCAACGCCCTGCCCGCGCGCGAGCGCAGGCGGGAGGGCTTGAACAACCCCGGCATTATACTTCCATGAGCTCCTTTTCCTTTTTCTCCGTGAGGCGGTCTATGTCGGCGACGGCTTTGTCGGTAAGCTCCTGCAAGTCTTTTTCGGTGTCTTTCAGGTCGTCTTCGGTAAGCTCGCCTTTCTTTTTCTGCGCTTTGGCCGCCTCCACCTCCTCGCGCCGCACGTTGCGCACGGCCACCTTTGCCTCCTCGGAAAACTTATGCACCTGCTTTGCCAATTCGCGGCGGCGCTCTTCCGTGAGCTGCGGGAAGCTGAGGCGGATAACCCTGCCGTCGTTTTGCGGGGTGATGCCGAGGTCGGAGGCGTAGATGGCCTTTTCCAAGGCTTTGAGCGCGCCCGCGTCCCACGGCGAGATGAGCAATGTGCGCGGGTCCGGCGAGGATATGGAGGCTATTTGCGCAATGGGGGTGGGCGCGCCGTAATAGTCGGCGCTGATTCTGTCTAATACGGCGGCGTTGGCTCTGCCTGCGCGGATTGTGGCGTAATTGTGCGTTAAGACCTCCAATGTCTTGGCGATTTTTTCCGAAAAGCGCGGGTAGGGGTTTTCCTGCATAATCAATTCTCCTTTCGCACGATGGTGCCCACCGCTTCGCCGCACACGGCGCGGATGATGTTTTCCGGGTCGCGCAGGGCGAAGAGCAGCACGGGCACGCGGCTGTCTAACGACAGGCTCGCCGCCGTGGCGTCCATGGCCGCTAAATTTTGCCGCAGAAAGTCGTGAGGGCTGAGGAAGTCGTATTTCTTCGCCTGCGGGTTGACGTTGGGGTCGTCGTCGTATACGCCGTCCACGTTCTTGGCGAGCAGGATAATATCCGCGCCGATTTCCATGCCCCTGTGCACGGCGGCGGTATCCGTGGAGATGAAGGGTATGCCCAAACCGCAGCCGAAGATGACGATGCGCCCTTTTTCCAAGTGGCGTATGGCGCGCAGCCGCGCATACGGCTCGGCCACGGCGCGCATATCTATGGACGCTTGCACACGCACGTCCGCGCCCGCGTCTTCAAGGCAGTCGGCTAAGGCAAGGCAGTTGAGCATGGTGGCGAGCATACCCATGTGGTCGGCGCGGGAACGGTCGGTCATGCCGTCGCTGCGGCCGCCGCGCCATATATTGCCCGCGCCCACCACAACGCCCACCTGCACGCCGAGCTTTGAGCAACGCAGGAGCACGCCCGCGACGCGCCGTATGACACCGAAGTCGAACACGCCGCCTTCGCCGCACAAAGCCTCGCCGCTGATTTTGACCAACACGCGCCTATACAAAGGCTTATCCACAAAGCCACCCCTCCGGGTTACCCATCCCCCGACCAAGCCCCGCGCGCGCCGCCGTTCCCCGCATGGCGCGGTTTGCCCGCGCGGGGCGGCGTGACGCTTCGCGTGACGGGGCGGTTGGACGGCAGACCCGTTTTCACGCATTATAACACCATGCGGGCGGAAAGTCAAAGCGTGGTTGGCGGTTTGCGGCAGCGGCGGTGGTTGTTGATTGCCATCGGTTAGCGGACGACGGGACAGGCAACGGGGAGCAGTAAACAGCCACGGACGCTCCCGCGCGCCCGGCGGGAACAGGAAACGCAAGTCGGGCTACCCGGTTCGGCGGGCTGCCGCCTCCCATTCCCGCCCGCCCGCAAAGGAGCGGGGCTTCGCCCCCGCACCCCCGGCGGGAACGGGGGGAACGCGCCTTTCGGGCAAGGCCGAGGGGCTGCCGCCCCCCTGCCCCCGTTCCCCCGTCCCCTAACCACTAACAACTAACCTCCTCCGCTTGCAGCGGCAGCCGCACCGTGACGGTGGTGCCGCCGGGGCTTTCGCTGCTCACCGATATGCTCCCCCGGTGCTTTTGCACAATCTCCCGCGCGATGGCAAGCCCCAGCCCCGTGCCGCCCAAGCTGCGCGAGCGCGCCTTGTCCACGCGGTAAAACCGCTCGAATACCCTGGGCAAATCCTCGGCGGGTATGCCGATACCGTTGTCCTCCACGGTGATGACGGCGGTGTCGCCCTCCCGGCGCGTGCCCACGGTGACCTTGCCGCCGTCCGGGGTATAATACAGCGCGTTTGAGATGATGTTGAAAAACACCTGTTCAAGCCGCTCTTTGTCGCCGTATGTGTCCGGCAGGGCGTCTTGCGCGGTGAACGTCAGCTCGTGGCCCCTGCGCTCCGCCTCCAGCCGCATCGCGCCGCACACCTTGGAGAGCATTGGGTTGAAGTTGACGAGCGCCACGCGCCAGTCCATCTCGCCGTAATCGAAACGCGAAAGCGTGAGCAGGTCGCGCACAAGCCGCGCCATGCGCTCGGATTCGCTGAGGATAACGCCGAGGAACTCGCCGCCCTCGCCCTGCGCGTATTGCGGCGTGTCGAGCAGCGTCTCCGCGTAGGAGCGCACGTTGGTCAGCGGCGTGCGCAGCTCGTGCGACACGTTGGACACAAACTCCCTGCGTATTTCGTCTAACTGCTTCTGCTCTTGCAGCGCCTTATGCAGCGCGGCGGACATATCGTTAAACGTGCGCGTGAGCACACTCAGCTCGTCGGCGGACTGCACCTCCGGCGCGGAGGAAAAATCGCCGGCGGCCACCCGCTCCGCCGAGCGCGTGAGGTTTTCAATAGGCGTGGTCATGGTCTTGGAGAGCAGAAACGAGAGCAGGGCGGAAATTACGAGGCCGAAGGCCATGGCCTCCACCACAATGCGTACCAATTCGGAGGTCTGGCGGCGCAGGCTGTCTTTGAGGTCGCAGATATACACAATCAGCCGCCGCTCCCGCTCGCCCACGGGCACGGCGCAGTCAAACACCCTGTCCGCCGCGCTCACGGCGTAGCCCGCCTCGCCGCCGATGGCGCGCAGTATATTGGGCGTGAGGTCCACCGCGTCCGCCCTGTCCATATGCGGCCCGGCAAGGGGCAGGCCCGTGGCGCCGTCTAAGATAAAGAACAGGCGCTGCCTGCCGTCTATGCCGAGCGCGGCCGCGCCGGAGCTGATTATCTCGCTCATGCTTTCGGCTGGCGCGGCGCTGTCCAAAGCCGAATAGAGCGCGTCCGAAAGCTGCTGGTTGCCGCCGAAGAAGCTCTCCATGCTCCCGGAAAACTCGTCCATGTAAAAACGCGACACGCCGTTTACCAAGAACACGCCCGTGACGGTCATGAGCGACACGATTAGCAGTATGAGGATAAGCACCAACTTTATGTGCAGGCTCCTGAGCATGGCCGCGCCGCCCTCAGTCCAATCCGAACATATAGCCCGCGCCGCGCTTTGTGACGATATACTCCGGCTCGGCGGGGTTCTTTTCCAATTTCTCCCGCAGCCGCCTCACCGCCACGTCCACCACCCGCATATCGTCGCTGAGATACGTGTAGCCCCACACCTTCTCCAGCAGTTCCTCGCGCGTAACCACGCGTTCGCGCGCGTCCGCGAGGTAGAGCAGCAGGTCGTATTCTTTCTGCGACAAATCGCAAGGCTCGCCCCCGCGCGTAACATTCAGGCGGTTTCTGTGTATCCGCAGGTCGCGGTAGACAAACTCCGCCGGCGGCAGGGGAGGGGGAGGCGCGGCGGATTCAACCGCCCTGCGAATATTCGCGCGCACTCTTGCCAAAAGCTCTTTCATAGCAAACGGTTTTGTGATATAATCATCTGCGCCGGCTTCCAAGCCCCTCACTTTGTCGTCCTCCGCCTCCAAGGCCGTCAGCAGCAGCACGGGCGTCACCTTGTCCTTTTCCCGCAGCAGGCGGCACACGTCAAACCCGTTGCGGCGCGGCAGCATTACGTCCAGCAGCACCAACGCCGGCGAGGCTTCCAGCGCGAGGCGAAGCCCCTCCTCGCCGTCGTAGGCGCGCAGCGTCCTGTAGCCTTCCCGGAGCAGGTTGTAATCCAAGATGTCCACAATATGCCTGTCGTCCTCGACTATGAGTATCGGTTTTTCCTTTTCGCCCATTATCCGTCCCTCCTCATTACCGCCGCGATAGTTTTAGCGTCGTTGACCTCTCCGCTCATTATCTTCCCGCGCAGCTCGTCCAATGGCATAAGCTCCGCGCGCACGTCCTCGCCTTCGTCCGGTTTCGCTTGCCCGCCCGTGAGGTTTGTGCAGTGAAAGAGCCATATCTTCTCGGAGCAATACGCCGCCGTGGGCCATATAAACCCCAAAGGCCGCGTGGTTCCCGCCGTGTAGCCCGTTTCCTCATAAAGCTCCCGCAGGCCGGCCGCCAAGGGCTCCTCCCCCGGCTCCAACTTGCCCGCCGGTATCTCCGTTGTTTCCTCCCCCGCGCCGTATCTGTACTGCCTCACGAGCACCACGCGCCCCTGCCCGTCCTCCGCCAGCACGGCCACGCCGCCCGGGTGCCGCACCAATTCCCGCCTTGCCCGCGCGCCGCCGGGCAGTTCCACCTCATCGTTGTCCACACTGAACACCCGCCCGTGAAACACCGTGGTACCCGATATTTTTCTCTCGAACGTCATCTTTCCTTCCCCGCCTTTCCCGGTATGCTCGGAGGTGATTGTTGCTTATGCAGAGGAGAAGCTACGCGAGCAGCGCGGTGCCGCCCAAGAAGTCGGCGGCGGGCGTGGTTCGGTCAATCTTCCCCGTTTTTGTGCTTGTCATGGTGGTCGTGGCGGTCATAGTGACCTACCTCCGCACCGAGCCGCGCGACAAGTCGCTGCCGCGCATGAACGCGCTTGTGTTAGACGGGGAGCTGTGGGGGCAATTCCTCAATTCCGTGTCGCTCCAAAAAGACATACGCTCGCGCGCGGAGGTACTCGCCAAGACCGCCGCCGTTTCCGAGGATTCGCTCGATGCCATCGCCGCGTATTCGCGCCAGTCCGTGGATTACCAGCAGCAAATGATTACCTTCTTCAACTATAAAATCACCGGAAATGTCAAGGGTTCGGACTTCGCGGGCCCCTTCGTGGACGCCGCCGCGGCCTATATGGCATCTTCCGCCGACTGTGCCCGTTTCCTGCTCGCGGCCGCGCAAGACCTCACCGACGAAAACAAAGCGAAGCTGCTTGAAATGTGCGCCGCCACAGAGCAAAGCGCGCTCGGCGTGAGGCAGGCGCGGCTCACGTTCCTGCGCGAATCCGGAGCCACCGAGGAAGAATTGGACGAGCGCGAGAGTGAGATGCAAAAAGGCCGGTGAGTTTCGCCCCCCATTCCCGCCCGCTGTGTTAGTTGTCAGTTGTTAGTTGTTAGTGGTTAGTAGACGGGGGAGCGGGCTGCGCCCCCCCGCAAACCCCCGCAAACCCCGTCCACTAACCCCTACCCGCTAACCACTAACAACTGACAACTAACCTCACGCCCAGTCTTTCGCGTCCGTGAGCATATACAGCCCCTCGGCCGTATAAAACCCCCCGCCCTCGCTCATTTGGCACCAAGGGTTGTCTATCATGGCGTTGTTCAGCATAACGTATATGTCGGTGGCGGTATCCGTGCCGCCGCCGCGAATGAGCACCACGGCAATCTGACCCGTCCTGTCGTTCACGGCCATATCCGCCACCATGGCCGCGTTGATGGGTGTGCCGGAGGCGTTGAACGTGAAGAGCAGGCAGCCTATGCCGAGCGAGTCGGCCGCGCGGGTGTCGTGGGTGGACACGGCGCGCGCGTTGGTGTTGGAAAAGAGGTAATCTAAGTATTTATACAGCCCGTCCTCGCCGCCGTCGGCCGGCTCCGAAGGCGACGCTCCCCACTTGGGGTCGTCTCTGCCGGAAAGACGGTAGCCCTCCGCCCATTTGTAAAACGGGAACTCAAAGCCGCTGAGGAAGTGGAAATTTATCTCGTCGGCGCGTAGGCGGCTATGCAGATACAAAGCGCGCAGGAGCAAAAACGCGTCGGTGGACATGGTGCGCCTTGTGACCTCCACGTCAAATACGGCGGCCGGTTTGCCGTCCACATAGAACCCCGTGCCGTCGGCCAAGGACACGAACACGCCGTCGGCTTTCAGCGGCAGGTGCCGCAGATATTCCGCGAAGCTGTCTATGCCCGCCTCCACTCGCGCGAAGCCCTCCGGCGGGGTAAACCTTTCCTGTATATTGACCCCTTCCGGGTTTTTCCCCGGCAGCACCGGCGCGGGGGCGGAACCCGACGGGCTTTCCGACGGGCTCACGGGCAGCTCCGTGAAGCCGGAAGGCGGCAGATTGCCGGATAAAGACGGCGCGCCGGAGGGGCTTTTCGGGCCGCAGGCGGCGACGCCCAGCAACATGAGCGCGGCGGCGACGCGCAAAGCGGATATTGGCGCGTTGAAAACCTTAGCCCCGCCGCGTTTCATTCGATGCTCTCCGATGCAGTTTTCATGTAAACCTCCGTTGGGATTGATGCCGCGCCGCAAGGCGAAGGCGGGAACCCTCCCCGCCGCCCCGCCCCGTAAACCGCGGCGGGGGCAATAATTATACCAAAACCTATTGCTAAATGCAACACGGTCTGATATAATCCAACAAAGCGCCGCGGATAACGCGCGCGGCGTGGGGGCGCGGCTCGCCGGAGCGGGCGCCGCCCGGCGCTTTTGCCAAAAGGGCCCCGGTTGCCCGCAAAATATATATCGGGAGGCGAGAAACTGTGTTTGCCACCAAAGCCGAGTTCGTGCGCGAATACACGCGGAAGATTTCTTCCATGTTCGGCAAATCCCTCGACGAGGCTTCATCGCGCGACAAATACGCCGCGCTCGCCTCGCTTGTGCGCGACGAGATTAACGAACGCTGGGTCAACACCAACAAAAACTACCTCAACCGCTCCAAAAGGCAGGTCTTCTACTTCTCCTTGGAGTTCCTGCTCGGCCGCTTCTTAGAATCCAACCTGCTCTACCTCGGCCTGCGCGACGTGTGCGAGGAGGGTCTGCGCGAACTGAACATAGACTTGCAGCAGCTCATTGTGGAAGAGCCGGACGCGGGTCTCGGCAACGGCGGCCTCGGCAGGCTCGCCGCCTGCTTTCTCGACTCCATCGCCTCCATGGCCCTGCCCGGCCACGGCAACGGCATACGTTACAGGCACGGGCTGTTCAACCAGAAAATCGTGGACGGCTATCAGGTGGAGCTGCCCGACAACTGGTTGCGCGAGGCGAACGTGTGGGAGATACGCAAGGCGGATAAATCCGTGGAGGTGCGCTTCGGCGGCAACGTCTACCCGGAGGAGCTGCCGGACGGCAAGCTGAAATTCCACCACGAAAACTACCTGCCCGTGCGCGCCGTGCCATACGACATACCCATCGTGGGCTACCAAAACCATTCGGTGAACACGCTGCGCCTTTGGAGCGCGGAGGTGGAGGGCACGGGCTTCGACTTCGCCAACTTTTCGCGCGGCGATTACGTGAACGCCATGGCAAACACCTACTCCATCGAGGCCATCTCCGAGGTGCTCTACCCCGACGACTCCACCTACAACAACCGCGTGCTGCGCTTAAAGCAGCAGTATTTCTTCGTGTCCGCCGGGCTTCAGAGCATAGTGCGGCGCTTCAAGAAAAAGCACGCCTACGACATACGCGAATTGGACCGCTACATTTGTGTGCAGATTAACGACACGCACCCCGCGCTCGCCGTGCCGGAGCTGATGCGTATACTGCTCGACAACGAGGGCTTGGAGTGGGAGGAGGCTTGGCGGCTCACCACCCACATCATCGCCTACACCAACCACACCATCATGCCGGAAGCCTTGGAGAAATGGCCGCTGGACATCATCACCAACCTCATGCCGCGCATTGCCATGATTATAGAGGAAATCAACCGCCGCCTCTGTTTGGAGCTCATGAGCGTCTACCCCGGCGACAGCGACCGCGTGGCGCGTATGTCCATCATCTGGGACGGCATGGTGCGCATGGCCAACCTCGCCGTGGTGGGCTCCTTCTCGGTAAACGGCGTGGCGGCCGTACATTCGGAGCTGCTCAAAACGGAAGTATTGCACGACTTCTACGAATATTACCCGCAGAAGTTCAACAACAAAACCAACGGCATTACCCACCGCCGCTGGCTGCTCAAATCCAACCCCGCGCTCTCGGAGTTCCTCTCCAAGACCATCGGCGAGGAATGGCTGCGCGACCCGCTCCGCCTGCGCAAGTTAGAAGGGTTCAAAAACGACTCGCAAGCCTTGGAGGAGCTGCACCGCATAAAGCGGCTCAACAAACAGCGGCTCGCGGACATCATCGCCGCGCAAAACTCCCTGACGGTGGACCCCGACTCCATCTTCGACGTGCAGGTCAAGCGCATACACGCCTACAAGCGCCAATTGCTCAACCTGCTCCATATACTCCACCTGTACAACCGCCTGCAAGACGGCGAGGACATCGGCACGCCGCGCACGTTCATCATGGCGGGCAAGGCCGCGCCGAGCTACTATTACGCCAAGAGCATCATCAAGCTCGCCGGCGACATCTCCGTGCTGCTCTCAAAAAGCCCCTGTTGCCGGGGCAAACTCGCCATGGTCTTCTTGGAGAATTACGGCGTGGCGCTGGCGGAGTACATCTTCCCCGCCGCCGAGATTAGCGAGCAAATCTCCACGGCGAGCAAGGAAGCGTCGGGCACGTCCAACATGAAGTTTATGATGAACGGCGCGGTTACAATCGGCACGGGCGACGGCGCGAATATTGAAATCCGCGAGCAGGTGGGCGACGACAACTACATCAACTTCGGCCTCACGGTAAACGACGTGCTCGAATACTACGCGCGCGGCGACTATTCCTCGCAGCAGATTTACCAAAACGACCCGCGCCTGAAACGCGTGTTCGCGCTCATCCACGCCGGTGTCGCGCCCGCCACGCCCGAAGGCGAGCACGACACCATCATCCGCAGCCTGCTCGACTACAACGACGAATTCTTCGTGCTGCGCGACTTCGACGCGTATGTGGCGGCCCAGGGGCGCACGGAGCGGCTCTATTCGGGCGCGCGTGTGTTCGACAGAATGTCGCTCATGAACATCGCCGGCAGCGGCGTATTCTCCTCAGACAACACCATCTCCCGCTATGCCCGTGAAATCTGGCATATTGACCCGATGAAATGACCCCTCCCCGCCTCTTGGCCCCCTCGCTCCTCGCCGCCGACGCCGCCAACCTCGAAAGGGACGTGCGCCTCGCCTTGGAGGGCGGCGCGGATTGGTTGCACTTCGACGTTATGGACGGCCGCTTTGTGCCCAACCTCAGCTTCGGCCCGCATATCTGCAAACGCATGCGCGAGCTGTTTTCCCTGCCGCTTGACGTGCACCTCATGGTCACGCGCCCGGAGAACCTCGTTGTGCCGTTCATCGAATCCGGCGCCTCGCTGCTCACCGTGCACGCCGAATCCGACGGCGACCTCTCCCGCGTGCTGCTCGCCGTCAAGCAAAACGGCGCGAAGGCGGGCATGGCGCTCAAACCCGCCACACACCCCGACACGCTCAGGCCGTATCTGCCGCTTTTGGACTTAGTGCTCGTCATGACGGTGGAGCCGGGTTACGGCGGGCAGAAGTTTCTGTCCGGAGCCTTGCGGCGCGTTGCCGCCGTCCGCGCTATGCTCGATGCCGAAAAGCCCGGCTGCCTTTTGGAGGCGGACGGCGGCATAGACGCCGTCACGGCGGGCGGCTGCGTGGAGGCGGGCGCGGACATTGTGGTGGCGGGCAGCTCGGTCTTTTCCTCCGGCCTCGTCTCGGATAATGTTAAAGTCCTGCGGGCTTTATTACGATAATGGGTTTATAGACGTATTGGAGGGAACCAATATGAAAGTGACGAATGTAGGAAGCAGCCGTCAAGTCATACCGATTATGCCGCCCCCGCCCGTGCATATCCAGCCCGCGGGCGCGTTCGGCGGTTCTGTCAAAAGGTCTCCCGCGGGCGCGGCGGTGTCGCCGCCCCCCGCTCCCATGTACACCAAAGCGGAGGCTCAGACCGCCATGAAGACCGCCACCGATGCCGCGTTGCGGCGTGTGGCCGAGCGTATCATCACCAAGCAATACAGCGAGGGCAACTTCTTCTTCCGTCTCCTTTACGGCAATGTGGCGTTGCGCATAGACCCCACCCTCATCGCCGAGTCCAACGACGCTCTCGCACGGGAAATCGAGCGCGCCAGGGCGCTCGTGGAAGACGGCGGCCCGTTCAGCGCGCAGACGGCCGCGAGGCAGGTGCTCGACTTCGTCAACTCGCAGGCCTCCGGCGACGAAACCAAATTGGAAACCCTCCGCGCCGCCGTGCAGGGCGCTTTTGAGAATGTCAGCCGCATGGCCGGCGGCACATTGCCCGAACTCACCCACAAAACCTACGACGCCGTGATGAAGGAGCTCGACATCAAGCCCCTCGCCCCCATCCCCGCGTCCGCGTCTGCCCCCGCGTCCGCCCCCGCTCAAACAGTTCGCCGGGTTTCTGCCTGACGATACGCACCTCGCGCGGAGCCGAAAGGCTCCGTGTTTTTTTGGGGGGGTGGAGGGCAGGGTAAAAAGACGGGGGAACGGAGTACGCGGGCAACGCCGCGCTTTGCGCAGACCCCGCCCTCTCGCGTCCCCCGTCCACTATCCACTAACCACTGACCTTACATACATTTTACGTTTTCCAT
Organism: Oscillospiraceae bacterium; assembly: GCA_031253545.1. GTDB lineage: Bacteria > Bacillota > Clostridia > Oscillospirales > UBA929 > WRLJ01. The sequence continues at coordinate 14,901 of JAIRWH010000037.1, forward strand.
ACGTTTTTATGCTATTACCGCCGCTGTTTACGGGGTAATATGGGCTTGTGTGAAAGACTATTATTACGAAAACGGAGGAACGACACAATGAAAAAGCGGACTCTCGGCATCCTCGCGCTCGCCCTCGCGCTCGCCCTCGCGCTCACAGCCTGCGCGGGCGGGGCGACCGGTTTTGACAAGGGCAAAAACATTACCATCGTGGCGCGTGAAGACGGCAGCGGCACCAAGACGGCCTTCATGGAGATTATCGGGCTGAAGGGCAAGGCCGACCCCGCCGGCGCCATTACGCAGACCGGCACGGCGGCCGTGCTGGAAGAAGTGAAGGGCAACCCCGCCGCCATCGCCTACGAGAGCTTAGGCTATGTGACGGGCGACGTGAAGAAGCTCACCGTGGACGGCGTGGAAGCCACCGTGGCCAATATCCAAAGCGGCTCGTACAAAATCTCGCGCCCGCTCTCGGTGGTCTACAAGGCGGCCTCCCTCGACAGCGACGTGAACGCCGCGTTCTTCGCCTACCTCGGCTCGTCCGACGCGCAAGCCATTATCACCGCCGAGGGCTATGTGTCGCTGTATGGCTCGGCGAGCGCCTACACCGTAAACGGCTCGCTCTCCGGCACCATCGGCATCAGCGGCTCCACATCGCTCAAACCGCTCATGGATAAGCTCGCCGCCGCTTTCGAGGGCTTGCAAGACAACGTGAAGGTCACCGTGGCCGGCGGCGGCAGCGGCCAAGGCTACAAGGACGCGGAGGGCGACGTGTCGGAGTTTGGCATGATAAGCGAGGAGTTCAACACGGAAAACGCCCCTTCCTGCACGCACTACGTGGTGTGCAAAGACGGCATCGCCGTCATTGTGAACCCCGCCAACACGCTTACCAATATCACCATGGCGCAGCTGAAAACAATCTACAACGAGGAAACCGCCTCCGCCCCCAAGTGGAGCGACATCGGCTGACGTAAAACGCGCCGGGGGAAGATTTACGCGAGGGGACTTGTAAGCGATGCTCACGGCTTACCGTTTCATAAGGGCAAGGGACAGGATTATGCGAGTCATATTCCTGTCCTGCGCCGTTTTTTCCGTGGCCGCGCTCGGCTGCATATGCGTATTCCTCTTTGCCGGGGGTGTGCCGTTTATGCTCAAAACGGGTTTGGGCAACTTCTTCGGCACGGTATGGAATATCCACACGGGCTCATACGGCATAATGGCCATGGTGGTGGCCTCGCTCTACGTCACCGCGCTGTCCACGCTGCTGGGGGTAACCCTGGGGCTGTTTACGGCCATAGCGCTCTTCAAGTTTTGCCCGGAGGCGGCCGTGGGGCCCGTGAGACAGCTTGTCAACCTGCTCGCGGGCATACCGAGCGTGATATACGGCCTGTTCGGCCTCATCGTCATAGTGCCGTTTCTGCGCGAGCGCGTGTCGCATAGCGGCATAGGTTACGGCATACTCGCCGCGAGCCTTGTGCTGGCGGTCATGGTGTTGCCCGTCATTGTGAGCGTGAGCTTAGACGCGCTGAACGCCGTGCCGAAAAGTTACCACGAGGGCGCGCTGGCGCTGGGCGCCACGGAGGAGCAGAGCGTGTTTCGCGTGGTGCTGCCCGCCGCCAAGAGCGGCGTGTTCGCGGCGGTGGTGCTTTCCGTGGGGCGCGCCGTGGGCGAGACCATGGCGGTGATTATGGTTATCGGCGGTTCGCCCGTCATGCCCCGCAGCCTGTTTCAGTCCGTACGCACCCTCACGTCCAACATAGCCATGGGCGCGATGGAGCTTACCGGCGACCCCGCCGCGGCGCTCGTTTCCTCCGGCGTGGTGCTGTTTTTCTTCACCCTGCTGCTGAATATCAGTTTTTCCCTGCTGAAAGGGGGTGCGCCGCGTGCTCAAAGACGCGCACAAAAGGCAGATACTTAAATACGCCGCGCTCCGCTTCGCCTCACGCGCCGCGCTCGTGGCAAGCCTTGCCGCGCTGGGCGCTGTCATAGTCTTTATACTGCTGCGCGGCATAGGTTATGTGAATATGCAGCTGCTCTTCGGCGATTACGGCCCCGAGCCGTCCATACGCCCCGCCCTTTTCGGCACATTGTACCTCATACTCATCGCGCTTGCCATAGCCGCGCCCGTGGGCGTGGGCAGCGCCGTGTTCCTCACCGAATACACCAACACCAAGAGCCGCCTGTCGCGGGTCGTCCGCGTGGCCGCGGAAACGCTCGCGGGCATACCCTCCATCGTATACGGCCTGTTCGGCTACCTTGTGTTTGTGGTGGCGTTGGGCTTCAAGTATTCGCTCATCGGCGGCGGCATCACGCTGGCTATCATGATACTGCCCGTCATTGTGCGCTCCACGGAGGAAAGCCTGCTCGCCGTGCCCCTCGCGCTGCGCGAGGGCAGCTTCGCGCTCGGTTCGTCCAAGGTACGCACCATCTTCGCCGTGGTGCTGCCGTGCGCGGCCGGGGGCATCGTGACCTCGCTCATATTGGCGGTGGGGCGCATTGTGTCCGAAAGCGCCGTGCTCATACTCACCGTGGGCATGGTGGTAAACAAAATGCCTTCCTCGCTCGCTTCGCCGGGCACATCGCTCGCGCTCGACGTGTATTATTTCAGCTCCCACGGCTACCCGCGCCAAGCGGCGGCCACGGGCGTGGTGCTGCTCATGCTGGTTATCGGCATCAACATATTGGCCACGGCGCTGGGCAGGCTGCTGGGCAAAGGAGAGCTTGCCAATGGATGAGAAACCCGTTATCGCCGTTCGCGGCTGCAACCTTTATTACGGCGATTTCCGGGCGCTGAAAGATGTGAATATAGACATCGCCGCCCATGAGGTCACGGCCTTCATCGGCCCGTCCGGCTGCGGCAAGACCACGCTCATCAAGACGTTTAACCGTATGAACGACCTTGTGGAAGGGTGCAGGATAACGGGCGAGGTCAGCATCTTCGGCAACGACATATACGCCAAGGGCACAGACGTGACCTTGCTGCGCAAAGACGTGGGCATGGTGTTCCAAAAGCCCAACCCCTTCCCCATGAGCATATACGACAACATCGCCTTCGCGCCCCGCACCTTCGGCATAAAGCGCAAGAGCGAATTAGACGGCATCATCGAACATTCGCTGAGGCAGGCGGGGCTTTGGGGCGAGGCCAAAGACCGGCTGCGGCAAAACGCCATGGGCCTTTCCGGCGGGCAGCAGCAGCGGCTCTGCATCGCCCGCGCGCTGGCGGCGCAGCCGAAGATACTGCTCATGGACGAGCCCACCAGCGCGCTCGACCCCATATCCACGGGCAAAATCGAAGAGCTTGCCGCCGAGCTGAAAGCCGAGTATACCATAGTAATCGTGACGCACAATATGCAGCAGGCCACGCGCATATCCGACAAAACGGCCTTCTTCCTGCTCGGCGAGATTGTGGAATACGGCAAGACCGAGGACATTTTCTCCTCCCCGGCGGACAAGCGCACGGAAAACTATATCACCGGGCGATTCGGTTGAATTATTTAAGGAAAGGCGGTATAATGCCACTATGGGAATAATCGGCGGCAGTTTTCCTTTTGCCCTTCCCCCGGAGCGGGAGGGGCGCGCCCCCGCCCTGTCGCGGCCGTCGTCTTCGGAGGTAACAATATGACAATCAGGGCGCGCTACGAAAAAGAGCTGCAAGGCGTATTCAATAACTTGGTGCTCATGTGCCGCCACATAGAGGTCGCCATCGAGGGCTGCGTGAAGGCGCTTATGCAGCGGGACCACGAGCAGGCGCGCGCCGTGGCCGGCGAGGAGCAGCAGATAGACCGCCTCGAGCGCGACATAGAGCAGTCGTGCCTGAAAATCCTCCTCATGGAGCACCCTGTGGCAAACGATTTCCGCGAGGTGTCGGCGGCCTTGAAGATGATTACCGACTTAGAGCGCATAGGCGACCAAGCGCGCGACATCGCCGAGATTACCGTGCAGCTGGGCGACGGGGAATACATCAAACAGCTTGCGCATATCCCGCAAATGGCGGCCATAGTCATACAGATGGTCAAAGACGGCGTGCAGGCCTACATCAACCGCGACGCGGAGCTTGCCCGCTCGCTCGACCGCACCGACGACAAAGTGGACGCGCTCTTCAACACCGTGATGAGCGACCTCACCGCCCTGATTAAGCGCGACCCCGACAACGCCGAGCAGGCCATAATGTTTATGATGATAACGAAGTATTTGGAGCGCATTGGCGACCACGCGGTAAACATCGGCGAATGGGTGGAATACGCCATCACGGGGGTACACCCGAAGAAAGGCATCTGTTAGTTGCAAACCCCCGTCTCCCGCGCCCCCGCCCCCCGCGCCCCGTCCACTAACCCCTAACCACTAACAACTAACAACTAACCACGGAGCTGATTGCGATGTACCCGTACCCGCCGCCGTACCCGTATCGCCCCCCGTCCCCTCCCCCGCCGCCGAAACCGAAAAACCCCGGCACGGGGCTTGGCATAGCGTCCATGGTGCTGGGCATCATCTCGCTGCCTTTCTCTTGGCTCATACTGCCCGCCTTCCTCGCGCTAATCGGTTTGGTGCTGGGCGCAGTGGGCATGGCTCGCTCCAAGGGTGCCGGCATGGGTAACGGCATGGCCGCGGCGGGCATTGTGTGCGGCGCCGTCGCGCTGCTCGTCGGCGTGGGGCTTGCGGTTGCCTGCTTTGTGTTGGCGGAGAGCTTCTTCGAGGGCTTCTTCGGCGGCTACGGCGACGGGTACCCCGATTATTGGCGGGAACTTGGCGCGCTGCTGTGCTTCGCGTAACAGGTTTATCCGCCGACAACCCGCAACCAACAAGCGCCGCCTTGCGGCGGGAGGGAGGCAATATGCTCGCGTGGCTTTTCGCGGGGCACATGGCGGGGGACTTTTTGCTCCAAAACAAGTGGATGGCGCAAAACAAGACCCGCGCCGCCG
>JAIRWH010000004.1 GCA_031253545.1 Oscillospiraceae bacterium
TACGAGTTCCACGACCAATCCGTCAACAGGAAGTATACGGACGGGAAGAAGACCGTGGCGGAAGCGGACGTGGTGCTTGAAAACGGCGAGTATATACTCCTTGCGGAAATAAAGACGGAGCCGCGCGGCGAGGATGTGGACGAGCATATCGCCCGCATTGAGAAAGTGCGCGCCCACATGGACCGCCGCAACGACAGGCGTAAAATCCTCGGCGCCATCGCGGGCGGTGTCGTGCCGGATAAGGTATTGGCCTACGCGCAGGGGGGCGGCTTGTTCGTAATCACCCTGTCGGGCGAGAGTGCCGCCTTGGCGGCGTTGCCGGAGGGCTTCACGCCGCGGGTGTGGTAGGTGTCGCCGCCGCGATAAACGGAACCGCCAAGATATACAATAACGCTACAATAACGCGGCGGAGAAAGACGCTCTCATCGCCGAGCTTCGGGCGCAATTGGAAAGGCGTTCGTAAATAGTTATAAACAGTCTTAAAAGAGGTCCGTTTATCCCGCCGGGGTTTTTGCGGCCGGGAATAACCGACGCGTGTTCCGGGCGTTATACGCAATCCGGCGGGCGGGAGCCCGCCGCTCCGCTTCGGGTTCCGCGCAAATACGCCTCCAAGAGCAGGGCGGCCGCGAGGGCGTCCACCTTCGTCTTGGAGCCGGAGGCTTTAAGCATACGGGCGGCTTGCACTGTGGTGAGGCGTTCGTCGCACAGCTCCACGTTTATCTCCGAAGCCTCCCGCAGCTTTGCGGCAAACGCGCGGCTTTTTTGCGCGCGGGGGCCTTCCGAGCCGTCCATGTTCACGGGCAGGCCCACCACGAAGAGCGTGTCTTCACGGCGGGCGGCGGCAAGGGCGCACAGCCGCTCAATCAACTTGCCGCCGTCTTTCTCGTGAATGGTAAACGCCTCGGCGGCATATTGCCCCGACGCGCCCGAAATGGCCACGCCCGTGCGGGCGTCGCCGTAGTCCACGGCTATAACGGGCATTGTTGCAATACCTCCTTTATTTGTGGTATACTGAGCGGGCAGGGAGGTGACGGCGGGCATGGAATCTGTGCTGACTCGCGCGTGGCGTCTCGTGTGGTCCGCCGCGCGCGGTTTTGCCGCGCGGGTGTGGGGGCGCGTGAAAGCCTTTGCCGCTATTGTATCAAATATTTACAAGCGTGTCTTTATGCCTTCGCTGCATTTGCCGGCATACCGCTTTTTATACGGCTTGTGGCACCTCGCGGGCGTGCTGGCGCGCATTGCCGCCACGGCGGCGGTTATAGCGGTCTGTTCGCTGGCCGTGGCCGCCACATACGCCGCGCTTTATGTGGCGCATGTGATGGACCCCGTGCCTTTGGTGGTGCTGGAAGAGTTTGACCCCAAGCTCACCACCATATTCTACGCGCGTTCGCCCGAAAACCCGGAGCAGTGGCTTGCCGTGGAGAGCGTGTCGGGCGAGGAAAACCGCGTGTGGGCCTCTTACGGCGAAATACCGGAATACATAAAGCAGGCGTTTGTGGCTATTGAGGACAAGCGCTACTGGGAGCACGAGGGGGTGGACTGGAAGCGCACCGTGAGCGCGTTTGCCAATATGTTCCTTTCCATGAAGAATAACTTCGGCGGCTCCACCATAACGCAGCAGCTTATCAAGAATATCACGAAAAACGACGACGTGACCGTGCAGCGCAAGTTTCAGGAAATCTTCCAGGCCTTGGAGTTTGAGCAGAGATACAGCAAGGAGCGCATATTGGAGTATTACCTGAACACCATATATTTGGGCGAGAGCTGCAACGGCGTGAGGACCGCCGCCGCGGAATATTTCGGCAAGGAGCTTGCCGACCTGACGCTTGCCGAATGCGCGAGCATTGTGGGCATTACCAACAACCCCTACATGTACGACCCGTATATCAACCCCGAAAAGAACAAGCAAAGGCAGGAGATTATACTCCGCGAGATGTACCGCCAGGGCATGATAAACGAGGGCGAGTATTCCCGCGCCGTGGACCAGAAACTCGTGTTTGCCAGGGGCGTGGACGGGCGCGAGGTGAAGGTGCGCTCATGGTATGTGGAGGAAACCATGCGGCACCTTGTGACCGAGATGAGCGAGCGCTTCGGCTACGGCGAGTATATCGCCGAGCAGTATATATTCGGCGCGGGGCTTTCGGTGTATTTGGAGATGGACATAAACGCGCAGGCCATAATGGACGGCGTGTGGTATAACCCGGATAATTGGCCGAAAGGGCGCGACCCGGAGCCGGCCCAGTGCACCATGGCGATAATGGATTTATCCGACGGCTCCGTCAGGGCGCTGATTGGCAGCCGTTTCCCCAAGGAGGCCAACAAGCTCAACAACATGGCCACTATGACATACAGGCAGCCGGGTTCCTCCATAAAGCCCCTCGCCACATATTCGCCCTCGTTTGAGCTCGGCGGCCTCACGCCGTATTCCACCGTGTTGGACGCGCCGTTTAGCTACGACGAGGAGAAGGAGCGCTATTGGCCCAAAAACGCGCCGGAGACTTACGCCGGAAGAATCAACGTGATTACCGCCATCACGGAGTCTAAGAACACGGCCGCCGTGCGCTTTATGGACATCCTGACCCCCGCCGTGTCGCGCAGATTCGTCATAGACCGCTTCCACCTTTCGCGCATACAAGACACCCTTTCGGCAAACGGCCTGCTTGACGACCTCTCGTCCATGGCGCTCGGCGGCCTCACCAACGGCGTGAGCGTCATAGAGATGACTGCCGCCTACGCCACTTTTCCCAACGGCGGCACATATACGCACCCGCGCTATTACAGCGAGGTGCGCGACAAATACGGCGAATTGCTCATGGACAGCGTGCCGCTGCGCGAGGCGGCGCTTAAACCCGTGACGGCGTTTTACGCCGTTACATGCCTGAGAAACGCCGTGGCGGTGGGCACAGGCTCGCAGGCAAAGTTCGGCTCCTGGCCCGTGGCGGGGAAGACGGGCACCACCGACGCCAACTACGACAGATGGTTTTGCGGGTTCACGCCCTATTACGCCGCCGCCGCCTGGTTTGGCTACGAGATACCGCGCTCGCTGGAGGGCTATTCCGGCAACCCCGCGTTGCAGATGTGGAAACAGGTGATGGAGCCGCTGCACGAGGGCTTGACCGTGACGGAATACGTGCTGCCGCAGGGGCTGACCCAAGCCCGCTATTGCCGCGACAGCGGCAACGCGCCGGGGCCGTACTGCGACCTCGACCCGCGCGGCGCGCGCACGGCGCAAGGCGTGTTCGCCGAGGAGCAGGTGCCCGTGAGGACATGTACCATACACGCGCCCGTGGAGGTGTGCGGCGTGTCGGGCAAACTCGCCACGCCCTCCTGCCCCGCCGCCACGCGTTACCGCGTGGCGCTGCTGGCGGACACGGAAGCGCGTGTGTTGCCCGACGCGGGCATTACGTTGGTGGACGAGCAATACACGCTGCGCTATTACGGCGTGGCGGCCTATGAGCCCGACGACCCCGAACTGCACACCCACGCCCCCCGGCAGAGCGCGGACTTTTATAACACCTTCTGCGCCGAGCGGCACCAAGCGCCCCCGTCGGAGCCGCCGGAGCCACCGGAGCCGCCGCCCTCCGAGCCGGGCACGGAGCCGCCGGACGCGGCGGACGCGCTTGCGGCGCGTTAGTTGTTAGTGGTTAGTGGTTAGTGGTTAGTGGACGGGGAACCTATTATGCGAAGCATAATAGCACACCACGTGAGTGGGAACATAGTTGGTTAGTTGTCAGTGGGTAGTTGTTAGTAGACGGGGGCGCGGGGGCGGCGGCGTCCCGACCGTACCCGAAAGGCGCGTTCCCCGTCCTCGCCGGGGGTTGCGGGGGCGAAGCCATAAACCGGGCCGGCAGGCGGGAATGGGGGCGCGCGCGCCCTGTCTTGCCGGGGGGTGTCAACGATTTTACAAATTGCTCAAAACCCGGCGGCATCGGGGCTGACGAGGATATTTCTTTACAACTCCGCGCTATTATGGTATAATGGCTGTAAATTGTCGGGGCGCGGCGTTTTGCGGCGTTGTCTCTTCTGCTGTCTGTAATATGGTTATAGCGGGTAAGTGGGTAATTAACTCAATAAAAGGCCACATACCTGTGCAAAACAAACAAGCTGAAAGATTGGAGGCACAGTATGGATACCGTTCCCATAAACTTAAACCGTGAGCTTGCGACAAAAGCAAAACCCGTACTCAGCCGCTACGGGATAGATATTGAAACCGCTCTTAATGTCTATCTGATGCAGGTCGTCTCGGACGTAATACCGCTCATGCAAAGGAGCGAAAATGCGGAGTATGTACGCCCCGCGTTTCAGTTTGGCTGTTTGAAAGGCGTACTCAATATTGACGATGATTTTAGCGATGTTCTCGCGGATTTCAAGGAGTATATGTGATGAAGCATTTACTTGATACACATACCGCGATATGGGCATTATTGGGAAACGATGAAAAGCTGTCTGCAAAAGCAAAAGAAATAATAGCAGACAGGACGGTCGAACTTGCCGTCAGTATTGCCTCTGCTTGGGAAATCGCTGTTAAAATCAGCAAAGGCGGTAAAATTACGGGCATGAGCGGGGTTTCGGTCTTTATAGATAAACTTCGCGAAAACGGTGTTGAAATACTTGGATTAACTGCGGATGAAGTCAAAATTGTTGAATCCTTACCGTTTATTCACAACGACCCCTTTGACCGGATTATTATTGCAACCGCAATGAATTACGGAATCACACTCATATCCGCTGATGAAAACGCCCGCAAGTATGATGTAGCTTGCATTTGGTGATACCGGCAGGGAAAAGGAATTAACCCCTCCCCCGCAGGTAAACGCCTACCGCAAGCAGTCGTTCCGGCCTTTCCCCGTCGGCGGTTTTACCCGCCTAACTTGGACACGCTGCCCCAACACGGCAATCCGCCCGGCACAATCATCGCCCGCCTCATCGTTGTCGGCGCAAACATCAACATACCGCACAGTGCCGTGAACCGCGAGGAATTGTGTCAACGGCGCGAGCGACATACCGTCGATCGAAAGGCGATGGCCGTTCCATTCAAGATACAGCGTTTGATGGGATAATGCGTCAACGGCGCTCTCAAACACAGCGGCAAAGGAGCGCCCTCCGAGCAACCGAGCCCTTCGCCCTCGCCGCAAGACCTCCCGCCCGCGCGGACCCTGCTCGATTTGCCGCCGGGGGTCTACGCCGTCCGGCGCGTCATCGAGTTCAGGGGTAAG
>JAIRWH010000035.1 GCA_031253545.1 Oscillospiraceae bacterium
TTGTCGGGGAAATAGTTGCCCCGGCACCAAAGCACCGTCAGCGCGGTGGCACCGCTCACGTTAAGCGTGGTGAGTTGGTTTCCGTTGCACTGAAGCTCCCTCAGCGCGGTGAGGCGGGAAACGTCAAGCGTGGTGAGTTGGTTGTTTTCGCACCAGAGCATCCTACTCAGCGCGGTGTTGCGGGAGACATCCAAGGCGGTAAGTTGGTTGCCGCTGCACCGAAGCTCTGTCAGCGCGGTGAAGTGCTCTATGCCGGTCAGGTCTTTGATGTTCCGCTCGACCGGGTAAAACGCCCTTATCCCCGCCACGTCCGTTTTGGTAATAGCGCCCGTGGGTTTGTTGAGCCAGAGCCTCACATACGACTCGAAGGCGCGGTCGGGGAAGGTGATGACGTTGCTATCCTGCGACGGGGAAGGGGAAGGCGATGGGGACGGACTGCGTGACGGCGAGGGCGAGGGGCTTGGCGAGGGTGAAGGTGAGGGGCTTGGCGACGGCGGTTCCCCGCCGCCTTGCAGCGTTATCCACAAGGCGGGGCGGAGGTCCCAGGAGCCGTCCACTTCGGTACCGAAGACGTACAGGAAGTAGCCGCCGTACTCAACGACGGCGCAGTTCGCGCTGTTGCCGGGGGAACGCAACCACCAGACAGCATCCCTGCCGCCCTCACCTTGCGTATACCTCGCGTTGTTGTATTGGTCGTCTATCTCGTATGCACCCGACGGCCTATTCGCCAACTGCCCGCTGTCGCCGAAGTATTTGACCACGTCCTCAAGGGACAGCAGGAAGATTTTGTCTGTGGTGTCCGCTCCGCCGGGAGTGCCGTACCATTGGTTATCCTTATTCACGTTGCGCGTTTCGGCAATATTAGCCCTGTCGCTCGCGGAGAAACTGTTATAGAACTCGCCGTTGAGGTAGGCGCGCAGGTCGCAGTCTGCCCAGGTGATGTCTGTGTCTGTGTTGTGGTATGCCCTGGAGTCTATGACTTTGTCGGTTATAATCAGCGCCTTACCGCTCTCCACGGCAAGCACCCGCCACTCGTATGCGCCGAAGGTGATGACACTGCCCACGGAGGGGGTCCATACTTGCGAAGGCGAAGGCGAGGGGCTTGGCGAGGGGGAAACCTCCCCGGTCAAGCCCGGCCAGTCCCTGAGCCTTTCGGAAAAGTATTCGGAGCGGTAGTCGTCGTCGGTGAGGTCATAGAGTGTCAGCTCCCCGTCTTGGTCAATCTCCGCCGCGCGGTTGCTTATGTCCGCGCCGTTCGCGTTCACAACGCCCTCGAACACGGCTATGCGCGTCACGCCTCCCGCGTGCGCTATGTAAAACACCGTGCCGCGCACGGAGAGCGAGGCGTTGGGGGTGGCAACCTCAAGCGGGGTGTTTACGTTAAACCAAGCCTTGCCATCAAGCAACGCCCAGTCGCCTATCCGCAGCTCCGTGTTTTCCTCCACGAGTATATACTGCCTCTCGCCAAGCTCCAAACTCGTCCAAGAGGACGCGCCCGTGGCGAGCGTGTCGCTGTTTTGCAGGGCAAGGCCGGGGAACGCCGCCGTGACCTCGCCGCCGCTCTCGGCGGTCACATCGCCGCCCATGTCCTCCACGGCGGCGCGGGCGGTGTCCACTATCTGCGAGGGCGAAGGTGAGGGCGACGGGCTGCGGCTGCGCGAAGGCGAGAGGGAAGGCGAACCGCCGGAGCAGGCGGAAAACAACAAAGCGAAGGCAAGCGCGAGGGCGGGGAGGGCGGCGCGGGGCTTTGTCAGCAGGCTATTTTCGCGGGCGTGGTGTGTGTGTGTGTGTGGCGGGTGGCTTTCATCTTACAAGCACCTCTTTTGTTTAATTGCGGGTATTCCCAAAAGGTGAGTATAACACGGAACGGCGAAAGACGCAAGGTTAGTTGTTAGTTGTTAGTGGTTAGTGGTTAGGAGACGGGGGGACGAAGGGGGCGGGGGTTGCGGGGAACTTCCGGGGAACTTCCCCCAAATAAACGCTTGCATTGTGAAAAAAAGGTGGTATAATGGGTGTGGAGAGGTTTGCAGAGGAGAGTGGGAATACCCACTCTCTGCTTTTGGATTATGTGAAACGGAGGAATTACGAGAAATGAACGCCGAACTCTTTGACGCCGTCGTCTTGATAGAGAAGGAGCGCGGCATACCGCGCGAGTATATGCACGAGAAAATCGCGCAGGCTTTGATTACGGCTTTTCGCAAGGTCAATTCCGGCATAACCGACAATGTGCGCGTGGAGCTTAACGAGAAAAAGAAGGAAGTCCACCTCTATGTGGAGAAGCAGGTTGTGGAGACCGTGGAGCAGCCCGCGTTGGAGATTGCGCTGCCGGACGCGAGACAAATGGAGCCGGGCGCGGCCATAGGCGACGTGCTGACCATTGAGGTGCCCACTTCCACGTTTGGCCGTATTGCCGCGCAGACGGCAAAGCAGATGATAATGCAGGGTATGCGCGAAGCCGAGCGCGGCATGGTGTATCAGGAATACACCTCCAAAGAGCAGGATATTCTGACCGCGCAGGTGCTCAGGCACGATTCGCGCTCGGGCGCTTTGGTGCTGGAAATGGGCACGGGCAACGAAAGGACGGAGGTATTGCTCACCCCGGGCGAGCAGGCCAAGGGAGAGTTTTTCCGCGAGGGCGACAGGCTGAAGGTGTATGTGGTGGAAGTCCGTAAGTCCGCGCGCGGGCCGCAGATACTCGTCTCGCGCACCCACCCCGGCCTTGTGAAAAAGCTGTTTGAGCTGGAAGTGCCGGAGATAAAGGACGGGCTTGTGGAGATACGCTCCATTGCCCGCGAACCCGGCAGCCGCACGAAGATGGCCGTGTGGGCAAATGACTCCGGCATTGACCCGCGCGGCGCGTGCATAGGCCCGAAGAGCCAGCGCGTGAATGCCGTGGTGTCGGAGCTGCAGGGGGAAAAGATAGATATTGTGCTCTACAGCGACGACGCAGAAATCTATATCGCGCAAGCCCTTGCGCCCGCCATGGTCATAAAGGTGATGCTCTCTTCGGACAGCAAGTCCTGCCGCGTGGTGGTACCAAACGAGCAGTTGTCGCTCGCTATCGGCAAGGAGGGCCAAAACGCGCGCCTAGCGGCTCGCCTGACCGGCTACAAGATAGACATAAAACCACAGACGAGGGAGCACGAGGAATATGAGCTCTTCTGAGCGCAAACCCGAAAGGCAGTGTATGGGTTGCCGCGAACACAAAACCAAGGACGGGCTGCTGAGGGTGGCGCGTTTGCCCGACGGGAGGGTGCTGCTTGACACGCGCGGCAAGAGCGGCGGGCGCGGCATGTATGTGTGCCCCGACGCCGTGTGTTTGCGCAGGATACGAAAGAACCGCGCGCCGGAAAGATGCCTGAAAACGCGGATTCCGGAGGACGTATATGCGGAGCTTGACGCGCTCTGCGCCGCCGTATGAGCGGCAACGCGCTCGCCACTTTGGGCCTGGCCCTGAAAGCGCAACGGCTCGCGTGCGGCACGTTTGCCGTGAGGAAAAGCGCAAATCGGGCGCGGGGACTGCTCTTGGCGAACGACGCGGGCGTGGCCGCCGTGAGGGAAGCGAAGCGGCTTTCGGAGAAACACGGCTTGACGCCGGAGACCGTGCCTTTCGGAAAGGACGCGCTGGGGCGCGCGTTGGGGCAGGGCAACCCCTGTTCGATTGTCGCCGTGTTGGACGAAGGATTGTTAAACGCGTTGAAAAGGGGGCTTTCACATGGGTGCGCTGACTAAATACAGGGTTCATGAGATTGCGAAGGATTTTGGTTGGCAATCTAAGGTTATCTCCGACTTGATGACCGAGATACTGACCGCGCCGAAAAACCATATGCAGGCGCTGCAGGAGGACGAGCTGAATGTGCTGTTCGACTGCATAACACAGCGCAATCAGATTGACAGCATGGAGATTGTGTTCTCGGACATATACCACGAGCCGGAACCGCCCGCGGAGGTGAAGCCGCCCCCCGGGCAGACGGCTCCGGCCGGGCAAGCCGCCGCGCAGAGTATTGGGAACGCGGCGGCAAAACCGGCGGTGAAGGCGCCCGCGGCGGCACCTATGAGGAAAGTCCCTCCGCAAGTGCATGTTGTTGATACACGCGGGGTGCAGCTTAACCATTCGCGTTATGACGAACGGGTGGACAGGCTTGTGCCGGACCGCGCGGACAGAATGAAACAGGGCAAGGAAAAAATAAAAACGTCTATACAGAAAAAGCAGAGCCAACAGTACATGAGCAACAAGCGCAAGGCCGAGGAGCAGGAACGTATGCGCCGCTTGCGGATTGAGGCGCTGAAGAAACAGGTTTTGCGCGTGATGATTCCCGACGAAATATCCGTGCAGGAGCTTGCCGTGCGGCTGAAAAAAACCGGCGCGGAGGTGGTAAAGCAGCTCATGCGGCTCGGTGTGATGGCCTCGCTTTCGCAGTCTGTGGATTTTGACACGGCTTCGCTTGTGGCCATGGAGTTTGGCGCGAGAATCGAGCGCGAGATTGTTACGACCATTGAGGAGCGGCTGATTGACGACAGCGCCGACGCGGATATGAACTTAGAGCCGCGCGACCCCGTGGTGGTGGTAATGGGGCATGTGGACCACGGCAAGACCAGCCTCTTGGACTATATACGTTCCTCGAAGGTGGCCGCCGGGGAAGCCGGCGGCATAACGCAGCACATTGGCGCGTATCGCGTGGAAGTCGGCGGAAGGCATGTAACCTTCCTCGACACACCGGGCCACGCGGCGTTTACGTCTATGCGCGCGCGCGGCGCGATGGTTACGGACATCGCCATACTCGTCGTGGCGGCCGACGACGGTATTATGCCGCAGACGGTGGAGGCTATCAGCCACGCGAAGGCCGCCGATACGCCGATTGTGGTGGCAATCAACAAGATAGACAAGCCGGAGGCCAACCCCGAAAGGATAACACAGCAGCTTACCGAACATTCCCTTGTGCCGGAGGAATGGGGCGGCGATACCATAGTCTGCCCCGTGTCCGCCAAAACCGGCGAGGGGATTGACAATTTGCTTGAAATGCTGTTGCTGACGGCGGAGATGAGAAACCTGCGGGCGAACCCCAACAGACCCGCGAAGGGTACGATTATCGAGGCGAAGTTAGAGAAAGGCCGCGGCCCCGTGGCGACGGTGCTCGTGCAGAACGGCACGCTGCGGCAAGGCAATATCGTGATAGCGGGAAAGACCGTGGGGCGTGTGCGCGCCATGGCCGACGACAAGGGCAGGAAACTTGAGGAGGCGGGCCCGTCTGTGCCCGTGGAGATAGTCGGGTTGGCCGATGTGCCGGACGCGGGCGATATATTCAACGCCGTGACGGACGAACGTATGGCGAGGGAGCTTGTGGAGCAGCGCAAGCAGATGGTGAAAGACGAGGCCGGCCGCGCCTCCTCGGCCTCGAAGGCGACGCTTGAGGGGCTGTATGAGCAGATAAGCGACGGCAAGATGAAGGACTTGAACATTATTATCAAAGCCGATGCGCAAGGCAGCGCCGAGGCGCTGAAAGCCTCGCTTGAGAAACTTTCCAACGAGGAGGCGCGGGTGCGCGTCATACAGAGCGGCGTGGGCGGTATAAGCGAATCCGACGTGTTGCTCGCGTCGGCATCGGGCGCGGTAATCGTGGGGTTTAACGTGCGGCCGGACGCGCAGTCGCGCGCAAGCGCGGAGCAGGCGGGGGTGGATGTGCGCCTGTATCGCGTGATATATGACTGTATCGGGGAAATCGAAGCCGCCATGAAGGGTATGCTCGCGCCTAAGTACAAAGAGACCGTGCTGGGGCGGGCGGAGGTGCGGCAGGTCTTCCGCGCTTCGGGCATCGGCGTGATTGCCGGCTGCCATGTGCTCGACGGCAAGGTGCTCAAAAACGCGGGGGTGCGCCTGTTGCGCGACGGAGTGGTGATATACGAAGGAAACCTCGCCTCGCTCAAACGCTTCAAGGACGACGCGCGCGAGGTGGCGGCCGGCTACGATTGCGGCATGGCGTTCGAGCGTTTCAACGACGTGAAGGAAGGCGACGTAGTGGAGCCGTATGTGATGGAGGAAGAGAAGAGCTGATATGCCCACGGCTAATCGCGTGGCACAGGTGAACAGCGAGATAAAGCGGGAGCTCTCCGCGCTGCTGAGAGATATGAAAGACCCGCGCGTGCAGGGTTTGGTGAGCGTGACGCGAGCCGATACCTCGCGCGATTTTTCGCTTTGCAAGGTGTATGTGAGCCTGCCCGACGGCGGCGGAGAGGCGCTTGCGGCGCTGCGGGGCGCGTCCGGCTATCTCAGGACGGCGTTGGGGCGGGCGATGTCTTTGCGCCACACGCCGAGGCTTGTGTGGATACACGACAAGTCCATTGCCGACGGTGTGCGAATCCTGACGCTGATTGAGGAGGAGAACCAAAAAACGGCGTATGAAGAGAGCGATTGAGAGGCTTTTGCGGGCCGACAAGCTGCTGATATTGACCCACACGCTTCCGGACGGGGATACCGTGGGGAGCGCGGCGGCATTATGCGAAGGGCTGCGGTCGTTGGGTAAAACGGCGTATGTGGCGGAGAACGCGGAGATAACGCCGCGCTATTTGCCGTATATCTCAAAGTTCGCGCCGCCCGACGGATATGAGCCTTCGTGTGTGGCGGCGGTGGACACGGCAACGCGCGAGCGGCTGCAAAAGGCTTACCGCGCGGCGCATGTGGATATATCCATTGACCACCACACGCCCGGCCCGGACTTTGCCGATATACACTATACCGACGAGGCGGCGGCGGCGACGGCGGAGATAGTTTACGAGCTGCTCACGGAGCTCGGCGCTTCTATTTCACGTGAAACAGCCACGGCCTTATACTTAGGCATATCAACGGATACGGGGTGTTTTCGCTACTCAAACACCACGGCGCGTTCACACTATATAACCGCCGCGCTGCTTGACACGGGCATAGACGTCTCCCCTCTCAACGACGCGATGTTTGAGAAACGCAGCCTCGCGAGGCTTGCCATTGAGGCGCGTATGTGCGGCGGGCTGCGCTTTTTGCTCGGCGGCAAGGCCGCGATTGGCGTGATAACACGAGAGGATATTGCCGCCTGCAACGCCGGAGAGGACGATATGGAGTCTATCGCCGCCCTGACGCGGCGCGTGGAGGGGGTGGAAATCGGGGTGCTGCTCCGCGAGACGGCCGACGGCGTGAAAATCTCTGTGAGAACCTCGGCAGATTATCGCGCCGACAGGCTCTGCGCCTTGTTTGGCGGCGGCGGGCACCATTGCGCCGCCGGAGCCACGATGAGGGGCGCGAGCGTGGCGGACGCGGAGACGGCTGTGACGGACGCTCTCCTTGCCCTATGAAGCCGGGGGTGCTGCTGATTGACAAACCGCCGGGTTGGACGAGCCATGATGTGGTGGCCAAACTGCGCGGTGTGCTGCGCGAGCGGCGTATCGGCCATACGGGCACGCTTGACCCTATGGCCACGGGGCTTTTGGTGTGCCTGATAGGCAAAGCCACGCGCCTCGCGAGCCTGATGGAGAGCAATAAAACATATACGGCGGGCGTGTTGTTTGGCTATGTGTCCGATACGCTTGACATAACGGGAAAAATGAGCGCCACGGGGGCGGCGCAGCCGCCGCCGGAGGCTGTGCGCGAGGCGCTGAAAGATTTTACGGGAGAGATTACACAACTGCCGCCCATGGTGTCCGCCGTGAAGGTGGGCGGGCGCAGGCTCTATGACATCGCCCGCAAGGGCGGGAGCGCGGAGCGGAAGCCGCGCCCTGTGACTGTGTATGAGCTTGGTTATACGGACGACGGGCAGCTGCGTGTGGTGTGCTCCGGCGGCACATATGTGCGCGCGCTCATTGACGATTTGGGCGCAAGGCTCGGCTGCGGGGCCGTGATGCGCTCTTTGCGGCGGGAGGTATCGGGGTGTTTTACCGTGGATTGTGCCGTGACACCCGAAAACGCGCGCGCCGAGCATATACTTCCCGTGACGGCCGCGCTGCCGCAGCTGCCGGCGGTATATGACGCCGGGGAAGGCGGCGAGGGCGCGCGCTGGCTTTTGGACGGGCGCGGCGAAGTGGCCGCGCTGCTGCGCGGCGGCAAAAGAATAGACCTTTCCGGCGATACGGCATGAAGCGTTGCGTGGCGTTGGGTTTCTTCGACGGTGTGCATATAGGCCACGCGCGGCTGCTGCGCTCTACCGCGGCGGCGGCGCGTTCGCGCGGCGTTTCGGCCTGCGCGCTGACGTTTGACACACACCCCGCCTCGCTTTTGACGGCACCCACTCCCCTGCTCAATACCGCCGGGGAACGCGCGGAGATGATGACGGAGCTATGCGGCATTGACGAAGTATTGACGCTGCCGTTTGACGACGAACTGATGAACACGCCCTGGCATGGATTTTTGGAAAACACCTTAGCGGGGCGGTATGAATGTGTGTTCGCGGCGGCGGGCGAGGATTTCCGTTTCGGCTTTCGCGCCGAGGGCGACAGCGCCTTGCTGAAAACCGCTTGCGCGGAGCTTGGAATGGGCTGTGAGATAATACCGACCGTGGGGCTCGGCGGCATGGCCGTGAGCTCGACGTATATACGAACATTAGTGTTGAAAGGCGATATGGAGGAAGCCGGGCGCTTCTTGGGGCATTGGCATGTAATGAGCGGCACGGTGGAACACGGCAGGCATTTCGGCGAGCCCTTGGGCTTCCCCACGGCAAACTTTCCCGTGAGCCGCGAGGTGCTTTGCCCGGCGCACGGCGTGTATGCCTCGGACGCGGTGACGGGCGGCGCGAGATACGCCGCCGTGACGAATATCGGTACCCGGCCTACTGTGGCGGGCACCGACACCGCAGTGACCGTGGAGACGCATATACCGGGTTTTTCCGGCGACCTTTACGGCAAAAGGCTTCGCGTGGAGCTGAAAAAATATCTCCGGCGCGAGAGGAAGTTCGCGGATATGGCCGCATTGGCGGAGCAATTGGCAAAAGACACCGCGCTGGCGACAGGTTACGCCGCGCGTTTGTAAAAGCGGCGCGCGGCAAACGCGCCCGCCGCCGCGTACAGAACCCCCAGAGCCGCGCCGCCGAGCACGTCGGTGAGGTAATGGACGCTGAGGTAGACGCGCGAAAAGGCTATGACGGCGGCAAGGGCAAGCGCGCCGACACCGGGGAGTTTATGAAACCAAAATATGGCCGCGCTTGCGGCGAACGAGGCGGAAGCGTGACCGGACGGGAAGCTGAACGAGGACAGTTCCTTGGCGTAAACGCGCAGGTCGCCGTACGCGACGTAGGGGCGCGGGCGGGCTATGACGTTTTTAAGCAGTATGTTGGTGAATAAAAGCGAGCAGAGAAGGGCGACGGCGGAGGCGACACCGGCCTTGCGCGTGGAGCGGAAGCAGAGCAACGCCACGCTGACCGCTATCCAGAGCCAGCCGCCGTCGGCAAGGAAAGAAACGAACCTGAAAAAGGCGGTGAGGGCACCGTCTTGCACATTGTCTTGGAAGAAGCGCAGGACGGCGTGGTCTAAGCCCACGGGCAGTTACGGGTTTTCGATGCCGAGCGTGGCGGCGATTTCCTTGATGGCGGCATCGGCTTTGTCGTAATCCACTTGGCATGTGCCGACGTTGTGGTGCCCTCCCCCGCCGTGCTTGCTGCAAATGGCGCCGATGTCGGAGCGGCATTGGCGGTTGACGACGCTGTAGCCGATGGCGATGGAGACGTTTTGTTTTTGGCGGCCGTCTACGACCCAGATGGAAACCACGCCTTCCGGGAAGAGGCTGTAAATGGTGAAACGGTTGCCGGCGTTGATTTTCTCTATGCCGCGCAGGTCCGTGATGATAACCTTGCCTTCTATGCGCGAATTGGCGAGCAGCATTTTGCGGAACAACTCGCTTTGCTCGTGGTATACCTCAACGCGTTCCTGCACGTCGGGCAGAGCCAAAATCTCCTCCACGCTGAGGCTGGCGCAGCGGTCGAGGAGTTCGCTCATGAGGTCGTAGTTGGAGATGGTGAAGTCGCGGAAACGGCCGAGACCCGTGCGCGGGTCCATGATGAAGCCGAGCAGCACCCCCCCGGCGGGGTTGAGTATTTCCTCGGCCGTGAGGTCGCCGGAGTCCACGCGGTCGCAGATGCCGACAAGGGAGGAAAAGTGGCTGAGTTTTTCGCTGCCGCCGTAATAATCGTAGACCACCCTGGCCGCGGAGGGGGCGAGGCGGCAGTCGCCGGGGCAGACGTTGTCGCGCCCCATTCTGTTGATTTCGGTGGCGTGGTGGTCAAACCAGAGACCGCACCCCTTGGCATACGGGATATTGGCGAGCACGTCGTTGTCCGTGACCTCCACTTTCCCGTCTTGCACGTCTTTGGGGTGGACAAAGCGCCAGCTGTCTACGATGCCGACGTGCTTTAAGATGGCACCGCACACCAAACCGTCGAAATCCGCTCTCGTGAGCA
Source organism: Oscillospiraceae bacterium (assembly GCA_031253545.1). Classification (GTDB taxonomy): domain Bacteria; phylum Bacillota; class Clostridia; order Oscillospirales; family UBA929; genus WRLJ01. The sequence goes on from JAIRWH010000035.1 coordinate 10,413, forward strand.
ATCTCATTGGACATCCTTCTTTCCTATGTCATTTCTGTATTGCATACCCTCGAAACTCAGCTTTGCGACTTCCGAGTAAACCTCGCGCAAAGCCGCGCCGAGGGTATCGCCGACGGTGCAGACACCGAGTACCCTGCCGCCGTCGGTGACGAGGCGGCCTTCCCCGTCGAGCGCCGTGGCGGAGTGAAACAGGTGCGTGGCGCTTTTGAGCGAAGACAGACCCGAAACGGGGAAACCCTTTCGCACGGGGCCGGGGTAGCCGGCGGAGGCCAACATGACGACGGCCGAAGAGAGGGCGGAAAAGGCGACCGGCAGAGCGGAGAGTTTTTTATCCGCGACCGCAACCATTATATCAAGCAAGTCCGTGTTTAGCAAGGGTAAAACCGCCTGCGCCTCCGGGTCGCCGAAACGCGCGTTGTATTCGATGACCTTCACGCCTTCGGCCGTGAGCATAAGCTCGAAGTAAAGCACGCCCGAAAACGGGCATCCCATGCCCTTCATGGCGCGTAAGGTGGGCGCGATGATATTGTCTTCCGTTTCGCGGAGCAGCTCGGGGGTGAAGTCGGGCGGGGGCGATATGACACCCATGCCGCCCGTGTTCGGGCCGACATCGCCGTCGCCGATACGTTTGTGGTCGCGGCAGGGGGGCATAAGGGCATAAGCATCGCCGTCTGTGAAGCACATGACGGTGACTTCCCTGCCCGCCATGTATTCCTCTATGACGACGCTCGCGAACCGGCCGTCGGCGAGCGCTTCGCGCGCGGCGGCCACGGCTTGCGGCAGCTCGCTTGTGACGGTGACTCCCTTGCCGAGGGCGAGGCCGTCCGCCTTGACCACATATGGCGGGGCAACGCGCGTTAGGTGCGCCTCCGCCGCTTCCGCCGAGGTGAATACCTCAAAACGCGCCGTGGGGATATGGTGTTCGCGCATGAGCGCCTTGGCGAAGGCTTTGGAGCTCTCTATGCGGGCGGCGGCGCGGGAAGGGCCGAATACCTTTATGCCCTCCCGGCGCATGGCATCGGTCATGCCGGCGGCGAGCGGGTCGTCGGAGGTGACGGCGCAAAGGTCAACGCCGGAATCCCGGGCGAAGGCGACCATGCGTTCAACGTCGGTGGAAGGTATGTCGGCACATTCGGCTAACGAGGCTATGCCGGCGTTGCCCGGCGCGCAGAAGAGCTTTGTGAGTTTGGGGCTTTGCGAGAGCTTTGCGCAAGCGGCGTGTTCACGCCCTCCGCCGCCGACTGCCAATACTCTCATGCTTAGTGCGAAAAGTGGCGCACACCCGTGAATACCATGGCGATGCCGCATTGATTGCAGGCGGCGACGGATTCGCCGTCGCGCAGGGAGCCGCCGGGTTGGATGATGGCGGTGATGCCCGCTTCGTGGGCTTTATGGACGCAGTCGGGAAACGGGAAAAACGCGTCTGAGGCCGCTACGGCACCCGCGGCTTTTTCGCCCGCGTGGCGTATGGCGACCTCAAGCGCGCCTACGCGGCTGACCTGACCGGGGCCTATGCCCACGATGCGCCCGTCTTTGGCTAAGACGACGGCGTTGGATTTGACGTGTTTGCAGACCTTCCACGCTAAGTCTAAGTCGCGGTACTGGCTTTCCGTGGGTACGGCGGCCGTGACCTCTTGCCTGTCTGTGCCCACGGCGCGGTCAATGCTTTGCACGAGCAGGCCGCCGTCTACTTTTTTCAGGTCCATGGCGTATTCGCCGATGGGTTCGGATATGGTTTCCAAAGAGAGCAGGCGCACGTTCTTCTTTGCCGTGAGGATTTCGAGGGCTTCGTCGGTGAAGCCCGGCGCTATGATGACATCGAGCAGGGTCTTCTTCATCTCTTCGGCGACGGTCTTTTCGCAAAGCCTGTTGAGGGCGACCACGCCGCCGAAGATGGAGACGGGGTCTACCTCAAAGGCGCGGATATAGGCTTCGCATATGGTATTGCCGACACCCACGCCGCAGGGGTTGGCGTGTTTGACCGCCACGGCGCACGGCTCGGAGAACTCTTTGAGGAGCGTTGCGGCTCCGTGGGCATCGTGGATATTGCACAGCGACAACTCTTTGCCGTGGAGCTGCTCGGCGAGGGCGAGGCTGCCGCCGGACGCGCCCGCCTCGCGGTAAAATACCGCGCTTTGGTGGGGGTTTTCGCCGTAACGCAGGACTTGGTGCTTCTCAAAAGTGAGGGTGAGCAGGTCGGGATAGTCCGTGCCGGTCTTGCGGCGGAGGTATTCGGCGATAAGGGCATCGTAGTGGGCGGTGTGCTCGAAAACCTTGGCGGCGAGGGCAAAGCGGATGTCGGGCGTGACGGTGCCTTCCTCAAGATGTTCGGCGACGTATTCGTAATCGGAGGGACAAACAACCACGAGCACGTCTTCCCAGTTTTTCGCGGCGGAACGCAGCATGGCGGGGCCGCCGATGTCTATGTTTTCTATGGCTTCCTCGAGCAGCACGCCTTCGCGCAGCACCGTTTGCTTGAAGGGGTACAGGTTGATGACCACGATGTCTATGGGTTCGATGCTGAGTAGCTCCATTTGAGCCATGTGGTCTATGTTGCGCCGCATGGCCAAAATGCCGCCGTGGACTACCGGGTGCAAGGTTTTGAGCCTGCCGTCGAGACATTCGGGAAAGCCGGTAATGCGCGAGATGTTGACACATTCCACGCCTCCCGCTTCAAGCGCGGATTGGGTGCCGCCCGTGGAAATGATTTCGTAGCCCATAGCCGCAACGCGCCTGGCAAGCGCCACGACACCGCTTTTATCGGAGACGCTGAACAGGGCTCGCTTCTTCATGTCAAATCCCCCCGTGAATGATTGTATCACAAGCGCGGCGAGCGGGCAAGCCTTTCACACATGAGCCCCACGGCGCGCGGGAGCAATATGTGTTCGCATTGGAGCATGACGCGCTGCCGGAGGCTTTCGGCGGTGTCGCCGGGGAGTATGTCAATGGCTTTTTGGAGCAGTATGGGGCCTTCGTCCGCGCCCTCGGTTACGATGTGTACCGTGGCTCCCGTGACCTTTACGCCGTATGCCAAAGCGGCCTCGTGCACCTTGATGCCGTAATAGCCCTTGCCGCAGAAGGAGGGTATGAGCGACGGGTGGACGTTGACGGCGCGGTGGGCGTAGACATTGAAGAAGGAGGAAGAGAGGATGTACAAAAACCCGGCGAACACCGCGAGGTCGGTATCGCGGCTTTGCAGGGCGCGGACTATCGCCAGGGTGTATTCGTCACGGTCGGAGTAGTCTTCGGGCGATATGACCGCGGATTCTATGCCCGCCGCGGCGGCTCGCCGCAGCGCGGGAGCGTCTTTGCGGGAGGAGAGTACGAAACGCAACGCGCCGTCGGGATACGCGGCGGGGTTATCTATGAGCGCCTGAAGGTTGCTGCCGCCGCCGGAGACGAGCACGGCGATGTTCACCATAGGGTAATGCCCCTCTCCCCTTCCCGCACGCGGCCTATGACGGGGTAGCCGCATACGCCCGCGTATTCGGGGGGCACGCACACCACTAAACCGAAGCCCATGTTGAAGGTGTTGTACATATCCTCCTCGCTGATATTGCCCTGCTTTTGCACACGGGTGAAAATATCGGGCACGGAGCGCGGTTTTTCCATGACGGCGCGCAGCCCCGGCGGCAATATGCGCGGGATGTTTTCTATGAAACCTCCGCCTGTGATGTGGGCAATACCGTTGACAATAGCCGTATTTGTGAGGGTATTTACGGCATCGGTGTAAATCAGCGTGGGTGTGAGAAACTCGGCGAGAAGTTCCGGCGCGGGCTTGGGAAAGAGCTTTCTCAGCAGGGAAAAGCCGTTGCTGTGGAGGCCGGAGGAAGGGACACCGAGCAGGAGGTCGCCCGCCTTGGTCTTTTTCCCGTCTATGATGTTGCCGTAACCCGCAAGGCCGACGCAAAAGCCCGCGAGGTCGTATTCGCCCACGGGGAAACAGCCCGGGTGCTCCGCGGTTTCCCCGCCGACGAGCGCCGTCTTTGCCCGGCGGCACCCTTCGCACACGCCGGAGACTATTTGCGCGACGAGGGCGGGTATGATTTTCTCGCAGACTATGTAGTCGAGAAAAAACAGCGGCGCGGCTCCTTGGCAGATGACGTCGTTTACGCACATCGCCACGCAGTCTATGCCGACGGTGTCGTGTTTATCCGCCATGAGGGCGTATTGCAGCTTTGTGCCCACGCCGTCTGTGCTTGATACGAGCACGGGGCGCGATACGCCGCGCAGCGTCGGCTCGAACAGCGCGCCGAAACCGCCGATGTCGCCGAGGACACCCTCGGTGTATGTGGAGCGGACGGAGGCGGACATTAGGGCGACGGCGCTGTAACCCGCGTCTACGTCCACGCCGGCTTCCTTATAGGCGCGGTTCACGCGTCAAGCTCCCTTTGCAGCAGCGCGTCTTTTTCAAGCGCTTTGTTTTTGAGGTTTTCCCTGTGGCTTTGAACGGTAACGCCAAGGGCGGCATCTTCGAGCGCGAGTATTTGCGCCGCCATGAGCGCCGCGTTTTCCGCGCCGCCGATGGCCACGGTGGCCACGGGGATGCCCGCCGGCATTTGTACCGTGGAGAGGAGGGCGTCTAAGCCGTCGAGGTGCTCGGACGGCAGGGGCAACCCGATGACGGGCAGTATGGTGCCCGCGGCGACGGCGCCGGCCAAGTGGGCGGCTTTGCCCGCGCAGGCGATGACGACACCGAAGCCGTTTTGCGCGGCCATTGAGGCGAAGGAGGCCACTATCTCCGGAGTGCGGTGCGCGGACATGACGCGCGCCTCGACGGGCACACCGAAGGAGCGCAGGCGGTCTACGGCGGGTTTGACCAATGGCCAGTCGTTGTATGAACCCATGAGCACGGCCGCTTTTTTCACAGTATGCCCCTTTCCGTCAGCGCGCGCTCAAGCTCGGCGACGCGCGCGTCCCACGAGGCGGCGAGCGCGTAATTGGCGCGTTGAGCCACCTTCCATTTGTCTCTTTCCGTGACGGCTTTGCGGCAGCTTTCCGCAAACTCGGCGGGCGAACCCGCGATGTATATGACATCGGCGTAATCGAGCGCTTGCGCCGGCTGCGGCGTGGAGACGACGGGCTTCCCGGAGGCGAGGTATTCGTAAAGTTTCATGGGGCTGATGTCACGCGACATTTCGCTTGCTTTGTAAAGATTCATGCACACGTCGAAGCGGTTGATGTAGTTCGGCAGCTGTTTTTGCGGCTTCGGGCCCAAAAAACGCACGTTCGGCAAGGCCGTGAGCTCCGTGACGTATTCGTTTGTGCTGTATTCGCCGATGAATACGAAGGACCATTCCGGGCGCGCCTTCGCCGCCGCGGCGGGCAGGCTGAGGTCCACTTGCTCCGAAATGGCGCCGATGTGGCCGAAAATGGGATTTTTCACTGTGAACAGGTCGTCGGGAAAGGCG
>JAIRWH010000058.1 GCA_031253545.1 Oscillospiraceae bacterium
TGCACATAGGCCAAGCCGTCAACGACGCGCACGAGGGCATAACCTTCAAGCTCTCCGGCGTGCGCGTGCGCCGCGCCGCCGTGCGCTCCATAGCGGAAAAGCTGCGCGGCATGGGCAAATTGGTCACCGAGACCTACTACTAACCGCCCGGCACCCCGCCCTATTCGTCGTCTTCATCGTCGTCGTCGAAATCGAAGTCGTCCTCATCCTCATCGTCCTCATCCTCATCGTCCTCGTCGTAATCGTCATCCTCGTCTTCGTCCTCGTCTTCATCCTCGTCTTCATCCTCGTCTTCGTCCTCATCAAAGTAATCGTCGTCATCATCGTCGTCGTCGTCCTCGTCGTCGTCACGGGTTGTTTCCTCAAACAGAGCGAACCCAAACGCGTCTTTGAGCGGGTCGTCGAATAGCGGGTCGTCAAACACACTTGCCACCTCCTTTGCACCGTATATTGCGTGTATTATACCATTTATCCCGCGCGTGTCAATAGGCGGGGCGGCGGGGGAGGTAGCCACAAACCGGGCGGGCGGGGGTTGCGGGCACGGGGCGCGTTGACAATATCGGGGAAACGTGCTATGCTGAACGCACTCGGCCTTGCGCCCGGCAAAGCAAACGCGGACGCGGGGCGGTAGTTTTTCTCGGAGGCGGAAGATTATGAAAAACTCAAAAAAGTGCCCGAAGTGCGAATCGCCCGACATTGCGCGTATACCGGGGAAAGTCGGGGCCTACGGCTCCGGCAACAATATTCAAGTGGGGGCGACGCTTTTCGGCGCGGTTGAGGTCACGCGTTTTCTTTGCCAAAATTGCGGGTTTTCGGAAGAATGGGTTGAATCTAAAGATGACTTGAAAAAAATCGGGAAGAAGTTCAAGTAAACGGCATAAACGCTCTCCCCGGTGTTTCGCCTGTCGTCGCGCGCATATGCGGGGGGTTAGTTGTTAGTTGTTAGTTGTTAGTGGACGAGGGAGCGGGGAGGCGAAGGCGCGGGTAGGCGGTTCGGCGCGGCGTTCATCAAAATACTCGTCGGCGGCGGCAAGGTTACGCCCTCGGTATGTTCATGGTAGCGTGGTTCAGCTTTCAGAGTGCATACGTGAGTTTATATGATTTATATTCGCGTATGCTATATTACCGACAATTAAACCGCGCCTGCAAATAGCCCGGAACAATGTTGGACGGCGTTAATGAAGGCGGCCCTTTGGGTTGACGGACTTTTTGAGGTCGGCGCGATTGGCCGCTGTCGTCCGCTGCGCCGCGCTTGCGCCGCGCGGCGCGTTGTGGTATTATCAAAAAACGAAAACGCGCCGCCGGCTTCGGCGAAGGCGGGAAAACGGGGGGAAGCGGCAACATGAAAAGCGTGGGCGTCAAGCTGACGGTGATAATGGTATCCGTCATTCTAACGGGCGTGGTCGTCACGGCCGGCATCGCCATGGGCATATCCGGCGACGCTATCCGCGGCATAACGCTCGAAAAGCTGCAAGCCGAAACACGGGACGAGGCCCATCAGACGGACGGCTGGCTCACGGCGCAGATGGCCACAATCACCGCGCTCGCCAACGTCCTCTCCCAAAAGGGAGACGACATCGCCGCCTTGGGCGAGTACCTTTCGGAAAACCCGGACACGCCGTTCGAGCCGGCGCTGCAACCTATGCTCAAGGCGGTAATGGACGAAAACGAGCTGTATTTCGAGGTGTACTTCGGTTTCCCCAACGGGAGAGCGCAAACGGCGAGCGGCTATATATTCATTACGCGGGCGGTTGGTCGTCCGTGGCTCGCGGCTGGTATAAGCTCGCCATGACCGACACGGGCGCCGCCCATGTAACGGCGCCGTATGTGGACGCGCAGACGGGGAAGTGGTGCGTCACCGTTGACCGCGCGGTCATGCGCGGCTCGGAGTGTCTCGGCGTGGTTTCCGCCGACATTTTCCTGACGGACCTTGAAAGAATAGTGGCCGACGCCAAGTCGGAGAGCAGCGGCTATTCCATGCTCTTAGACGGGGGCGGCGATATTCTGATGCACCCGGACGACGCCTACGCCCCGGATATGCAGACGGAGGAGTTCCTCAACTTCACGTCCATAGCAAACGGCCTATACGCCGACGTATGGAAGCACATTAAGGGTACCCCGGAGCCGGTGAAAGCCGCAAACGAGACGGGCGGCTCCGACTATTACACCGCGCGTCATACCCGCCACGGGTTGGTATATGGTGTCGGTGCTGCCCTCCGGCGCGGTGAGCGAAACGGTGTTTACCACCCTGCTCATCATCGCCGCCGTCTCGCTGGTCATCATGCTCATAGCGTCGCTCCTCATCTTCACGGTCATTTCCCGCACGGTCGGCAAACCGCTGACCTATATGTCGCGGGCTTTCGGGCAAATCGGGGCGGAGGGTCGCCTGAGCTTTGACGGCGACATCATGCGAAACGCGCGGGAGTGCGCGAAGTGGCCGAACGAAATAGGCGAGAGCGCGAGAGGTTTCGGCGCTCTTGTGACGCACCTGACGAAAATCGAGCATAGCCTCGCGCTCATGGCGGAGGGCGACCTCTCCATGGACGTGGATATACTCTCGCCCCGGGATAACATCGGCATATCGCTGAAAAACGCGGCGGACAGGCTAAACGAGATGTTTGGCAACATTTCCGATTCCACCGGGCAGGTGGCCTCCGGCTCGAAGCATATCGCCGACGGTTCCCAATCGCTCGCCCAAGGCGCCACACAGCAGGCCGCCACCATAGAGGAGCTGTCCTCCTCCGTGGCCGAGGTGGCGGGCAGAACCAAGGAAAGCGCCGACAAAGCCGCGCAAGCCGCCGCGCTTGCTCTCGGCATAAAAGACAGCGCCGAGAAAGGCAGCCGCCAAATGGACGAGATGATGGCGGCCGTGGAGGAAATCAACGAAGCCGGACGCTCAATCGGCAAGGTTCTCAAATCCATTGACGACATCGCTTTCCAGACGAATATCTTAGCCCTCAACGCCGCCGTGGAGGCGGCCAGAGCCGGGCAGCACGGCAAGGGTTTCGCCGTGGTGGCCGAGGAAGTGCGCAGTTTGGCGTCCAAGAGCGCCGCGGCGGCCAAAGACACCGGGGCTTTAATCCAAAACTCCATCGAAAAGGCCGAGCTGGGTTCCCGTATCGCCGGCGAAACAGCCGCGAGCCTCGCGGAAATCGTGGCCGGCATCAACAAGAGCAGCCAAATCGTGGCGGAAATCGCGCAGTCGTCCGGCGAGCAATCGGGCAGTATCGCGCAGATTAACAAGGGTATAGACCAAGTGGCTCAAGTGGTGCAGCAAAACAGCGCCACGGCGCAGCAAAGCGCCGCCACCGGCGAGGAAATGAGCGCGCAGGCCGCCACGCTTGAAGACTTAGTGGGGCAGTTTAAGCTCAAGGGCGGCGCGCGCGCCCCTCGCGGGAGGGCGTAAGGCGCAAAACCGCCACCATGCCGCCCGCGCGGCGGGCGTTTCCGCGCAAAGGCGCGGTGTTACCTTCGTACCCCCGTAGCCTCCCGTGTCCCCCGTCCACTAACAACTAACCACTAACAACTAACCACTAACAACCCCCTTGCGCCGCGCGGCGCGTTGTGGTATACTCTCCGCGTTACCGTTGCGAAATAATAAAAACGAGGTGTATTTCCATGGACAAAAAACGTAACCGCGCTCTTCTCTCTCTCTCTCTCTCGTAATAGCGATTAGCCTTGCCGCCTGCGCGGGCGGCGTGTCGCAAGCCGAATACGACAAACTCAAAAGGGACTATGAACAGCTTCTCGACGATTACAACGCCCTCAAAGGCGGCGGCGCGGCAAGCCCCTCCCCAAGCGGGCCGGTAGGCAGATGGGAAGGCCCGTTTCTGAATATCAGCAATGCAGATATTGAGTTTTTCCCAAACGGGACATACACAATACATAATTTCCTGTTTTCGGGAACATATACGGTTTCCGGCGATATGCTGTATATGTCCGGGGACGATGCCGGAGAAATATGGCCGGTGAGGTATGCGGTTGACGGTAACAAGCTGACCTGTACATGGGTAGAATACGGTCAAGAGGGCGACAGTAGCACATTAACAAGAAAATAACAGGGCTTTACGCAGAAACGAAAGACACCCGCTGACACCCCCTCCCCCGTCCATTAACAACTAAAAGCTACCCGCCAAAACCCCCTTGACAACCCCCGCGCCCCGTGATACAATAAGCATACAAAGGGCGCTGCCGATAAGCGGCCGGCCTAAGGGTTAACGAAAATAACCGCTATACCTTAGCCGGGAGGGCGGTTATTTTTCGTGAGCTCGCGGATTATGTACAATATCAGCACAAGTGCCAAAATCATAAAAGCCCACTCGACCATGAGCCTCACCTCCTTTCGGAGGGTATTGACCAACCGCCTATTGCGTCTCGACAACGCCCATAAGGGTTATACCACAGCGCGGGCAATAAGTCAATCCGAAATCCCACCCGCCCGCCCGCAAAGGAGCGGGGGCTACGCCCCCGCGCCCCCGCTAACGGACGGGGGAGCGCGCCTTTCGGGCAAGGCCGAGGGGCTGCCGCCCCCGCGCCCCCGTCCGCGTAGAGGCGGTTGCCCTCAACCGCCCGCCGCAACTCCCGCCTCTCCGCAACCCCGCGCCCTGTCCACTAACCACTAACCACT
>JAIRWH010000015.1 GCA_031253545.1 Oscillospiraceae bacterium
CGTAGTCAATACACCAATTGGCGAGCGTGGTTTTGCTTTGCGTTTCTATAAGCCGCATGAGCGATTGAATATACGGTGCGTTTATATCGTTTAGCATTTTACGGTATTTTGCCATTATCCCACGCTCCTTATCTCGCGTTATATTCCATTCCCATATATGCGTCGCCGCTCCGTAGCTCGTCGAGCATTTGGTTCAGCCGCTTTCGGCGAGTCTCCTCGCGTTTGCCGCGAGTAATCCAACCGATATAATCGTTTCGCTGATAAGGCGGGCGGGCGCGGTAACGCTCCCGGAGTCCGCTCCCGTCAAGCGCGGCCGCGAGATAGTCTGGAATGTCATAGACTTTGCGCGTCATTTTGGAAGCATCCATATCTTGGTTATTTTTGCCCTCAACGCAAGATACGCGCCATCGGGCAATATCTGCTATCAGTTCATAGGGTAGCGGCTTATGCAACGGCAGTTGTATGGTGCCTTTGGCTACCTTGTATTCAATCAGGCGGTCGGTAAAAACCGTGGCCGCCTCCGCTCCGGGGAATATACTTATATGCTTTTTGAACGCCGCGAAATGGATAAGGTTCTCGCCTTGCCAAAACGTGGGCATCTGCCACGCCATCTTTTCCGTCGCGTTCGGCGCGGCTGAACGTATGACTTCGCGCAATTTATACAGCAACGGTTGAATTTCATCGGCTTGCTCGGAAATATACCGGTCGATTGTCTCAATTTTCCCACAGCAGTGGTCTTGGTTCGTACTCTTAAACTTTCGCTCGCATTCCGGGCATTGCCACATTACCGCTTCACCACCTTTGGTTTAATCAAGTCGTAGCTGTTCCCGACCATCCGCTTCAACTCGTCCTCCGGCACATCGCCGCCGAGCGCGACCGTGTTCCAATGCACCTTGTTCATGTGGTAGCCGGGCGTCACGTCCGCGAACGCTTGCCGCAGGAAGTCGGCTTCAAACGGGTCGCACTTCAAGTTGACGCACAGCTTGCCGTTTCGCCGATAGATGTGGGCGAAACCTTTTTTATTGAAACGGTGCCGCATTACCGTCCACGCGCCGTCGTCGGAGTGGGCATCCCCGCCGTCAAACGGATAATCCTCGTAGGCGGCGGGAAACGTCAGGCAGAAGTCGATTAGTTCACGGCAGGTCATACGCATTCCTCCTGCGTCTTCGGTAGATGCCGGCGTATAAACGGTGATACCGTTCACCCGATTTCTCATTGGAACACCTTTTTGTGACCCCATTATACAACCCGGTTCGCCCGGCGGTCAATGGCGGCATTACCATTCGGCGTATTGCTTGACAGGTGGCGCGCCGGAATGATAAAATACGCGTATCATTCGGGAGGCGATTTATGTGGGTTTTGCGGAATTGGTCGGCGTGATTGACAAAACACGCGGTTTGTACATACAGATGCACAGACCGCCGGACCCCGACTGCATCGCTTCGGCGGTAGTGTTGAGCGATATGCTCAAAAGCAAGGGATTGCAGCCGGAGATTGTGTACACGGGCGTTATCCGCAAACCCGAAACTGTTGAGCTCATAGAGAGTTTGGGCGTGCGGCTTGTGCGGTTAGACACGGAGACCAACAAAAAACTCGTTACCTCCGACGATCAAATCATCGTGGTGGACTGCCAAAAGGAAAACAGCAATGTCACGCACCTGCCGGGCGAATACATCGCCTGCATAGACCATCACCCCGAACTGAACGACAAAGACTATTCTTACGAAGATATACGGCCGGAGTTCGGCGCGTGTTCAAGCATGATATACGAATACGCCGCGGGCGCGGGCTATGAGCTCAGCCCCGTGCAGTCGGCGCTGCTCGTATACGGCATACGCATTGACACAGACGACCTCAGCCGCAGGAAGTATCTTCGCGATATAGACATCTTCTGCGCGCTGTACAAGACGGCCAACTTGGAAATCCTCTCCAACATCGGCCGCAACAGCATACGCCCGGAAGATATATCCACCACGATTATGGCATACGATAACCTCACCATCATCAACAACGTGGCGTACAGCTTCGCCGGCGACGACAAAGCCAAAGAATCGCTCGCGGAGCTTGCCGACAGGCTCATCTCATTGGCGGACGTGTCGTTTGTGGTGGTATACAGTAAGTGTTTCAACGGCTACAACTTCTCCATCCGCTCGCAAATCAGCACGTTACACGCCGGAAAAATCGCCAAGCAGGCTTTCGCCAAGGTGGGAGGCGACGGAGGCGGACATACGTCCATGGCGGGCGGCCTTATACCCAAGGTGGCGTTTATGGACCTCTCCAACGAAAAATCCGTCATGGAGCGTGTTATCACGCTGATAGAAGATGCCATCAACAACGCCGACATAGACGACCACCAAAAGGAGCAATCGGTATAGGGGTCTCCCCTGCCGGCCGCCTTTCTCGGCACTTGACAAACCGCCGAATTGGTGATATAGTTATACGGCGCACCGCTCTCTCTGCGGACGCGCCGCCACGCGCGCGTTGCGTTTCGTCGCTTGCGGTTTGCGGCCTTTGGCCGAGCCGATACATATTTTAACGGAGAGGGAGGCAGACACAATGGCAGGCATACTAACCAGAGCGAAAGACATTCTCGCGAGCAATGTGCACGCCCTGCTCGACAAGTGCGAAGACCCCGCCAAGATGATTGACCAGCTCCTTCGCGAGGCGAAGAACAACCTTGCCGAAGTCAAGAAAGAAGCGGCCCAAGTCATGGCGCAGGAAGACGCGGCGCGCCGTCAGCTCGAAAAAGAGCGCAGAGACGTGGTGGAGTACACCAAATCAGCGAAGGCCGCGATTGCCGCGGGCAACGAAGCCGATGCCCTCAAGCTGGCGGAGCGGATTGCCAAGGAGGAACTGGAGCTGTCGCAGGCGGAGAAGGTCTACGATATGTGCAAGGTCAACGCCGACAACATGAAGGCCGTGTACAAAAAGCTCACCGCCGACGTGCAGCTGCTCGAGGGCAAGCGCGCCAACCTCAAGGGGCTTGCCGCCGCGTCCAAGGCGCAGGAGACCGTAAACAAGACGGCTTCCCGCACCACCGGCGGCATTGGCACGAAGATTGACGACATGGAGCAGAAAATCCAACAGCGCTTCGACGCCGCCAACGCCATGGCCTCGCTCGACGCGGAAGTGGGCGACGAAGTCTCCGCCCTTGTCTCCAAGTATTCCGGCGCCGGGGCGGAAGACGTGCTGACGCGCCTCAAAGGCGAAATGGGTCTTTCCGCCAATGACACGGGCGCGAACGCGCGCCCCGAAGACCCCGAAACCATTCTCGAGCGTCTGAAAACCTCCGACTGACCCCCCAAACAAAGCCCTCCCGCGCCGAAAGGCGGGGAGGGCTTTTCGTTGCGGCCAATGCCGCGCGGGTATCAATGTATAACGAACAGGCCGATGATTCTGACCAATATGGTGCTTTCCCCATACAGCTCCGTGCCGTTGGTCAGCGTGCTCGTCACCTTTATGGTTATCGGCGCTTCCAAGGTTTCGTCACGCGCCCCGTCTTTCTTCAGCAGGTCGTCCGTCGCCGCCGGCAGCGTGAAGTAGTAGAGCGTGTCGGGGTAATATGGGTCTGTGGGGCCGAGTGGCGTGTTGTTGGAGGCCCTGTATATCACCGGGGTAAACTCCGCCGCGCCCTCGCTCTCGCTGTATTTGATTCTCTCCCCCGCGCCGTTTTTGCCCGTGCCGCCGTAGAAGAAGTCAAGCTCCAAGCTCCGGCGGTTGAAGTTCGGGTCGCTGAGCTTGAAATACACGCGCGAGGTGGCGATGCCCTCCGCCGAAACGTCCGAGGGCAGGAGGTGGTACCTCACATTGTTGCCCGTGCCCGACGCGTTTGAGTATATAACCCTCGGATTCTCGTTCGCCGCGCGGTAGGCGGCAATCATGGTGTTCACAAAGAGCTTGGCCTCGTTGAAGTGCCCCTCGGTAATCGTCCAGTTCGAGCTGGTTCTGCTGGTCTTTTCTGTCGCCCCTTGTCTGTCCGCGCCCGTGGTGTTGCCCTGCGACATATCATGCCCCGCGCCTGTGTACGTCACGTTGCCCGCGTTGTAAATGTAAAAGGCGTTGGATACGTCGTTTTTGATATAATAATCCGAGCTGACGCAATACCACACCACAATTTCGTCTTGGTTCATGTTCAGTTGGTACCATTGCGCGTGGGTGGGCGACACGGGCATCGTACCCCCCGCCGACGTGATATTCACGTTATACGGGTAGGTGGTGATTTTCCCGGAGTTTACTTGCGTCACGGAGGAGGTGGTGCGGGTGGTGCTTGTCCCGTCGTCGTTGGCGGTGCCGTTGGAATAATTCGTCCTCACGCCCATAAACGTGCCGTAGGTCGAACCGCCCGACGAACCCGCGCTCATCCAACGCAGCAGCATGGAGCCGTAGCCCTGCGCGCCCTGCCCGTAGCTCATCAATGTGCCCAAGGGGTTAGCCGCCGTGGCGGAGCCGGGCACGCGGGCCGCCACATAGGAGCCGGCCGCGCCGGTCACTCCGTAGCGGTCTTGCAGCACAGGGCCTCTGAGGATATTGGTGGATATCGTGCCATACGGGCTGCCGCCGGTGGTGACCACCCTGTTTGGCTGGTAGTAGGAGGCCGCGTCGTGGGCGAAGAGTATAGCCTTGCCGGAGCTGATATACCTCTGCACCGCCCTCGCGCTCACTTCGGAAAGCTCGCCGTAGGAGTCGTCAAACCCCACAATGAGCATATCGAACGCGTCGAGCACCTTGAATATACTGTCCGCCGTTAGCACAGAGCTTGCGTATGAGCCTGTATAGGCCAGCGTGGTCATGTCCACATCGTTTGCGTCCAAATACATCCTCAGCGAGGCGGTGGCGGTGGAGTAGTCCGTGCCGGAGCCGGGCGGCCTGTGTACCCTGTCTAACCTGTTTGCGTCCACGGTGATGATGTTGATGTTAAAGTCGTCCACATCGGCAATCAGCTTGCCGTAAATGCCCTCGTAATACGCCTGTTCGTCGAGCGTCTTGTATCTTTTGCCTTGCAGGTAATCTGTGGCGCTGCCCCCGGAGGTTCTTCTGCCGCTTATCGAGCTTGCCGTCCGCAGCTGTTCCTCAAGGTTCACTCGCCTTTGGTCGGTCTTCCAGGAAAACGAGTTGCTGCTGCCGCTGTAGCCCGTGGTGGACGCAAGCTGCAATATATTGATGGTCTGTATCGCCCTCTGCGTGGAATCTTTCAGCTTCGGGCTGTTATCGTCGTTGCGGATAATAACACCCGCGGCGTTTCTTTCATAGGGGTCGTCGGGCGCGATGCGCGTGTAGCCGTCCATGGAGGCGCGCACTTCGGGGCTGCCGTTCTTGGTGACCTTGATATGCCACGCGAACACGCCCACAGCCTCGCCCGGCATCACGCGAAACAGCGTGTACGCCGTATTGGCTTTCAGCGCGTAATACCCCCCGGAGGTCTTGACCATACCGTCCACCTGCGCGTCGGCGAGTTTTTCTCCCTCCCCGAAGCGCCCGTCGCTGTTGAGGTCCAAGAACAGTTCCGCGTTATAGGTGGTGTTGGCCGACACGTCGGTCACGTTTTCTATCTTAAAATTAAAGCGCATAACGTATTCTTTGTCGTAAAGCCCGCCCGTGTCCGGGGTCATGCTCGTCATCACCCCGCCCGTAAGCGCGTATTCCGTGGGCTTGCCGGAAAGTATTATCTTCGGCTTGGAAAGCTGCAGCTGTGTGTTCACGGCGTTGTTGTCCGCCCTCGCCCCGGAGGTGGAAAACACGTTCCTCTTGGTGCGTATATTGTCCAGCGTCTTGTACACGATGGACGTGTTGTCCACCCTCCCGCTGTTCACCCTATCCTTGCTTGGTTGGTCGGGTGTCATATTGTAAAGCCCGTTGTTATCCCTCACAATATAGGTCACCTGGGCAATCGGAATAGTGTTGCCGTTTGTGCTGCCCCTGTGCAGCGTCACCGTCTCGGTGAGCCACGACCTGCCCCCCGCGGTAATAAGGCAATAGCCTTTCCACACCAAGCCGGCTCCCAACGTGTCGGTGCCGCTCGTACCCTCACGCGGCCTGTACGTGGTGCCCGTGGCGCCCGCTATTTGTATCGGGGTGCCGGGGTTCCCGCTGTCGCCCGTTATGCCGTACCATTGGTAGGTAGCTCCCGCCACGGGCGAGGCCACGGAAACCTCCGCCGCGAAGTAAGCGCCAACGGCGTATATGCGCGCGTTCAGCGCGGTGCTGCTCTGCGCCTCCATATACGGGGTGATTATCAGGTCGGTGGTGCCCGTTTGCCTGATAATACTCAGCGTCTCCGTGTTCCAGGCGATTTGCGTCGGCGTAAACGCGCCCCACGCCACGCCGTTCACCGTGACGCGGCAGTAAAAGTTGCGTATATTCTCCGTCGGGCTGGTTTGGTTGCTGCCTATCGTGTCGTAAGCGTAGGTTTTATCGGTGGAAACCACGGTATTCGTGGGAGCGCCGTTCGTTCTGCCGCTGCTATACCATGCGTAGGTAATCCCGGTGGTGAGGAGCGCCCCGGTAGGGCCGTATACGTTGCACGTAAGGCTCAGGGCGTTGCTCGACGAACACGTGGCCACAATCTCCGCGCGGTACTGCGCGCTTCCGCTCGTGCCGAGCAGTCTGTCGTCCACAATAACGGGGTACCCCGCCTTCACGAAGTCGAGTATATCATTCATCTTGGCGTTGGTGAAGTCGTTGCCCGAAAAGCGGAACACCTCGCCGCTTTGGGTCCTGATTACGTTACCCTCGCCGTCCCTGGTGTTAATCGCGTATGTGTCGCCTATGTTGGTGTAGAGCATACCGTTCATGGCGGAGTCATTGTACTTCGTCTCGCCGTTGTCGGGTATCGTCATGTCGCTCAGGCCCTTTGCGCTCGCGCCGATGTATATCATGTGGTAGTTTTCGTTGAGGTCCTCAATCTTGCCGATAAACTCATAGGGGGTCATGGTGGTGATATGTATCCCATCCGGCGTGTCCGCCGGCGTAAGGCCCGTCCAGGAACGCACCATATCCGCCGTGAGCACCTTCCCGGCGCCGGGTTGTATCTCCAGCACATTGATTCTGCTCCACTTGTTTTCCACGCGCGCCCCGGCGATGATATGGCGGATAACCATGGCGGGGGTGATGTCCTCTTTGTTTTCCGGCACGGGGAGCGGCTCCACGCCCTGCGCCTCGCGGAGCGTGTTTTCAAGCGTCACATTGCTCCACACCGCTTCAAGCCCCGAAGGCCACGCGCTAAACGGGGTGTTCAGCTCGTCCATGGAAAACTCGGAGTAATATTTGTCCCCCTGTTCGTCGGGAATGTAGTTGCTCTCCGCGCCGAGTATAACGGCGGGGGTGCCGGAGAAGTTGGCGGAGGGGAGCGAGCCGTGGGCCACCACGAGGTTGGCGGTGTCTATCTTGCCTTGCAAGGCGGGGTCGCTTGCCGCCGCCACGGTCACGCTGATATTCGAGCTGAGGGCGGCAAGCGAGGCGGTGCCGCCGTCGGTCGTGGTGTGGCCGCCGCCGGGCGTGTCGAGCACATACCGCAGGAACCAGTTATCGTTGGCGATGCCCACCGTATAATACACGGAGCTGTAACTGACCTTGACCGTCTCGGCGGAGTAGGGGTCGTATACAAAGGTGTGGGTGCCTTCCCCAAGGCCCTTATACTCAAAAGCGGAGTTGTCTATCTTGAAGTAAGGGGTCTTATCGTAATACTCGCCGCCCGCCTCCTCGGCAAGCACAAAGGAAGAACCCACGGCGGCGTATGGGGCGGAGAGCTCGTCGTAGCTCTCGCTCGGCGCTCCCGTGGCGGTCACCACATACAGCTCCATACCCGTGGAAACGCCCGTTTCCTTCGTGCCCCAATACACGAATATATACACCGGCTCCTCCGGCTCCTCCGGCTCTTCCGGCTCCTCTTCGCCTTCTTCCGGCTCTTCGGGGGCGGGCGGCTCGACCAACACCTTCCTGTAAAGCGGCGTGGTGTCGCTCACTTGCTCCCAGGCCACCCCGTCAATCACATGCTCGTCGTCGTCGGGGGGCGAGGTGTCAAGTTGCGCGAAGGTGGGGTTGTAGAAGAAAACCGTGTCGCCCGTTTCCGGGTCGCCCAACACAAAGCCGTCTATGGCCTGCGCGTACAATACCACGGCGGGGTTGTCTCCCGCCCCGGCCGGGGCGAAGCTGTGCTTCTGCTCGTAGCCGCCGCCCGCCTGCGGGTTGAACATGCCGTGCGCCTCTGTCTCTTCCGTCCTTGCCACCAAGCGGCCCCCGGCAATCGTCTGCACCAACGAAAGCTGCGTGGCGCTGCCGGGGAAGGTCTCCCACGGGAAGTATTCTCTGTATTCGCCCGTGCCCGTAACCGGGGCGTTGCCGCTGCCGTCGCCAATGATGCCCCCGGTTTGCAGGCCGGTCAGAATACCGTTCATGTAGCTCGTTCTGTAATCCGAGCCGACCATCGTTTGCAGGGCGCGTTTCCAGCCGTTCGCGCCGTTGGGGTCGTAGCCGTTCAGCGGCTCGCTGCCGGCTATGTAGAAGCCGAAGACGGCGCTATCCTGCGCGTTGCCGGGCACGATTTCAAGAATCGTAAAGGGGCTGCCGATGGCAAGCGCCTCTTTAATGCCTTCTATGGCGCTGAAAGAATGTGCGTCGGCGGCGGAGGCGGAGGGTGCCAAGATGTTGCCGGCGGGAAACACGGCCAAAGCCGCCGCAAGCGCGAAACAAGCCCCCCTGCGGGCGAGGGGTTTGAGCGCGGCGCGAACTTTACGGACCCTATTCATCATATTTGCCCTCCTTGCTGTGTAATTCAGGCAGTCGCGGCGCGAACCCTAAGCGCCCGGGTCGCCTTACGAAGACGGTGACGGTCACGGTCACGGTCACGGCGGATACAGGTTGCCGAGCTTGGTTCTGAGCCTTGTAATGTCGTTTTCATACACGAGCTTATTGCGCTGTGAAATAATCTGGGTGCCCGTATATGTGCGGTTGCCCTTGGTGAAGGTCATAGTAACCGTCACCTCCGCGCAGTCGTCAAGCGGGGCGGTCAATTCCGCGGTAAAGGTGGTGACTATTTCGGAGAGGACGTCGCCGTTGAGCATGAAATTATTGCTGCCCGAACGGGTGAAGGCGGTGGTGGTGCCGTCCCTGTCCACCACATAGAGGGTGCCGCCCCTGTATATGCCGTTGGAAAGTGTGCCCACAACGGCGATGCCGCCGTTGCAGTTGATGATATGCTCCGCCACTTGCGATAAAACCACCTGACATTCGTATTGCACGTCGGAGGTGTTGGAGACGTTGCGGAAGGTGCGGGAGCCGGCCGTCATGAGCGCCACCAAACCCGTGCTGACAACGCCGAGGATAACGAAACTCACGAGCAGCTCAATTAGCGTGAAGCCGCCGTTGCCGCGTTTATTTTTCATGGCAGGTCGTCACCCCAATTCGATTTCGTGTTTGCCCGTGGCGGGAGAGATGATGATAGAGTAGGCGCTGTTTCCGCGCGTCAGCCGAATCGCCGTGCATTTAGTGTAGCTGCGCGGCGAGCCCCCTTCTTTGAGCGCGCCGGTGCCGCGGGTGAAGGCTATGTTCACGGGAGTGCCGCCGTCCGTGAGGGTGAAGCTGCCGCCGTCGTATTCCACGGTCACGGAAATGCCGGCCGAGCCCATTTCCTTGGACTCCTTGCGCGTGCCCCCCTCGTAGTAATCGCCGATAATGCTGCCGCCGGAAACGCGGAAGGTAACGGACGGCTCCACCTTATACATGGTGTTGACGCGGGCTTGTGATATGAGCGCGTTCATGTTGTTGGCGCATTTACGCACGTTGGTGGTAACCACAAGGGCTATGGACATACCCGTATACGTGAGCGCCACGGCAAGGATAGCCACCACCACCATGATTTCCACCAAGGTGTAGCCCTTATTGTTGCCCCCGGCGCGTCGTGTCCTCATCAGCTTCTTCTCCAGTTGTCGTAGAATACCAGCGCGTCCATGTCCCAAGCGGGGTTGCCCGTGCTGGAATCGTCCACACCCACGTTTCTGAGATATGAGGCGAAGGTTTCGCCCTGCGCGTTTGTGGCCTTGAGGGCGGCCAGCACCTTAGCGCGGTCTTTGGTGATATTGCCCGACACGCTGATGTTTTTGCCGGATATCACAAGCCCCGTAAAGGCGCCGCTCACGGTGATGTCGCCGCTTGAAATCACGGCGCTGAGCCCGGTGGTCGCAGGGTTCGCCACCCCTTTATACACCGCCGCCACGGGGGTGACACCGTCGTAGAACAGCAAGGTTGTGCCGTTCGGCAAAGCGTCCATCATGTCGGTGTTCACCACATATTCGTAGGGTGTCACGCCGTCGGGGGCGGGGATACTCGAAGAGAGGGTGCGGCGGCGGTTGTCGTATGCCCTCGCGTATTCGGCGGAAACGCTCGCGTTGCGCCAGAGCAGCTCCACCTCGTCGGAAGCCTCGCTGTCCCAGTTGTAGATATAAGCGCCCGACGTGATAAGCCCGGCCGTCCTGTACACGCTGAAATACTGTTCGAGATACGCCCGCACCGAGGATTTGTTGTTGCCGAAATAGTCAAGAAAATATTCGTTCGCTTTGCTCTTGTCGTCGAAACGCATGAAGAAATACAGCATGGTATAGCCCGTGGAGCCCAACGGCTTGAGCACGGGCTGCACCCCGGAGTTGGAGGCGATGTAGTCGCTTATGGGTGTGCCCGGCCAAAGCTCCGCCGAAAGGTCCACGGCTTTGTCGAGGTCAATGCTGATAACGCCCTCGCTGTTGGTAATGAAGGTGGGCGGGTCGTCGTTTTGGAATACCACGGGGTTGGAACCGCCCGCAATCGCGTGTTGGGGTATCAAGTAGGCAAGCTGGTCGCCTTTCACCGCTATGGACTGACCCATGGGCACAGTAGCGCCCGTGGCGTACTCGTTGATGTTAATGAGCGCCTGCCCCCCAAGCTGAAGCGTGCGGATACCGCTCATGTCGAGCGTGGTGTTTTGGCCGTTCACCACAATGGCGCTGCTTTGGGATGCCAAGCCGCCCGTGCCGAAGCCGTAATAACGCTCCCTAATTCGGGCATACGCGCTGTTGCCCCTCAGGTCTAAGTCGTCGGCAATATAGGCGGCGTTGAGCAGCTCTAAGCGCCCGAAATCCTCCACAATAAGGCGGTTTGCCCATAAGGAGGCGGTTGTGTCTATGGTGAAGCTGCCCCTCACGGTCACGTCGCCGTCCACATACGCGCCGCCGATGCCCACGTAACCGCCCACCACGGCGGTGCCCTCCTTAAAGGTAAGCCCATTGGGGCTGCCGAAGACCTGCACCGCCCCGGCGTAGGCGTTGCCGGTAATGGTATACGAACCCAAGCTGGCCACGAGCTGTTCCTTGGCAATGAGGGCGAAGTCGGGAATACCGCTCATGGAGTAATGGGAGCTGACGTAATCGAAGGTGGGCTTGGCTATGGCTATATCGCTGGTCACGGTGGTGGTGAATGAATCGTCGGTGGTGTGGGTGACCACAATGCCTTGCAATATTATCCGCCCGCCGGAACCGGGGGTGATGACGGCCAACGGGTTGGCGGTCACGCCGGTCACGGTCACCCTCCCGCCGTCGTTATCAAACCCCGGCACATTGTTCACAAGCTGGGCGATGTCGTATTGGCAGAAACCCCCGCTTTCTATGAGGGCGATGACGGCGGCTTCAAGGGGCAGGTCCGGGAACAGGGGCGCGCTTGAAACGCCGGAGATAATCTCATATTTGAGGAGCTTTTCGGTAAACTTTCTCAAAAAGGCGCTTTCTATATCCATACCCATTTGGTAATCCGCCATGACTTCCGTGTAGGCCTCGGCTATGCAGTCGGAAACTATGTGACCCACGCCCGCCTTTATTTCGTTCAAGGCAATTTCGGCGCGGCTGAAGTTTTGATACGCGTGGTATTGGGCCACCTTTATGCGGTAGCCCGTATAGGTGATGAAGAGGAGCACGGAGCCGAGTATCGTGATGAACGCAAGCGCAATCAGCACGGTCACCGTGGCGGAGCCGCGGTTATCGCGCGCGCGGGCGTTAATCATCTTCATCTCCGCCCTCCTAATCTAACTGCGAGCCGGTCACGGTCACGATTTGCCTGCCGTTTCTGCTGACAATGACCGTAACCGCGAGCAGGCGGTCTTTGGCGGTGCGCGAAACCAATTCCCCCGTGAGCGTCGGCCAGGGGCGCGTGGCGTTGGCGGGGCGGGGGTTGCGGGAGGAATCGTATGTGCCGGTGTCGCCGGACGACGTGTAATACCGCAATTCGCAAGACGGAATCGTGTCGGAGCCGTCCTGGGTCACATTGAAGTTGGTATACACCTTCGCCTGGCCCTGCGTGCCCAACCCCGTGGTGTAGTAACGGTTGATGAGCGCGTTGTAGCCGAACTCCAACAAGGGGTCCTCAAGCTCGTGTTTCTGCTTGGCAATAAAGAACGTAAGCCCGCTCACGCCCGCGTACGCCCCAATACCGTTGCGTATGAGGATGGTATCCGGCCTTCCGTTGTTCTCGTAGCGGGGCAGGTAGCAGTAATATATCGAGAGCGGGTCGCCGGTGTCGGCCTCCTCGTAGAAGACATGCTCGTATTGGTCGTCCGCGGTTCTTATGACCTTGGTCTGTGTGTTGCTCGTCGAAGCCACATCATCGCCGATGTAGTATTCCACCTCAAACTCAAACCTGTATTCGTAAACATAGCGGGCGCTGATGTATATCCTGTCGCCGGACTTAAAGGCAAGGAGCGTGATGGTGCGGGTATATGTCTTCCCGTCCTCGTTTACCGGCACAGCCACCTGATGGTCGTAGAGGCCGCCCATTGGCGTTCCCGTGTATGAGTCAAGCGTGCTCAGCTTTTCAAGGGCGATGTAATCCTCCACCAGCATATCCGGGTTTTCGTTCACATCCTTGGGTTGCGCGCCTATGCCGTCCATGCGGGTGTAGTCGGTGATAGCGTCGGCGTTTATGGCGGCGTAGGGGGCGGGGTCGAGTATTACCTCCAAGTCGTAGAAAAGCCCGGCGGACTGATACCCGTTAAACTCAAACCCAAGCGCGCCGGAGAGCTTGTCCGCGTTGTCGCTCTTCCACTTGTCCGCGCCCACGGCCTTGATGTTCTCAATAATGTTCTGCGCCGCCAAGTTGGCCCCGGAAAGCTCGTGGCTCTTGCCCGTGGTGGCGGAGGAGGCTAAGTAGGCGCGGGTGAGCGGCACAATAATCAAGGCGAGTATGGCCACGGCGGCCATCATCTCCACCAATGTAAAGCCCCTCTCGTCCGCCTTTCGCCTCACGTCAGGTTCACCTCTTCCGGCACGAGCACCGTGCCAAACGGGTTGGGCGCGCCCGTGGGCATATCGGGCACATACGTCTGTTCATACGGGTCGTGGTGCGATGTGAGGAACGCCTTCTGCACCACTATATTGGCAAAAAGCTGCCCCGTCTCGGAGTTGTAGCTCAAACTCACGGAATCGAGCGACGTGTTGGAGCTCGTGAGGTAGAAGTAGTCAATCAGCTCCTTGAGCTTTTCGTATGTCACGCGGCAGCTCATGCTCATACCCACGCGGTAGGCGGTGAGCTGCTCAAACTGCTCCTCGCCCTCCGCGCCCGTAAGCCCCTGCACGCTCACCACGGCGGCGGGGGCGGTAAACGCCAGGCCGGAACCCGTGACCCCAAGCCGCTCTTCCAGCTCCACAGCGTACATTATGAGGTCCTCCGGGCGCGTGTCCGTGGCGTACCCGCGCATACCGTCGCGAATCGTGGCCTTAGACAGGTCTATGGTGGCGCGGTAGTGGGGCGCTTGCTCGTCCTTCGCGGTAAGGTCCGCGAGCACGGGCCTGAGCGAGTTAATCTCACCCTGCAGGGTCTCGGAGCGGGCCGTGTAGCGGTTATACACAAGGAAATACGCAAGGGCCGCCAAGGCCACGCCCAACACGATGAGTATGAGGTTCACGTCTTTTTTGGCTATACTCATAATATCACATTACCTCCGGCTCATTCGTTCGGCGTGTCGCCCGGCTCGCCGCTCGGTTCCGGCTCGGGCGCGGCGCTGACCCACGGGTTCTCGCCGTAGGCGCAGTTGACGGCGAAGGTGTAATAGCGGAAACCCGTCTCGTCGGTGTTGTCGGTCACGGCGGAGGTATCCACAATAGCTAAGGACTCGAAGGTGCGGAACGCCACGAGCACCTTCGCCGCCGCCTCAAGGGTGGGCACCTGCACGTTGAGCACCACGCCCGTCTCCGTGCAGACCGCCGTCAGCAGCAGTATAGACGATGGCATCTTCTGCTCCAATTCCCCGAAGAACGCCACAAGCCCCTCGTTGTTCGTCCTCATCGCCGCGTCGAGCACAAGGAAACCGCCCGCCGCCTCGGAATAGAGCAGGTACTCCTCATACAGCGGCTCCACATAGCGCACCTGCGTAATCCTGCGCTCCATGGTGGCCTTTTCGTCGGACAGCGAGTTATATTCAGACAGCGCCATGATGGAGAGCACCGCCGCGCCCACCGCGCCAAGCCCGAACACGGCGAGGCCGGTGACCAAGCTCGCCTCCTTCTGCTTGCTCTTGGACCTGCCCTGCTTATATTGCTCCGGCAAAAAGTCCACGGGGGCCACGGAGCTACCGTATGCCGAGAAACAGGCCGTGAGCGCCCCGGCGTTGCCGTCGAAGAGGTGTATATAGCGCGTATGCGAAAAGCAGTTGGTGTTGTCCACCCCCGTGGCCTCGGCCACAGCCTCCTTCAGCCCCGCGAGGTGGGCGCATGTGCCCGTGATGATAACTTCCTCAATGGGCGCGTCCTGGCGGGTGGTGCGGTAAAACTCCAAGCTGCGGTCTATGCCGTTGATAATGCGCGAGAGCGCGCTGCGCGTGTCCTCGTCGGTGAGCGCGCCCTTCTCAATGAGCGTGGCGAGCGGCTCGCTGTATTTGTCCAACGTCTTCACATACCCGTTGCTCTCGCCCTTGGTCTTTTCGTCAATGAAGTTCTCTATGTAGTCCGAGCCGCCGAACGGCAGGCTGCGTTGGAGCAGCAGCCTCCCGCGCAGCATGATGGTGACGAACGTATGGGTGCAGCCCACGTCCACGCACATGATAACCGATTCGCTCCGGCAGGCGCGCACCACCTGGTACTGGCTGTTGCCGCCGTAGTCCACGGCCTGTATCTCCAAGCCCGCGGCCTCGGCAAAGCGCACATAGCTTTCTATCACGGAGAGGGGCACGGCCATGGCGAGCAGCTTGCTGCCCTTCTCCTCGCCCTCGTTCGCCGTGAGCATACCGTAAGAAAGCCTGTATTTGCTGAGGTCAATGGGGAAATACTCCGTGGCGTTCTGCTCGATGAGCGACTTTATGCGCGCCTCGCGCACGGGCGGCAGCGTAACCTCGCGGGTGGGTATCTTACCGGAGATTACCGTGAAGATTGCCTTCTTCACCTTGGAAAGCCGGTATTCCTCTAACTCCTGCGTCATCACCGCCGCGAGCGTCTCCGGGTCGGTCACCTGGCCGTCGTCCACACAGCCGGGCGGTGTCTGAAACAGGAAGGCGCCGCCGAGCCGGAAGGAATTGCCCACCTTCACGGTCTCGCAGACCTTCACCACGTCGTCGTCCACCTCGATGTTGAGGAAACGGGTGCCCACGGCAAAGCGCTTGGTGAGCTTGCCGCCAAGCTGCATGCCTACTCCGGCGCGCGCGCCCGCGCCCGCGCCTTTTCCGAGGATGTCTTTCAGTCTGATAGCCATACTTTTGTCACAAACTTTCAGAAAAGTGATAGGTACCAAGACATGAGCGCCCGACCCCAAAGCGCCGAGGCGAACACGCCCGCCGCGAGATACGGCCCGAACGCGAGCGACCTGCCCGCCCTGCCGAACACCATCCTCGCGATGTGGATAACCGTGCCGAGCACACACCCGGCGAAGAAACCGAGGAGCAACAGCCGCCAGCCGAGCGCCAGCCCGCACGCGGCCATGAGTTTGATGTCCCCGCCGCCGATACCCCTGCCCTTCGTGGCGAACCACACGGCAAGGAGCGGCAGGCTGACAGCCCCCGCGCCGATTACGTATTCCGGCCAATTCGGGTAATCAAGCGCGAGGCTTGCCGCGCCGAGCGCGGCGATTGCGATGTTGATACCGGGGGGTATCTCGCCCGTGCGCGCGTCTATCATCGCCACGGCGAGCAGCGCGCTTCCGAGCAGGCACAGCAGGCCTGTGTGCGCGTCCAAGCCGGACGCGAGGTACGCCAAGACCCACAAGGCGGCGTTCGTCAGCTCAATAAGGGGATATTGAGCCGATACTTTGCCCTTGCAGCCTTTGCACTTGCCCCTTTGCGCCGCGTAACTCACCACCGGGATAAGCTCGTGCCAGCGCAGGCGTTTGCCGCAAAGCGGGCAGCTTGAGGGGAGCCTTACTATGTCTTTGCCTTCGGGTATGCGGAGTATGCAGACGTTGAGGAAACTGCCGAAGAAGAGGCCGACTAAGGCGAACAGGGCGATTATCAATCGCTGACCTCGTTGTGGATTGCGTCCACAAACTCCTGTGTCCTTGCCGAATACGGTGTCCCGCCGCT
>JAIRWH010000019.1 GCA_031253545.1 Oscillospiraceae bacterium
CCCTTGCCGTCGTAGGCTACTTCGCCCTCAAACCCGAACCGCCCATACCCGAAGACGACCTCTCACACATACAGCCCCCTCCCTCCGTGTCGCAGACCATGCCGACCCTCAAACCCTCACCCTCACCGTCGCCCTCGCCGTCACCGTCACCATCAGACCCGGAACCCTCGGAAGACATCCCCTCCAACCCGCCCGAAGAAACCCCCTCGCCGTCGGAAGGCGGTTTATTTGTGAGCATTGACGAACCCGAACCGTCACCATCACCGTCACCATCACCCAGCCCCAGCCCGTCACCTTCGCCCTCGCCGTCACCGTCACCAAGCCCCAGCCCCTCACCAAGCGTGAAACCCAGCCCAAGCCCGTCACCATCGCCGAAAACATATAAAGCTGTGCTCTATATAGTGGCTGGCGAGGGATGCCCGGAAGAGTTTCTTGACCCTGATTTTCTCGGAGCAATTACTGTAAAAGGTTACGAGAATAATCCCGGCGAAAAAGAAGTGTACGTTGAAAAAACATTTATTTACGAAAGAAAAGAAGTTTTATATGGTGGAACAATACGTCTGAAATATACAACAGAACTGCATCGCCGCATAGCCAGATATTATCTCACTACGGTATTGCCCGAAGGATACATTTGGGGTGTTGCGGAAACTTATGAAGAGTATTTGAGACAAAAACACGATAGCCAAAACAGCCCGTGGGCATACATAGAATATTATCATGTGGCATCTTTCAATTATAATTCTCTTACCGGGGAAGTAAACGAAGACAATTCGCCAATGAGCATAATCAAAATACCGGATTGAGCGGCATCGCACATCAAATACCGCATTCTCACACACAATAAACGGACAAGGTTATAGCTTGCCCGTTTATTTATTTTGAAAAGGAGGAAATAATCATGAAAGAACAACTGAAAAGAGTATCAGTATTACTGATAATATTATCCCTGCTACTTCCCCTTGCTCCTTCGGTCTATGCCGATACTCAAGTTACCGTACCGGATGGCGAGTTAGGCTCAGACTGGGTGTATAGCCATGAAGACGGAACCGTATGGTATTACGGGTGGCGATACATAACGTACAAAGCCGATGGAAGTATTGATAGCACACGTGACTCAACATTTAGGTCCGATAATGGTAATAATTTCGTAGAAGAATTTTCCCCGCCAAGCGGCTATACCGTAAGCCCGACACAAGCATCAACTAACAAATCTACATCAATATACAGAAACATAAAAACAAACGAAACAAAGCTATGGTTTCATTGTGTTGTGATTGAATATCGCCCTATTCCCAAAAAAGGCGGTACAGTCGTAGTCAATACAATATGCGGACCATGTAATTACAGTAGAGGACCTGAAACATATAGATATACCGAAGACGGCAATCAGACAGTATCTGCAACAGGGCTACTGTCAGGACCGCCGCAACACGAGTGGAGCGGACATCCACTACAACTTCATCGGGGGCATCGCGGGGTAGATGCCCGCAAGACGGGAAACGCCGTGAAGAACGGGCTTCACGGCAATCCCCGCGAGGGTTTAACATACATCGCCGTTACTATAAACCCTTGCGGTTACGGGGGTTTCCTTTTGGTACACCTTCACGGACTCGAACCGTGGACCCGCTGATTAAGAGTCAGCTGCTCTACCAACTGAGCTAAAGGTGCTTGCGCTGCAAGGGTTTCGGGGCTGTCAGCACTTTAATTGGCATTTTCGAGAAAGCCGGCCTTCTTCGCCATACTCTTTTTTGCCAAGTGAGCGTAACCCGCCTCAGCGTGTCGCAATCGCTCCACCCGCCGATTTGCGTAACATAGTGTTCGGGGATTTGCAAACGGTAGGCAAGCAACGCAAAACCGTGACGCAACCTACGGAAACCCACCCTCGGAAGCCCGTTTGCTTCGCAAATGGCGCTTATGCGCTTGCGTGCGCCGTCAGCAGTACACAGCATAACACGCCCGCCGCTATTTGTCAACGCCGTTTTTAGTTCGGGGATAAATAAGTGAACGCCACGCCCCGACGCGGCGTTCTTGTTTTCCTCTTTCCGTGTCAACCTGCCGCGCTTGTTTGGCACAACGGCTCCGCGTACCCTGATAATGCCGTTGTCAATGTCAATACCTTTGGGACGCAAGCCCATGCCGCGCAACAAGCAAAAAGGTCATTTACGACGGCGTGAGCCTATGTGCGAAGCCGGGGGAGATGCTGGCAATCGCGGGCGGTTCGGGCGCGGGCGGCAACCTCTGTTTACGCGGCTCGCTCGCCGAGTCGCTCGCCTTCTTCGGCGTGGGCGACGTGGTGGATAGACGTGGTGGATATATACAGGAGCATAGCGGACGAGCCGCTCAAATGGCGCGAAAAATACGACACGACGCAAGCGAAAAAAACAAAAAGCGCAACCGGCGGCGGCTCCGCCCAAAAGCCCAAAAAGAAGGAATGGGCAAAGCAAACGGAAGCGATACGGCGGTTTATCGAATTATTTGACAAAAGCGCGGATATGCGGTAATATATCCGCAGGACGGATATGGGGGGTGAGTTTCTGACGAAGTATATCTTCGTTACCGGCGGCGTGGTCTCCGGACTGGGCAAGGGCATTACCGCCGCTTCGCTGGGCAGGCTGCTCAAGCAGCGCGGCCTCAAGGTCGTCTCGCAAAAGCTCGACCCGTACATGAACGTGGACCCCGGCACAATGAACCCCTTTCAGCACGGCGAGGTGTTTGTGACCGACGACGGGGCGGAGACGGACCTTGACTTAGGCCACTACGAGCGCTTTACCGACGAAAACCTCACCAAACTC
The DNA here is from genome assembly GCA_031253545.1 of Oscillospiraceae bacterium. Taxonomy (GTDB): domain Bacteria; phylum Bacillota; class Clostridia; order Oscillospirales; family UBA929; genus WRLJ01. Next base: position 2,796 of record JAIRWH010000019.1, read on the forward strand.
AGCAACCTCACCTCCGGCAAGGTTTACCAGACCGTGCTGGAACGCGAACGCGCCGGTGTCTATTTGGGCGGCACAGTGCAGGTTATACCCCACGTCACGGAGATTATCAAGAGCTTTATATACCAAGGCGCGGATAACGGTCGCGCCGACGTGCTGATTACGGAGATAGGCGGCACGACGGGCGACATAGAAAGCCAGCCGTTTTTGGAGGCCATCAGGCAAATATCGTTGGAAAAAGGCCGCGAACACTGCCTGTTTATACATGTCACGCTCGTGCCGTATCTGAAGTGCTCCGGCGAGCACAAATCCAAGCCCACGCAGCACTCCGTGAAAGAGCTGCGCGCTTTGGGCATTTCGCCCAACGTCATCATCGCGCGCGCGGACGAACCTTTGAGCGGCGGCATAAAAGACAAAATCTCGCTCTTTTGCAACGTGAAGCCGGACTGCGTGATTGAAAACATCTCGCTCTCCTCGCTTTATGAAGCGCCCCTCATGCTCTACGAAAACGGGCTTGACAGGGTGGTCTGCCGCGAGCTCTCGCTTTCCCCGCCGGAGCCGGACCTTGCCGAGTGGCGCGGTTTGGCCCTGAAAATCGCCACGCGCGAGAAGAAAGTAACCATCGCCGTGGTGGGCAAATATGTCAAACTCCGCGACGCTTATCTATCCATTATCGAAAGCCTCAACCACGCCGGCTTTGAAGCGGGCGCGGATGTGGAGATTATGTGGGTGGACAGCGAAACCATTACCGACGCTAACGCCGCCGAGGCCTTGGCCGATATAGACGGCATGATTATCCCCGGCGGTTTTGGCGACAGGGGCATTGAGGGCAAGATTGCCGCCTGCCGCCACGCCCGTATCAACGGTATTCCCTATCTCGGTATCTGCTTAGGCATGCAGGTGGCCGTGATTGAGTACGCGCGCGGCGTTTGCGCGTTGGAGGGCGCGCATTCCGGGGAGTTCGACGCCGCCTCGCCCCACCGCGTCATTGACCTCATGCCCGGTCAGGCGGGATTGCAGGGCAGCGGGGGCACAATGCGCCTCGGCGCGTACCCCTGTGTAATCAAGGAGGGCACGTTGCTCCACACCCTATATGGCGGCGGGCATATCAGCGAACGCCACCGCCACCGTTACGAGTTTAACAACGACTACAAAGCCGCGTTGGAGCGGCACGGTCTTGTGGTCTGCGGTATGTCGCCGGACGGCAATTTGGCGGAGGCTGTCGAGCTGCCGGGGCACCCTTATTTTGTGGGTGTGCAGTTTCACCCCGAGTTTAAGAGCCGCCCAAACAGGCCGCACCCGCTGTTTTTGGGTTTGGTGCGGGCGGCCGCGAAGGAGTGAGCGCATGAACGTCAACCGCAACTACGCCGCCCTGCACGAGAGCTACCTATTTTCCGACATTGCCGCCAGAATCCGCGCGCACGCTTCGCGCGGCGGCACACGCCGGATTATAAGGCTCGGTATCGGCGATGTCACGCTGCCGCTTGCGCCCGTTGTCACCGAGGCCATGTCCGCCGCCGCCGCCGAGATGTCCTGCGCGGGCACGTTTCGGGGTTACGGCGAAGAACAGGGCTACGCCTTCCTGCGCGAAGCCGTGTGCGGCTACTACGCCTCGAAGGGCGTGAACCTCGACGCGGACGAGGTCTTCATCAGCGACGGCGCCAAGAGCGACCTCGGCAATATGCCCGATATATTCGCGCTCGACAACACCGTGCTGATTACCGACCCCGTGTACCCCGTGTATGTGGACAGCAACGTGATGGCGGGTCGCCCCATTACCTACATCACCGGCGATATATCCAACGGCTTTCTGCCGTTGCCTTCCCGCGCCCCCCGCGCGGATATCGTGTATCTCTGCTCGCCGGGCAACCCCACCGGCGCGGTGTACACCAAGGAGCAACTGGCGCTTTGGGTAGATTACGCCCTGCGCGGCGATGCCGTTATACTCTTCGACAGCGCCTATGAGCGCTTTGTGCGGCAGGCGCATTTGCCCACGAGCATATATCAGATACCGGGCGCGGACAAATGCGCCATTGAGTTTTGCTCGCTTTCCAAGACAGCCGGTTTTACCGGCACAAGGTGCGGCTACACGGTGGTGCCCCGGGCGCTCACGCGGGGCGGCGCGAGCCTCAATAAGCTGTGGCTGCGGCGGCAGACCACCAAGTTCAACGGCGTGGCCTATGTGGTGCAACGCGGCGCGCAGGCGGTGTTTACCCGGGAAGGCTTGGAACAGACGGACGCGCAGGTCGCCTATTACCTGCAAAACGCCCGCGTTATTGCCGAGGCGCTTGAAAAGAAGGGCTTATGGCACACGGGCGGGGTCAACTCCCCCTATGTGTGGTGCGCCTGCCCCGACGGCATGAACTCTTGGGAATACTTCGACTACTTGCTCGAAAACGCCGACATCGCGGGCACTCCGGGCGCGGGCTTCGGTTCGGGCGGTGAAGGGTTTTTCCGCTTTTCGGCGTTCTGCGACAACGAGTCCGCCCGGGATGCGGCAGACAGAATAAAAAAACTCTGAAAAAACGCTTGACAAACGTTCACGCTTAGTTCATAATGCTCTTGTGAGCAGCAATGACGCTGTGGACATACCTGTCCGCAGCGTCACATTTTTTCAAGGGAAGGTGTATGCAAATGGAAGAAATCGCGAGAGAAATCGGCAATGAGCTGGCAAACGGCTACTGGTTCCTAGTGGGCGTGTCCTTGGTGTTCTTTATGAACGCCGGGTTTGCCATGCTCGAAGCGGGCTTCACCCGAGCGAAAAACACGGCGAACATCCTCATGAAAAACCTCATGGACTTCGGTCTGGGCACAATCTGTTTCCTCCTCATCGGCTACACGATTATGATGTCAGCCAAGCACAACGGCTTCATCGGCGTGCCCGACCTCTCCGTCTTCCTCGACTGGGGAGAGTTTGACTACTCCGACTTCATCTTCAACCTCGTCTTCTGCGCCACCGCCGCCACCATCGTCTCCGGCGGCATGGCCGAGCGCACCAAGTTCTCCGCCTATTGCCTTTACAGCATCGCCATCACGGCGTTCGTCTACCCCGTTGAAGCGGGTTGGGTGTGGAACGGCGAAGGTTGGCTTGCCGTGAGAGGCTTCACCGATTTCGCCGGCTCGGCCGCCATCCACATGGTGGGCGGTATCTCGGCCTTCATCGGCGCGGCGTTCCTCGGACCCCGTCTCGGCAAGTACGTCAAAGACGAAAAGACCGGCAAGAAAAAAGCCCGCGCCATACCCGGCCACTCGCTCACGCTCGGCGCTTTGGGTATGTTTATCCTTTGGTTTGGCTGGTACGGCTTCAACGGCGCCGCCGCCGGCGACCCCTCGGAGCTCGGCGCCATCTTCGTGACCACCACCATTGCCGCCGCCGTGGGCGCCGTGTCCACCATGCTCTACACCTGGATTAAAAACGGCAACCCCGACGTGTCAATGTCCCTCAACGGCGCGCTCGCCGGCCTTGTGGGCATTACCGCAGGCTGCGCCTACTTAGACGCGTTCGGCGCGGCCATCGTCGGCCTTGTGGCCGGTGTGCTCGTGGTTGTCGCCGTGGAAGTCATTGACCTCAAGATTCATGTGGACGACCCGGTAGGCGCCGTGGCCGTGCACGGAGTCAACGGCGTTTGGGGCGCGTTGGCCGTGGGCCTGTTCGCCACATACGCCCCCACCGATGCCACGGGCGCGGGCCTGTTCTACGGCGGCGGAGCGAGCCTGCTCGGCATACAGGCGCTCGGCGTGGTCACCATCGCCGGTTGGACTATCCTCACCATCGGTTTGGTTTTCTTCGCCATCAAGAAACTCCACGGTCTGCGCGTATCCGAAGCGGATGAGATTATGGGTCTTGACTTCACGGAGCACGGCATGGAAAGCTCAAGCTACGCCGACTTCCTGCCGGCCGCGTCCGCGGTACCCGTGTCCGCCACCGCCCCCGCGCCCGTGTCGCCGGAAGTCGCCGTGCCGGTCACAGACGTTTCCACGGGCAAAAAGCTCACAAAGGTCACCATCATCACCAAAGAAAGCCGCTTCGAGGCGCTCGACGCAGCCTTTGCCCGTATCGGCATTACCGGCATTACCGTGACCAACGTGCTCGGCTACGGTTTGCAGCGCGGCGCGCGCACATACCGCGGCGTGGCCGTGGACGCTCAGCTCCTGCCCAAAATCCAGATAGACGTGGTCGTCAGCAAGGTGCCCGTCCGCACCCTCATAGACACGGTGAAGCAGGTGCTGTACACAGGCAATATCGGCGACGGCAAGATATTCGTCTCCGATGTGGAAAACGTCATCAAAGTGCGCACGGGCGAGGAAGGCTACGACGCGCTGCAAGACTCCGAGCCGGGCGAAGAGTAACCCATATACGCGGCCGACAGTCGTCGGCAGGGAGGAGATACGCAAATGAAAGATATACCGTCTCTATTCGGGAGCATGGTATTCAACGACGCGGTCATGCAGGCGCGTTTGCCCAAGGAGGTCTACAAAGCCCTGAAAAAGACCATATCCAAAGGCACGCACTTAGAGCTTGACGTGGCTAACTCCGTGGCTAACGCCATGAAGGAATGGGCGTTGGAAAAAGGCGCCACCCACTTTACGCACTGGTTCCAGCCCATGACCGGCACCACCGCCGAAAAGCACGAGAGCTTCATCTCGCCCGTGCCCGGCGGCAGGGTGATTATGGAGTTTTCCGGCAAAGAGCTTGTGCGCGGCGAGCCGGACGCTTCCAGTTTCCCCTCCGGCGGCCTGCGCGCCACTTTCGAGGCCAGGGGCTACACCGTGTGGGACATCACCTCTTACGCGTTCATCAAAGACGGCACGCTCTGCATACCCACGGCGTTCTGCTCATACAGCGGCGAGGCGCTCGACAAGAAAACGCCCCTGCTGCGCTCTATGGAGGCGCTCGACAGGCAAGCGCTGCGCATACTCAGGCTCTTCAATAACACCACCGCTTCGCGCGTCATCAGCGAGGTAGGCCCCGAACAGGAATACTTCCTCATAGACATCGAATCCTTCAAGCAGCGCCCCGACCTCGTATACACGGGCAGAACCCTTTTCGGGGCGCGCCCGCCCAAGGGGCAGGAACTGGAAGACCACTACTTCGGCAGCTTGAAGCCGCGCATATCCGCCTTCATGAAGGAGTTGGACGAAGAACTGTGGAAGCTCGGCGTGTGCGCCAAGACCAGGCACAACGAAGTTTCGCCCGCGCAGCACGAGCTTGCGCCCATTTTCGCCACCACCAATATCGCCACCGACCACAACCAACTCACTATGGAGTTAATGCGAAGCATCGCCCCGAGGCACAACCTCGTGTGCCTCCTCCACGAAAAGCCCTTCGCGGGTGTCAATGGCAGCGGGAAACACAACAACTGGTCGCTTTCCACCGACACGGGCGTGAATTTGCTCGAACCCGGCGACACACCGCACGAAAACGCCCAGTTCCTGCTCTTTTTGTCGGCGGTCATCAAAGCCGTGGACGATTACCAAGACCTGCTGAGGGTTTCCTGCGCCAGCGCCGCCAACGACCACCGGCTCGGCGCAAACGAGGCGCCCCCCGCCGTGGTATCCATGTTCCTCGGCGACGAGCTCACGGAGATATTGGAGGCGTTGGAGTCCGGCGCGGATTACAAGAACAGGACCAAAGACGAGATGGAAATCGGCGTGTCCGTGTTGCCGCATTTCCCCAAAGACACCACCGACCGCAACCGTACCTCCCCGTTTGCCTTCACGGGCAACAAATTCGAGTTCCGCATGGTCGGCTCCGCGTTTTCCATCGCAGGCCCCAATATCGTGCTCAACACCATCATAGCCGAATCGTTGCGCGTGTTTGCCGACGCTCTGGAAAAATCCGCCAACTTCACCGCCGACCTCGCGGCCATTGTGAAGACCACTTTCCGCCTCCATAAGCGCATAGTGTTCAATGGCAACAACTACGCCGAGGAATGGCTCGCGGAAGCCGAGAAACGCGGTCTTTCCAACTTGAAGACCACCGTGGACGCGTTGCCTGAGTTTATCGGCAAGAAGAGCCTTGAGCTTTTCACGCGCCACCATGTCTTTTCCGAGGCGGAGCTCCATTCCCGTTATGAGATTTTCTTGGAAGCCTACTGCAAGACCATCAACATCGAGGCGCTCACCATGGTTGATATGGTCAGCCGCGACATTATACCCGCGTGTATCAGCTATCAAACCGACTTGGCAAAACTCCGTAAATTGAAGACCGAGTGCGGCGTGGCCGCCGAGCCGGAAGACCAATTGCTCGGCGCCGTGTCCAAGCTCACCGCCTGCCTCCACAAGAAGCTCGCCGAACTGGAAAAAACGCTCATAGACTCCAAGGAAACCCACGAGCTTTTGGCTCACGCCGCTTTCTACCGCGACAAAGTCTATGTGGCCATGTCCGAGCTACGGCTTACCGTGGACGAGCTCGAAATGCTTGTGGCCACCAAGTATTGGCCCTACCCGTCCTACGGGCGCATACTCTTCGGCATAATCTGAGCGGCGAGGCCGCGTAATAAAGCGCTTGCTTGCGTCTCCTCCGCGCACAAATTGCGGGGGAGACGCAAAAGTGCTTGCCTTTGTTTTTTTCCACAGCCGACATACCGGAGGAACGCTATGAACATGTACAGAACCCACACCTGCGGACAGCTGCGCCCGTGCCATGTCCCTCAAAGCGTCACATTGGCGGGCTGGGTGGATACCGTGCGCGACCACGGGGGCATCGTATTCGCGGACTTGCGCGACCATTACGGTGTCACTCAGCTTGTGATACACGACGAGGATGCCGTCTCGTTGCTCAAAAGCGAGACGGTAATCTGCGCGAAAGGGCAGCTGCGCCTGAGGGGCGAAGACACCGTGAACCCCAAGATTGCCACAGGCGAAGTGGAGGTGCTTGTATCCTCCGTCGAAGTACTCGGTCCCGTTATGCGCCCGTTGCCCTTCGACATCGCCGAATCCGCGCGCACCCGCGAGGAGGTGCGCCTGCGCTACCGCTACCTCGACTTGCGCAACCCCGCCGTGCACACCAATATCCTGCTGCGCGCCAATATCACCCGTTACCTTCGCGCCCAGATGGAGGAGCTGGGTTTTGTGGAAATCCACACCCCCATACTCACCTCCTCTTCGCCGGAGGGCGCGCGCGATTACCTTGTGCCCAGCCGCAAGCACCACGGCATGTTTTACGCCCTGCCGCAAGCGCCGCAACAGTTTAAGCAGCTGCTCATGGTCTCCGGTTTCGATAAGTATTACCAAATAGCGCCGTGCTTCCGCGACGAGGACGCCCGCGCGGACCGCTCCCCCGGCGAGTTTTATCAGCTTGACTTCGAGATGGCCTTCGCCACCCAGGAAGACGTGTTCGCCGTGGTGGAGACCGTGCTGTATAATACGTTTACCCGCTTTACCCCGAAGAGGGTCAGCCCCGCGCCGTTTCGCCGCATACCCTACGCCGAGTGTATGCTCAGATATGGCACAGACAAGCCGGATTTGCGTAATCCGCTTATTATAGAAGACCTTACCGCGTTTTTTGCCGATGTGGACTTCGCGCCGTTTCACGCCGGGCCCGTGCGGGCTATTGCCGCGCCCGGGTGCGCGTCTAAACCGAAGTCGTTTTTTGAGAAGCTGCACGAGTACGCCACGGGCGAACTGGGCATGAAGGGTTTGGGTTATATCTCCGTGTTTGCGGGAATGGAGCTGAAGGGGCCGATAGTCAAGTTCCTTTCCGCCGATAAGCGCGACGAGCTTACTGTCCGCCTCGGCCTCAAAGAAGACGATGTGCTGTTTTTCGTCTGCGATTTGCCGCATGTGGCGGATAGCCTTGCCGGCAAACTTCGCGCCGAGCTTGGCGCGAGGCTGGGCATTTACGACGAGGACTCGTTTGAGATGTGCTTTGTCACGGATTACCCCATGTATGGGCGGAACGAAGACACGGGCGCGATAGAGTTTACCCACAACCCGTTTTCCATGCCGCAGGGCGGCATAGAGGCCTTGCGGCAATCCGACCCGCTCGACATAAAGGCGTATCAGTACGACATAGTGTGCAACGGGGTGGAGCTTTCTTCCGGCGCGGTACGCAACCACCGCCCGGATATTATGCTCGAAGCCTTCGCCATCGCCGGATACACGCGCGAAGACATCGAGAGCAAGTTCCCCGCCCTGTTTGCCGCGTTTCATCACGGCGCTCCCCCCCACGCGGGCATGGCCCCCGGCTTAGACCGCATCGTGATGCTCATATCCGGGCAGGAAAACATACGCGAGGTGACGGCCTTCCCCATGAACAGCGCCGCGCAGGATACCTTAATGGGCGCGCCCGGCCCCGTGACCGAGCGGCAGCTGCGCGAGGCGCATATCAAAATACGGTAGCGCGGCGGCGCGTTTTGTGCTATAATACACGCGTGAAGGAGGAATGCGCGCTTGACGATAGACAATAAGCTCTTGGGGTATCTTGAGGATTTATCCTGCCTCGCGTTGCCCGACGGCGAAAAGAGCCGCCTCGGCGCGGATTTGCAGGAAATACTGAGCTATATGGCAAAGCTCGCCGAAATAGACACAACCGGCGTGGCCGCCCGCAGCCACCCGTTTGACAACGTAAACGCCTTTCGCGAAGACGAGGCGCTCCCCTCTTACGAGCGCGGGCGCATATTGGCGAACGCTCCCGCGAAAAGCGGCGAGGCGTTTATCGCGCCAAAGACCGTGGAGTAGGAGGCGATTGCCCTGTTTGACATGAGTGCCCTTGAGCTCGGCTCCGCCATTCGCCGGGGCGAGGCGGGAGCGGCCGAAGCCGTGGCCGCCTGTATTGACGCGGCGGAGCGCGATAACCCCCGTTACGGCGCTTTCCTCTGCTTGTTGCGCGAACGGGCGCTCGCGCGCGCGAAGGCCGTGCAGGCGCGGATAGATTCCGGCGAAGCGCTCTCCGCGCTTGCGGGGGTGCCTGTGGCCGTGAAAGACAATATCTCCACGCAAGGCGTGGCCACCACTTGCGCGTCCGCAATGCTTGAGCGTTATGTGCCCGTATACGATGCCACCGTGATTACGAAGTTGGAAGCGGCGGGCATGATTGTAATAGGCAAGTGCAATATGGACGAGTTTGCCATGGGCGGGTCGAGCGAGACGGGGGCTTTCGGCCCCGTGTGCAACCCCCGGCGCGTTACCCATGTGGCGGGCGGCTCGTCGGGCGGCAGCGCCGCCGCCGTGGCCGCGCGGCTCGCTCCTCTCGCGCTCGGCTCCGACACAGGCGGCAGCATACGCCAGCCGTGCGCCTTTTGCGGGGTTACGGGCATTAAGCCCACCTACGGCTCCGTGTCGCGGCATGGGCTTATCGCCTACGCCTCGTCGCTTGACCAAATCGGCCCGCTTGCCCGCGATATTGACGACTGCGCCGCGCTGCTTTCCGTAATCTCCGGCCCCTGCGCCCTCGACAGCACTTGCGTGATTGACGCGCCGTTTGATTTTTCGCGGCAACGCCCGGAGAACCTGCGCGGCACGCGTATCGGCCTGCCGCGCAATTACCTTGCCCGCGGAATTGACGAAGACGTGAGGGCGGCCGTGGCGGGCGCGGCGCGTGAGTTTGAGGCGGCGGGCGCGGCGGTGGACGAGTTTGACATGCCGCTCATGGACTATATGGTGCCGGCTTACTATATCATCGCCTGCGCCGAGGCTTCGAGCAACCTTTCACGCTACGACGGCCTGAAATACGGCTACAAAAGCCCCGCCGCAAAGACGCTTTCCGACGTATACCGCCTCTCGCGCAGCGAGGGTTTCGGTTTGGAGGTCAAACGCCGCATTATGCTCGGCTCGTTTGTGCTTTCCTCCGGCTATTACGACGCTTATTACAATAAGGCCCTGCAAATACGCGCGCTTATCAAAGATGCCTACAACAAGCTCTTCGAGCGGTACGATATGCTGCTCTCCCCCGTGGCGCCCACGGCGGCCTACGCCCTTGGCGAAAACATAGGCGACCCCATGAAGATGTATATGGGCGACATATACACCGTGTCCGTCAACTTGGCGGGGCTGCCCGCCGCCGCGCTGCCCTGCGGCCTCAGCCGCGAGGGGCTGCCGATTGGCTTCCAGCTTGTGGGCGATTCCTTTTCCGAGGGCAAGCTCATTGCCGCCGGGCGCGTATATCAAAGCCGCACCGCCCACCACACCGCTGCCTGCGGAGGCGATGCCTTATGAATTGGGAGATTATAATAGGCTTGGAGGTTCACGCCGAACTTTCCACCCGCTCCAAGCTGTTTTGCCCTTGTTCCACGGCCTTCGGCGGCGCTCCGAACACGCAGGTTTGTCCCGTGTGTTCCGGCATGCCCGGCTCGTTGCCCGCGGTAAACCGCGCGGCTGTGGAATACGCCATGCGTTTGGGGCTTGCGCTCGGTTGCTCCGTCGCGGAGCGTTGCAAGTTTGACCGCAAGAACTATTTCTACCCCGATTTGCCCAAGGCGTATCAGGTTTCCCAACTCTATGAGCCGATTTGCCGCGACGGGGCCTTGGAGATTTGCTCCCCCTCCGGCCCGAAGACAATCGGCATACGCGAGATACACATGGAGGAGGACGCGGGCAAACTCAACCACAACGGTGTGACGCTCATGGACTTCAACCGCTGCGGGGTGCCGCTCTTGGAGATTGTGTCGCAGCCGGATATGCGCGGCGGCGCGGAGGCGGTGGCCTACCTTGAAAAGCTGCGCGACACGCTTTTGTATCTTGACATATGCGACTGCAAGATGCAGGAAGGTTCCATACGCGCCGACGTGAATGTGTCTGTGCGGCGGCCGGGCGAGGCGCTCGGCACGCGCACCGAGATGAAAAACCTCAATTCGTTTAAGGCCATCGCCCGCGCGATTGACTATGAATCGCGCCGCCAGGCGGATATATTGCAGAGCGGCGGCGCAATCACGCAGGAAACCCGCCGTTGGGACGACGCCAATGGCGTGTCTTACGGTATGCGTAACAAAGAAAACGCGCAGGATTACCGCTACTTCCCCGAACCGGACTTGTTGCCCTTGCGTATAGATGCCGCGTGGCTTGCCGCCGTGCGCGAAAGCCTGCCCGAAATGGCGCACCAAAAGCGCGAACGCTATATGCGCGAGCACGGTTTATCCGCCCATGAAGCCGCCGTGCTCACCTCGCACAGGAATGTGGCGCGGCTCTACGAGGAGCTGTGCGCCCTTTCCTCTCAGCCCGTGGAAAGCGCGCGGTTGCTCACCGGGGAGGTCATGCGCCTCTGCAACGCCACCGGCACGGCGGCGGAAGACCTCGCCCTTGACGCGGCGAAGCTCGCGCGGCTTGTGGGGTTTGTGCTCGACGGAAAAATCAGCCGCGCGGCTTACAAGGAAGTGACCGAGGCCGTGTTTACGCGCGATGCCGACGTGGACGCGTATATCGCCGAAAAGGGCTTGATGATGAGCCTGCGCGGCGACGAGGCGGCCGAGGCGGCGCGGCTTGTGCTCGCCGAGCAGCCCGGCGCGCTTGCCGATTACCGCGCGGGCAAGCAAAAGGCGTTTGGGTTCTTAATGGGGCAAGTCATGCGCAAACTCGGCGGCGCGGGCAATCCCGCCTTGGCGGAGCGCGCGCTGCGGCAGGCGCTTGACGGCAGTGATTAGTGGTTAATTCCCATAGGGTATAATAACGCCAAATCCGGAAACCTCGCGTAATCAAGGGGTAGCGGATATGGCGTTGTTGTACCCTGTGGGCACTAACAAGTAACAACTGCTATCCGTTCCCTGTCAACCGTAATCCGCCCTTCACCCTCCGCCTTGACTTCCGCCGCGAAGCGGTGTATCATATTGCCAAGCCACCCCGCTAAAACCGCCGAGAACACACAAGGAGGTTCGCACCGGATGAACGAGACAAGAATCCGCAAAACCCGCGCGCCGGCTCTCTGCCTTTGCGCCGCCCTGCTCGCCGCCATAACCCTGCCCGCGGCCCCCGGAGCGCGGGCGGCCGAGCTGCCGCAGGCGGGGCTGAGCTACGAGCAGTACCCCTCGCTCGCGGAAACATACAAAGACTACTTCATGGTCGGCACCATAGACCGCTTCTCCACGGAGCTCCGCAAAAACTTCATCGCCTACAACTTCAACGCCGTGACGCACGAAAACAACATGAAGCCCTCCTCCACGCAAAACGTGAAGGGCGCTTTCACCTTCGGCGACGCTTGGGGCACCATCAACACGGCGCGTTCGCTCAACCCCGCCGTGAACATGATTGGCCACACGCTCACATGGCACTCCCAGTCGCCCACATGGCTGTGGGACGCGCCCGCCCTCGACCGCGACACGGCGCTCGCCAACCTCAACGCCCACATAGAAGGCGTGTTGGGCGAGTTCGGCGGGGAACTGTATTCCGTGGACGTGGTGAACGAGGCCATCGGCTCCGTGAACCTTGAAATGCCTTCCGACTGGAAGTTCGCGCTCATTAAGGGCGAAGGCTGGTATCCGGCGCTCGGCTGGGAATGGGTGGAGTTGGCCTTCCTCAAAGCCGCCGAGGTAGTGGACAAAAACGGCTGGGACTGCAAGCTCTATTACAATGACTTCGGTTTAGACGGCTCCAACAAGGCGCGGGCCGTGTATGAAATGGTGCGCAGCATCAACAACCGCCACGCCGCCGCGCGCGCAAACGGCAAGCCGCTCATCGAGGGCATCGGTATGCAGGGGCATTACAACAGCGGCACAAGGATGAGCGGCGTGGAGGAATCCGTCGCCCTCTTTTCCCGCTTGGAGGGCGTTTCCGTCAGTTTCACCGAGGTAGACATAGAGTTCCCCAACACGGGCGAACTTACGGACGCGCAGACCTTAAAGCAGGCGCAAAAATACGCGCAGCTCTTCGAGCTCCTCAAAAAATACGCCGCCGGGCCGGGCAACACCACAGACAACCCCAAAATCATTGAACGTGTCACTTTTTGGGGCACAGACGACGGCGCGAGCTGGAAGAGCGGCGGCCTGCCCCTGCTCTTCAACGCCCCGGCAGACGGCGTAATCACCGCCAAAGAAGCCCTGCTCGGCGCGCTTTGGCCGGAGGAATACTTGCAGGCGCACCCGTATTCGGAGGCGGACGACCCGATGCTCAATTACAAAGTCCCCGGCGTATACGTCTATTCGCTCGACAGGGGCGACACATGGGCGGGGGCGAACATCATACTCGGCAACGACGCGAACGCGTGGCCGTGGGCCGTGGCCGACGAGGTTGACAACGAAGTGGCGTTTGTGCCCGAAAAAGACGAAACCTACCGCCTCTCCTTCAGTTGGACGGCCCTCGGCACCTTGGGCGTGCGCGTGCGCTGGATTACAGACAACACCAACGGCAGTTACACCGCCGCAGACAGCCGGGTGGTCACTTCCACGCCCCCGCACAACATAGGCCGCACCGCCGACTTCGTGGCCACATACATACCCGCGCACTACAACGCCGGCATGGTCAACGCCGGCACATACACCATCGTCACGGAAATCAAGTTAGACGGCAGCCTGCCCGCCGGGGACCTCATCGGCAATATCGCCATTCGCGGCACCCTCGGCGGCAATTCATACGAGATTAACTGGCTCAAGATGGAGCGCGTGTCCGACGGCGCGCTCATGTTTATGTGGGACCCGGAAAACCCGGCCGAGCCCCCGGAGCCGCCGGAGCCGCCGGAGCCAAGCGACGACCCGCCGGGCGACAGCCCCTCCCCCTCTTCCTCCGACACGCCCCCGGCCTCCCCCGGCGCGCCTTCCGATAGCGGTGCCCCCGGCGCGTGGCTCTATATCATCATCGGTTCGATTACCGTAATAGCGGCGGGCGCGGTCACGGGGCTCGTCATAAGGAGCAAAAGGAAGTAGCCGCCGCCCCTGCGGGGCATACTCCGCAGCACCGATAGGAAGGATTACAGATTCACCCATATGTGCGGGGCGAAGGCCGCCGTCGGTGTTGCTTGCGCCGAAAAGGCGGCGGCCGGCGGGGTTGAATACCGCGGGCGCGTTTGCTAAAATGTAGCGGAAAGGATGTGGGTGTTATGACCGTGTACAGAATAGACGGGAAAAAGGCGGAGAGGGTGGACACGCTCTCGCAGGCGGAGGGCGGGCGGCTCTTTGTGGTCTGCCACGCGGGCGAGGTGCCCGATATGTTGGACGTGTTCAGCTGGGACGAGGACGCGATACTCCAATGCACCGACATAGACGAGTCCGTGCGCCATACCGACTACGGCGGCTACGACTTCACCAGCCTCATATACGCGGAGACGGTAAACGGCGCGGTGGCGCAGCAGGAGATAAATATGTTCTTCGCGCAGAGTTACCTTGTGCTCGTGTTGCCGGACACGGTAAGCCCCCGCCTGCAACGGCTCGCCAACGAATTGATTGCCTCCGTGACCCACGCCGCCGCCCGCCCACATTCGCCGGCGTATCTGCACTACCTTGTGTTTGACAACCTCATGGCGGACTTTTCCGAAACGCTTGAAGCCTTGGAAGACGAGGTGGAGGCCTTGGCCGAGATGCTCATCGCCGACCCGCGCCGCTCGCAGTTAGAGGACATAGGCAGACTCCGCAAGACCGCGTACACCTACAAAAAGCTGCTACGCGCGCTGTCTTACTTAGGCGGGCAGATTCTGCTCGACGAAAACAAGCTGCTCGCCGGCGACCAAACGCGCTATTTCCGCGACGTGAGCGCGCGGCTGATGAAGCAGTACGACTTCGCCGAGAGCATATACATACTCAGCAACGACTTGCTGCACATATACGACAGCAAGTTTTCCGCGCAGATGAACGAGACAATGGGCAAACTGACGGTAATCACGCTGTTTTTCGCGCCGCTCACGTTTATCGTGGGCGTATACGGCATGAACTTCGCATTTATGCCGGAATTGCAATGGCCGCTGGGCTACCCCGCCGTGTTGGGGTTCATGGTGGTAGTGTGCGTGTTCATATTCGCGATGATGAAAAAGAACAAGTGGCTCTGAGATTTTTTCATCAGACTCTCAGGTAACCTGAGAGTTTTTCACGTCTCGCGCAGGGCACGAAAAAACGGAAACGCCGTATTTGCAAGCGTTTCCGTTTTTTTATTTTTTCTGAAAATGCCTATTGACATTCAAGTAACCACAGGCTTTATGATGTAATCACAAGGGCGGCGCGCCCTAAGACTCTTCCAAATGAAAGGAGGTGACGCACCAATGAGCATGGGGGAAAAAATCCGGAGCCTGCGGGCGGGGCAGGGCAAGACGCTGAGAGAGACCGGCGACATCTTCGGCGTGAAGCTCAACACCGTGTATCGGTGGGAACACAACATCACGGCACCGCGCGCCGTAATGCTCAACAAAATGTCCGAGCATTACGGGGTACCTCTCGAATGGTTCTTCCGCACAGAAAACGGCAGCCTTTAATGGCTGCCGTTTTTTTGCGTTATGGCGCGTTTTGCCGCTTCGGCGGCGGAGGCGGCATCTTCGGCGTAGAGGTCCGCGCCCACCGATTCGCGGAAACTCTCGGACACGGGCGCGCCGCCCACCATGAGTATAACCTTGTCGCGCAGCCCCTCGGCCACAAACGCGTCCACCACGGCCTTCATCTCGCCCATGGTGGTGGTGAGCAGGGCGGACATGGCCACAATGTCCGGCTCTTCGTTGCGGCAAGCCTCGATAAACATTTCCGGCGACACATCCACGCCGAGGTCCACAACCTCTATGCCCTTGCCCTCAAACATCATACGCACGAGGTTCTTGCCTATATCGTGCAGGTCGCCTTTCACCGTGCCGATAACGGCTTTGCCCACGGGCTTCGCGCCGGCTTCCGCCAGCGAGGCTTTGAGCAGCGCCGTGCCGGCGTTCATGGCGCGGGCGGAGATAAGCACCTCCGGCACAAACACGTCGCCCGCCCTGAACTTGACCGCCACAACGTCCATGCCCGCGAGCAGGCCTTTGTCGAGGATGTCTTTCGCGTCCGCGCCTTCTGCCAGGGCTTTGGTAATCAATTCCTTCACGTCTTTCGCCTTGCCCGCTTGCAGGGCGGCGGAAATATCGGAGAATACTTCGCTCATAACTCACAGAACCTCCCGGTTAATGATGGATTTGACAGGCGGCTACGCGGCGCCGCCGCAGCCGAGCACATTGGTGAGCTTGCGCTTGACCATGGCCTTTATGGCGTCGCGCGCGGGGGTGAGATACTGGCGGGGGTCGAAGTGGTCGGGGTGGAGGGCGAAGTGCTCGCGCACGGAGGCGGTCATGGCAAGGCGCAGGTCGGAGTCAATGTTGATTTTGCACACGGCCATTTTTGCCGCCTGACGAAGCATTTCCTCCGGTATGCCGATGGCATCGGGCATTTTGCCGCCGTAGCGGTTGACTTTCTCCACGAACTCCGGTATAACGCTGGACGCCCCGTGGAGCACAATGGGGAAACCGGGCAGGCGCCGCGACACTTTTTCGAGCACATCAAAGCGCAGCTGCGGCTTTTGGCCGGGCTTGAACTTGTAGGCGCCGTGGCTGGTGCCGATGGCGATGGCAAGCGAATCCACGCCCGTCTTGGAAACGAACTCCTCCACCTCGGCGGGGTTGGTGAACTGCGCGTCGGCATCGGCGACCGACACGTCGTCTTCCACCCCCGCGAGCTTGCCCAGCTCGCCCTCGACCACCACGCCGCGTTCGTGGGCGTAGTCCACAACTTTCTTTGTGAGCGCGACATTCTCCTCAAAAGTATACTTGGAGCCGTCTATCATCACGGACTTGAAACCGCCGTCTATGCAGGAACGGCAAATCTCAAAGTCGCCGCCGTGGTCGAGGTGCAGGGCGATAGGCAGACCCGTGTCTTCCACGGCGGCCTCCACGAGCTTCATGAGGTAGATGTGCTTGGCATACTTTCGCGCCCCCGCGGATACCTGCAAAATAAGCGGCGCTTTCTCTTCCGCCGCCGCTTCGGTGATGCCCTGGATAATCTCCATGTTGTTGACGTTGAACGCGCCGACGGCATAGCCCCCGGCATATGCCTTCTCAAACATTTCCTTGGTGGTGCAAAGAGCCATGATGCCTCACTCCTTATACGTTTGCGAATATTATATCAGCCGGCGGGGCGGAATACAAGAAGTTTCTCGCCGCGGCTAAAACACGCGCCTAAAACAGGCGTTCGGGGTAGAGCCCGCCTTGCCTCATTTCGCGCAACGCCGCCACCACCCGGTCTTTATCCTGCGGATATGTAACGCCGAACCACCGCTCCGGCGAAAGCAGGAGCTTCACCGTGCCGCCGGAGGCGATAAACGAATCCACGGCGCGCGGGAGCAGGTATTCGTCCTTTTGCAGATTATCGGCGCTTTGCAGCCACCGCTCAAAGCCGCTGTCCGCAAATTGCGTAAACGAAGCGGGCAGGGCGAAGAGGTTCATGGAAACGGGGGTGTCGGGAGGGAGCGGGTGCCATGTACGCGAATCGTCCTCCCATGCGGTGCCGAGCTCCGGCACACGCGCCACGCGCAGCCGCTCGACAATGGAAACGAGGCTGTCGCCGCGCGCGGTACATTCCCCGCGCGACACGGTGCCGTGGTCCGTGAGCGTGTTTTCCAGCCGAAACGCCACCATCGCCCCGCCGTCCGCGTCTTGCCGCAGGAAATCCGCCGCCAAGGCAAGGCTCTCGCGCCCGTAGAAGTCGTCGGCGTTCACCGTGGCGAAAGGCGCGTCTATGAGGGCGCGGGCGGCGCGCACGGCGTGCGCCGTGCCCCAAGGCTTCGCGCGCCCTTCCGGCAGCATAAAGCCTTGCGGTAAATCGTCCGGCTCTTGGCGGGCGTACTCCACCGCCACGGCGGCGGATATCCGGTCGCCCACCGTGGCGCGGAAGAGCGCCTCATGCTGCGCCCGTATGACGAACACCACCTTGCAAAAGCCCGCGAGCAACGCGTCATAGATGGTGAAGTCCAGCAAGAACTCGCCGCGCTCGGTCACGGGGTCGGCCTGCTTGAGCCCGCCGTAACGGCTGCCCATGCCGGCGGCAAGCACCAACAATACGGGCTTTCGCACTGCCGTCAGTCCGCTTTCGGCAGGCTTGCCAAGCTCGCCGCAAGCTCCGCGTCCGTGGGGATGTGGTCGGTCATAGCGCCGTCTATGTAACTTTTGTAGGCCGTCATGTCGAAGTAGCCCGTGCCGGAAAGGCCAAAGAGTATGGTCTTGCCCGTGCCCTCCTCGCGGCAGCGGATAGCTTCGTCAATCGCTCCGCGTATGGCGTGGGCGGATTCGGGCGCGGGCAGCACGCCCTCGGCCCTCGCGAACGTGACGGCCGCGTCGAACACGGCGGTCTGCCCCTCGGCGCGCACCTCGTCGAGCACCTTGTCGTAATAAAGCTGCGAGAGTATGGGGCTCATGCCGTGGTAGCGCAGGCCGCCCGCGTGGTTCGCGCCGGGCATAAACTCGCAGCCGAGCGTGTACATCTTGATAAACGGTGTCATGCGCCCCGTGTCGCCGCAGTCGTAGGCAAACTTGCCGCGCGTGAAGCTGGGGCAGGAGGCGGGCTCCACGGCGATAAGCCTGACCTTGGAGCCGTGGCGGAGCTTGTCGCGCACAAACGGCGCCATTAGGCCGCCCATGTTGGAGCCGCCGCCCGTGCAACCGATAACAATATCCGCTTGCTCTCCCATTTCGTCCAAGGCGAGCTTTGCCTCCAAACCGATGACGCTTTGGTGGAGCAGCACATGGTTCATCACGCTGCCGAGCACATAGCGGTAGCCCTCCAAACCGAAGGCCGTCTCCATAGCCTCCGATATGGCGCAACCGAGGCTACCGCCCGTATCGGGGTTCTTCGCCAGTATATCGCGCCCCACCTTGGTGGTATCCGAGGGAGAGGCCACGATTTTCGCTCCGAAGGTTTCCATAACGGCGCGGCGATACGGCTTCTGCTCCGCGGATACCTTGACCATAAAGACGCGGCACTCAAGCCCGAAGTGGGCGCACGCCATGGACAAAGCCGTGCCCCACTGACCCGCGCCCGTCTCGGTGGTAACGCCTTTCAGGCCCTGCTCGCGGGCGTAATACGCCTGAGCGGCGGCGGAGTTGAGCTTGTGGCTGCCGGAGGTGTTGTTGCCTTCAAACTTATAGTAGATTTTCGCGGGGGTTTGCAGCGCCTTCTCCAAGCTGTGCGCCCGGCAGAGGGGCGAAGGGCGGAAGGTGCGGTAATAGTCCATCACGCCGCCGGGTATGCTCACATATTCCGAAGTATCGTCCAATTCCTGTTTCGCGAGCTCCTCGGCGAACACGCCGCACAGCTCTTCGAGCAACATCGGGCGCAAAAGCCCGGGGTGGAGCATGGACGCGGGTTTATTCCGCATATCCGCGCGCAGGTTGTACCAAGAGTCGGGAATCCTCTCTTCCGGGAGCACAAAGCGGTTTAGTGCCTTCGCCATGTTGTCAATCATTCCTTCCTTTCTTCTGTCGCGGGCAAGTAATGCCCGCGCAATACAGAATACTCGCATAAGCCGCGTTTGTCAAGGGGTTTTTCGGAAACGGGAGCAATCATCAAGGGCTTTCCCCGGCCTTGTCAAAGCGGGAAAGGACGTTCATGGAACAGTCCGCCTTTATGCCTTTGCTGTTTAAGTAGCGCTCTCCCCAGTCATACACGGCGCGCAGCACGGGGCGAATGCTTTTGCCCCGTGCGGTCAGGGAGTATTCCACTTTTGGCGGCACCTCGGCGTACACCATGCGTGTGAGCATACCGTCTTCCTCCAACTCACGCAGCTGTTGCGTCAGCATCTTGGGCGTGGCTTGCGGGATAAGTTTGCGAAGTTGCCCGAAGCGCAGCGTGGCATCGAGCAAATGCCACAGTATACGGGCTTTGTATTTGCCGCCGATGAGTTCAAGGGCGGCCGCCACCGGGCAGTTTTCGTCCATGTTGCTCCTCCTCCGGTTTCATATCGGGTACTATTTTACAAAATAGTGCGTACTTGCCAATGTGCATAGTACACATCATAATATACTGCAACATGGGTGAAATGTAAATTGTAATCGGGGGTGGTCGTTGTGCGCACACAGGTATTCGCTATATCGGGCATGTCTTGCGCCTCTTGCGCGGCGCGCCTTGAGAAGGCCATACGGGAGCTTTGCGGCGTGGCGGAAGCGTCGGTCAATTTTGCCGCCGCGAAGGCTTCCGTTACCTACGACCCGCAGCGGCTCCGGCAATCGGATATACGGCTTGCCGTTGAAAAAGCCGGATTCGCCGTGGCGCAGGCGAGCGCCGGGGACGCGGAGCGCAGACACGCCGAATACGCGCGCCTGCGCGCCCGCTTTATTGTGGCGGCCGCGTTTGCGTTTGTGTTGCTCTACCTTGCCATGGCACCTATGATAATGGCCGTGCCGCTGCCGTTCGGCGGATATTTGCGCGAATATATGTCTCACCGCCCGCTGCTCTACGCCCTGACGCAGTTTTTGCTGCTCTGCCCCGTTATCGGCGCGGGGCGCGGCTTTTACACATCGGGCTTCAAGGCGTTGCTGCGGCGCGGCCCCAACATGGATTCGCTCGTGGCTTTGGGCACTTCGGCGGCCGTGGTTTTCAGCGTATACAATACCGTTTTGACGGCGCGGGGGCATCACGAAGCCGCGGAGCTTTTGTATTACGAAACGGCGGGCGTTATCATCGCGCTGCTCCTGCTCGGCAGAACGCTTGAACACGCGGCGAAGAACAAGACGAGCGAGGCTATCGCCAAACTGTCGGAGCTCGCGCCCGCCACCGCCACCGTCATACGCGAGGGCGCGGAGGCGGAAGTGCCCGTCGGCGAAGTGGAAATCGGAGACGTTATATTGGTGCGGCCGGGCGCGAGAATCCCCGTAGACGGCATTGTGACCGACGGGTGCGGTGCCGTGGACGAATCCATGCTCACGGGCGAGAGCATGCCCTCGGACAAAACGGTCGGGGACGCGGTATACGCGGCCACCGTCAACACAACCGGAGCGCTCCGGCTCCGGGCGGAGAAGGTGGGCGCGGACACCGCCCTGGCGCATATAATAAAGCTGGTGGAAGACGCGCAGCTCGGCAAAGCCCCGATTGCGGCGCTTGCCGATAAGGTGGCGGGCGTGTTTGTGCCGGTCGTCTGCGCCGTGGCGGCGGCAACGGGGGCGGGCTGGTTTATCGCCTGTTCGGTAAGCCCCGGGCTTGCCGCGGGGAAATCGGCGGCCGCGTTCGCGCTGAGCGCCCTGATTTCCGTGCTTGTCATCGCCTGCCCGTGCGCCCTGGGGCTTGCCACGCCCACGGCGATTATGGTGGGCACGGGCAAAGGCGCGGAATACGGCATACTCATCAAAGGCGGCAGGGCGCTCGAAATCGCGCGCAAAGCGGATACCGTGGCGCTCGACAAGACCGGCACGGTAACCGAGGGCAAGCCCGCGCTCACCGACGCGGTGGCCGCGGAGGGCGTGGACGTTGCCGCCCTGCTGCGCCTTGCGGCTTCGGCGGAAGCGGATTCCGAGCACCCCATAGGCCGCGCCGTGGTGGCGGGGGCGAAGGCGCGGGGTTTGCCCCTTTCGGCGGCGAGCGGCTTTGCGTCCCTCACGGGGCAGGGCGTGGAGGCGACGGTCGAGGGGCAAACCGTGCTCGTGGGCACCGACAGGCTTATGGGCGGGCGCGGCGTGGGTTTCGCGCGCATGGAGGGCGAACACAACCGCCTTGCCGACGAAGGCAAAACGCCGATGTATGTGGCCGCCGACGGCAAACTGCTCGGCGTTGTGGCTGTGGCGGATACGGCGAAAACGTCCGCCGCCCCGGCCGTGGCCGCGTTGCGCCGCATGGGTTTGGATGTGCTCATGCTCACGGGCGATAACGGCAGGGCGGCGGAGGCCGTGGCAAGGCAGGCGGGTATCGGGCGTGTGCGGGCGCAACTGTTGCCGGGGGATAAGACGGGCGAGATAAAAAAGCTGCAAAGCGAGGGGCGCGTGGTGGCGATGGTGGGCGACGGCATAAACGACGCTCCCGCGCTCGCCACGGCGGACATCGGCATCGCCATCGGCACAGGCACGGATATTGCCATGGAAAGCGCGGATATCGTGCTAATGCGCGGGCGGCTCACCGATGTACCCGAAGCCATCCGTCTGAGTCGCCGCGTCATACGCAACGTAAAGCAAAACCTATGCTGGGCTTTTGGTTACAACGTGCTTGGCATCCCCGTGGCGGCGGGCGCGCTGCATATATTCGGCGGCCCCATGCTCAACCCCATGTTCGCGGCGGCGGCCATGAGCCTCAGTTCCGTGTCGGTGCTGGCTAACGCCCTGCGCTTGAAAAGGTATAAACCCGCCGGGCGGTGAGTCCGCGTCATCGGGCGGCGGAAAGGATTCGCAACCCAAAGAAACCCTCGCATTTTCCGGCGAGCGCGGCGGCAAAGCGGCTGTCCGCCGCGGTCATACGCACGGGCAGCCCCAAGGCGCGGCTCACGGCGGCGGCGTAAGGCAACGAGGCGGCAACGTCCGCCTCGCGCGTGTCCGCGCCCAAGTGGGAATTGTTGCATATCCCCGTGAAGCGCAGCTTGGCGGCCGCCTCTATCTCCCGCGCGTATTCGGCCACTTGCCGCGCGTTTTCCGTGAGGGGGCGGTACATGTTGACGACCATGAGCATATCCGGCGGCGAGGGCATAGACCCGGCAAGGCGACCCAAGGCCAGCGCGCCCCTGTCGTCGCCGCCCGCGTCCACCACGGCGGGGCCGCCGTCGAACACGGCGGCGGCGGCGGGAGGGAAGCCCGGCGCTTCCGCGTTGCTCCCGGCAAGCTCCGAAACCACAAACCTCACGCCGGCGTCGCCGAGCGCGCGGGCGAAGTCGCTCGCGCGGAAATACGGGTTTACCGTGTCAATATCCGCAAGCACGGCGCCGCCGTGGCGCTTTTGCAGCCAAATGGCGTAATTGACCGCCACAACGGTCTTCCCGGAGCCGCAATGCCCCGCGAATACCGTGACATCGCTCATACCGTGCGGAGCATAACGCTTTCTTTTCTGAAAAGGGCTCTCGTGAGCGCTAAAACCAACGCTAGGAACACTAACGACGAGGCGATGCAGCCCAAGAAGAACGGTATGTCGGAAACGCCGCCGAGCACCATCTTCATCGCGCCCACCACGTTGAGCATGGGCACGAACATCATCCACGCCTTGATGTCGCCCGCTTGCATGAACATTGTGGAGAAAACGGGTATATACGCGACCAGCATGAAGAATGTGCCGTATGTGGCGGCTTCCTTTACGGTGCGCGAGTATGTGGACACGGCCACATGCAGGCCGGAGAATACCATTGCCATCACGGCAATCAGTATTACCGTGAGCAGCAGCGACAGCGGCGGTATGGTGAAGTCGCCGAGGGCGTCCGTGTCAATGCCCATGCCCATAGCGTCGGGGTTGATGATGTTGCCGAGCAAAATGCCCGCAAAGGTGGCCACCACGCTGAGCAGGGAATAGAGCGTAACGGCGGTAAACTTCGCCCCCAATATCGAGCCGCGCCCGGCGCGCGTGCATAGCAGCGGCTCCATGGTTCTGCGCTCTTTCTCGCCGGCAAACAAATCGCCCGCCGTGGCAAGCCCGCCCACGGCAAGGAAGATTACCACGAGCATGGGGAGCATCATACTGAGCATTATGCCCGCCCCGCTCGCTTCCTCCCGCCCCGCGGCGGCGTTGAGCGTTTTTTGGGTGATTGCCACAGGGCTGAGCTGCGCTATGGATATGCCCATTTCCGCGAGCTTTTCGTTTACCGCCGACTGATTGTAGGCGTCGAGCAGTGAGATAACGTATTGCGCGCTCATGGTGGAGGCGCTCTTGGTGTCGTCGAATATTATCTCGGCGCTGTATTTGCCGTCGCCTTCCGAGAGCACATTCAGCGCCACATCGGCTCTGCCCGCGTCAAGCTCCGCCACGGGGTCGGCGGCGGAGGCGATATGCAGCCCCTCCGTCTCGGAAAGCACATCGTAGAGGGCCGTGCCCGCGGTAACGGCAAGGCGCGTGTTTTGTTCGGCGTCGGTCACGAGGCTGTTCACGGCGCTGCCCATGAACAGGAACATGACGGGGTAGAGCACAAGCGGCAGCACAAGGTTGGTAATCAGCGCGCGCCTGTCGCGCAGCATATCTAAAATCTCCTTTTTCAGCACAACCGCGAAATACGCATTCCTCATAACGCCGCATTCTCCTCCGCGAGCTTGAAAAACACTTCTTCAAGGCTCTTACATTCGTGTTGCCGCGTCAGCTCGTCAATCGTGCCCTCGCCGAGCAGCTTGCCTTTTCCGAGTATGCCTATGCGGTCGCACAGGCGTTCCACCACACTGAGCGTGTGGTCGGACAGCACAATGGTCTTGCCCTTATCGCGGCAATGCAGTATAAAGTCCTCCGCCTCTTTTTTTGCCGTAACATCCAAACCCAGCGTGGGTTCGTCGAAGAGCATGAGTTGGGGGTCGTGTATTATCGCGCGCGCGAAGCTCACTTTCTGCCGTGTGCCCTTTGACAGCTTGCCCGCCGCTTTCTGCAAATGCTCCGTGAAGCGAAACTGCTCGGCAAGCTCGTGTATGCGCGCGGAAGAGACCTCGTCGGGCACATCGTTGAGCCGCGCGAAATACTGTATGTTCTCGTAGGCCGTCAGGCGGTCGTAAAGGCCCACGTCGCCGCCGAAGAGCAAACCCGTCTTCCTGCGCACTTCGTCCGCCCGGGTAATGATGTCGCAGCCGTCCACGGTGGCGGTGCCCTCGGACGGGGTGAGCATTGTGGCCACCATGCGCAGGGTGGTGGTCTTGCCCGCGCCGTTAGCGCCGAGAAGGCCGTATATCCGCCCGCCGCTCACTTGCAGCGAAAGGCCGTCCACGGCGGTAAGG
Source organism: Oscillospiraceae bacterium (assembly GCA_031253545.1). Taxonomy (GTDB): domain Bacteria; phylum Bacillota; class Clostridia; order Oscillospirales; family UBA929; genus WRLJ01. The sequence goes on from JAIRWH010000019.1 coordinate 27,523, forward strand.
CTCGTCTGCCCGGTTTGCTTTCTGTGCTTGCCCGTCACGGGAAACCGCTTTGTGAGGGCTTTCAGCTCCAGCATCAGGCTTCCCCTTTCTCCGCGTCTGCGGCTTCGCCGTCCGGCATAGCGTCGCCGTCCGGCGATTCGCCGCCGGCATCTTCCGGCGTGAGGGGAATGGCCACGGCTTCGGTGTCGGACGCGCCGCCGTCGCCTTCGTCCTCCTCAGGCTCCGTGAGCGCCTTAACGGAGAGGGAGATTTTCTTCTTTTCGCAGTCCACGGCAATGAGCTTTACCTTAATGACATCGCCTTCGTTCACCACATCGGAAGGCTTGGCCACATGGTGGTGGGCAAGGTGCGAGATATGCACAAGGCCGTCCACCCCGGGCAGTATTTCGCAAAACGCGCCGAACGGCATGAGCTTCACGACCTTCACGTCAAGCACATCGTTCACCCTGCACGCGTTGAGGAACTTCGTCCACGGGTTGTCCTCCGGTTTGCGGTAAGCGAGCGATATCTTCTTCTTTTCCCTGTCGAAGCCCAGTACGCGCACGGTGAGCCTGTCGCCGGGCTTTACCACATCCGACGGCTGCGCGATGCGCTGCCAGCTCAGCTCGGACACATGCACCATGCCGTCTATGCCGCCAATATCCACAAACGCGCCGTAGGACGTGAGGGATTTCACGGTACCCTCAAAGGTTTTGCCCACTTCCAAACTTTCCCACACGGCGTCGGAGGCGGCTTTGCGCTCTTCCTGCTGCACGGCGCGCACGGAACCCACCACACGCCGCCTCGCGCGGTTGAACTCGGTAATGCGCAGCCTCACCTTTTGGGAAACAAGCTGCGAGAGCTGCGCGTCTTTCGGCAGACCCGACTGTGACGCGGGCACGAAGACCCTCACGCCCTTGACGGACACCACCACGCCGCCCTTGTTTTCCTCCGTCACGGTGCCTTCCAGCACAGCGCCGCTTTCCCTGGCGGCCTCCACCGTTTCCCAGCTCTTAACCACTTCCAGGCGTTTCCGCGAGAGCATGGTGGTGCCTTCCACATCGTTGACGCGAACCACGAAGACTTCGATTTCGTCGCCCACTTTCAGTTTTTCCTGCACGCTTTCCGAGGGGTCTTCGCTCAGTTCGTCCACGGGTATATACCCGGCGTGCTTTGTGCCGAGGTCCACAGACACCTCCGTGGGTGAGATTGCCGTGATGACCCCCGTCACCTTATCGCCTGTGTAGAGTGTTTTCACAGAAGACTCAAGAAGCTCGGCGAAACTTTCGCCATTGTCTGCGGCGGCTTCGTCGGCGCGGGTTTCGGGGGTGTCCGCCTCTTGCGGCGCTTGCTCCTCCGCTGTGCCGACTTCGGCGTTCATCATCTCTTCCATCTTTTTCACAACCTCCTCAATTATTGATGCCGGCGTGGATGTGCCGGCCGTGACGGCCACCGTAACGCAACGCTCCCGCAACAACGCGGGCAACCGGCGCGAAGAAGGCACAATGACGGCGTTGGGGGCGCAAGCGGCAAGGTTGCGCGTGTTGGAACTGGCGTTGTCGCCCACCACCACTAAAATATCCGCCTTCGCGGCCATCTCCTCCGCCTCGCGCCTGCGCGTATCGGCGGTACCGCATATTGTATCAATTATTTCTACATTTGTATAGTGCTTTTTCAGAAAATACACACACTCTTCCCATTTGCCCCTGTGAGCGGTGGTTTGCGACACCACGCAGTATGGCTTGCGCCTGTCGTCCTCGCCCCGCGCCGCCAATTCCTCAAGCGAGGAAATCACCGCCGCGTCGGCGCATCTGCTTGCCACCGCGCGCACCTCCGGGTGCTCGGCGCTGCCGAATATCATTATGCGGCGGCCTTCCCCGCTCTTGGTCTGCACAATATTGTGTATGCGCGCCACGCACGGGCAGGTGGCGTCCACCACGCGCCGGCCGCGCAAGGCTTCGCACAGCGCCTTGTCCGCCCCGTGGCTGCGGAGCATCACGCCCGCGCCTTCCGGCACATCGTCGAGGCTTTCGGCGATATGTATCCCCTCGGCGCGCAGCTGCTCCACCGCGGCTTCGTTATGCACCGGCGGGCCTATGCACCAAAGCGGCGGCTCGGCGGCGCGGGCAAGCTCCAAAGCCCTGGCCACACCGAAGCAAAAGCCCGTGTGCCGCGCTATGATGAGTTTCTTAATCATTGCTTGTCCGGGTTCATGGAGTAGATACGCGCCATCATGTCAAACGTAGCCGCCTTGTAACTCTCCGTGCGGCTCACGCCTTCGAGCAGCGCCACGCGAAACGGCGAGCCGATATACACGCGTATGGAATCTATGAGCATACGCCTTCTGTGCGTGATGTACACGGGCACGAGCGGCACATCGGCTTTGCAGGCAATCATGGCGCAGCCGGTGAGCGCGTTGGCGGGGTCTTCTTTCTTCACGCGGGTGCCTTCGGGGAAAATCAGCACATTGTGGCCGGCTTTGAGCACCTCGATGGTTTTGCGCACCGCGCTGATGTCCGACTTGCCGCGCTCCACGGGGTAGCCGCCCACGCTTGTCATAAACCAGCGCATGGGCGGAAACCTGAAAAGCTCCGCCTTCGCCATATAGCGCGGCTTGTCCTTGCGCGGCAGCGCGCCGGTGATAAACACGGGGTCGAAAAGCCCGTAATGGTTGCCCACCACCATATACGGCGCGTCGGGGAGGTTCTCCCTGCCGTAATAACGGAAACGCCAAAGCAGCCGGAACAGGTTGGAAAAGAACCAATACACCACCCGATACATCGTCACAAGCCCAGCCTTTCTGTCACAATCTCGCGGATAATAGCCACGCTGCGCTCCCACTCGTTGCCCGTGGTGTCCACAATCACCGCGTCCGGCGCCGGCCTCAGGGGCGCCGACGCGCGGCGCGCGTCGGACTCATCCCTGTTTTCCATATCGCGCAGCACAGACCGGTAATCCATCGTCTCGCCCCTTGCGGTCATCTCTTCCCAACGGCGGCGGGCCCGCTCCCGGGGCGAAGCGGTGAGGAAGATTTTCAGGTCCGCGTCGGGGAGCACCACGGTGCCGATATCGCGTCCGTCCATAATTACGTCGTGGCGGCGGGCCGCGTCGCGCTGGCGCTGCAACAAAAACTCGCGCACCTGCGGCAGGGCGGACACGTCGGAGGCCGCTTTGGATACCTCGTGGCGGCGTATGGCGTCGGTAACGTCTTCGCCGTTCAGGCGCGTTATCTGCCGCCCCGCGCCGTCGTAGCCTATCTCTATGTCCATCTTGTGCAGCTCCAGCGGGCGCGTCAGGGTATACAGCCCCACGGCGCGGTATATGGCCCCCGTGTCCACATATCGGAAACCCACGTCGGAAGCCACGCGGCGGGCAATGGTGCTCTTGCCCGCGCCGGACGGCCCGTCTATAGCCACTTTCCTCGTGCTCACGCGCCCACCCCCATGCCCGCCGCGTAGCCCGTGCACAGCGCTATATGCAGGTTGTAACCGCCCGTGTAGGCATCCACGTCAATTATCTCGCCCGCGAAGTGCAGGCCGTCCTGTTTTTTGCTTTCCATGGTCGCGGGCTTAATTTCGTCCGCGCGCACCCCGCCGCGCGTCACAATCGCCTCGCTCAGCGGCGCTTTATCCGTAATGGCCACGCGCGCGGCCTTCATCACGTCCACTATGCGCCTCCGCGCCTGTTTATCCGTCTCGCAGGCTTTTATGCCCGGCGCGACCTCCGCCTTCGCGAGTATCGGGGGTATAAGCGGCGCGGGGAGCACGCCGCGCAGGGCGTTGGAGAGCAACTGCGGCCCGCGCAGGGCAAAGTCCCTCACGAGCCTTGCGTCCAACTGCTCGCGCGAGAGCCCCGGTTTCAGGTCAATAACGATATCGTCGCCCTTTCGCCACCGGGCGGACGCGCCGAGTATGAGCGGCCCGGACAAACCCGTGTGCGTAATGAGCATCTCGCCCACCTCGCCGTCTATCGCCACGTTTTTCAGCGTCAACCCCGCCGCGCCCTCGATAAATATATCTCGCGAGAGCAGCGGCACAATAGACGCTTCCGGCGGCGTCACAGTATGGCCCGCCGCGCTCGCGAGGGCGTAACCGCCCCCGTCCGAGCCCGTGTGCGGGTAACTCGCCCCGCCCGTGGCCAATATCACGGGCAACGCGGGCAGCGAACGCACATTCGCCTTCACATACGACACCCCCGCCGCCGAGGCGGCGCGGCACAGCGCGTCCACAATATCCCGCGCCTTTCCGCTTTCGGGGAACACGCGCCGCCCGCGCTCCACCGTGAGCGCCACGCCCTCCTCGCGGAAAAAGCGCATGGCCTCGCGCGGGGGAAACCGGCTGAGCGCGCCATACAGGAAGCGCCCGTTGCGCGGCACATTGGCGAGGAAGGTGTCTATATCGCAATCGTTGGTGATATTGCACCGGCCCTTGCCCGTAATGAGCAGTTTCTTTCCCGGGCGGTCGTTTTTGTCGGTCAAGGTCACGTCGAACCCGCGCCGCGCCGCTTGTATAGACGCCATAAGCCCCGCCGGCCCCGCGCCCACCACAGTCACGCGCTTTGGCATTTATATTGGTTCCCGCTCTTTTGAGTAGTGGTGGAAGGCGAAAAGGAACACAAACGCCACTATAAGCCCGACGGGCAGCAAAAACACGTCGGGTATATCTTCGGGCAGCAGCCGCAACAGGTAATTGGACGCGTTGAACGCCATGTGCATTGCAATCGGCACAATAATATTCCTGCGCCGCTCATATACCCAGCCGAGCAGTATACCGAGGGCGGCGGCGTAGGCGGCTTGCACCAATGTGACCGCGGAGAAGGATAAATGCGCCGCGCCGAACACGGCCGCCGAAATGAATATGGCGTGTCGCGGGCCGAGCAGGCGGCGCGCCCTGCCCTGCACGAAGCCCCTGTAGACTATTTCCTCAATAATCGGCGCGAAGAGCACGCTATACAGGGCAAACAAGTGCGTTTGGCCACGTATGATGTCGTTCATGAGTTCGTTGTAGTCGTTTCCCACATCCGGGAAGAAGGCGAAAAAGAAGTTCACCAAGTATATCAGTATAATGTACATACCCACGGCGCACGGCAGAAGCAGGGCGGCGAGCTTCACGGTGGCCGTGTCCGCGCCCACGGTGTTTTCCCCGGTTCTCCTGCGTTCCTTGAGGTATATGGGTATAAGGACGGCCATGCCGATTGCCGCCGCCGCGATGGACATGAGGGACGAATAGCGGTAGGCGGTCTCCAAGGCCTTATCCGTCAGCGCGGATACATCGCTCAAATCGCTCTCTTGCAGCACAAGCCCAACCGTAATGAGGAGCGCCGCCGCAAACGACACAAGGTACATGATGCCCAGATACAGCAGCGGCGGCCACGCGACATGCCAAATCCGGCGGAACAGCGACGGCTTCGGCGGCACGGCGGGGGGGTTGCCGCCGTACGGCGGGGGAATCGGCGCTTGCAAAGGCTGCCCCGTCAGGCGTTGGTATTCGGCCAATCGCTTGTAATATTCGTCCCACTGCTTGCGCGACTCTTCTATTTCCTCCCGTGTGGGCTCGTGGTTATCCATGCCCTCACCGCCTCCCCGTTTTTATGTATTCTATCACCCGCGCGCGCCTTTTGTCAAGAACGCGCGTGGCGCGGCACGGCGCGCCGCGTATTGCCGACGCGCTCACCACGGCGCAGGTACATGTGAGGTTGCCGCAAACGCAGAGCAAAAGGGCTGCCGAAGGCGGCGCGCGGCGCGCGGCGGGCCGTAGCCCACCCGCAATCCCCGTCCACTAACCACTATCAACTAACCACTGAACACCCCTCTTTTCCTCCCGCGCAAAAATACCCATTGCGCCCTGTCCGGCCAAGGGGGGATGTCAACGGTTTTGCAAAATGTTCAGAAACAGGCGGCATTAGGGCTTATGAAGTTTTTTTCTTTACAATTCCGCGCTATTATGGTACAATAGCCGTAAATCGTTTGAACGACAGCGTTTTGCGGTGTTCTGTGACGGCAAATCCCACGAGTGTTCGCGTTGCGCTACGCTGTGTCGGCGTTGCGCTGGAGTATCGTCCTTATCCGCGCCGGCGGGCGTGGAACGGGCAGGCGGGGAAATTTATATTCGCGGAAGGTTGAGAGCTTATAGGAGGGTGTAAAACACTTTTTGCATTGTATTTTGGCTGTATGTAAAAGACTTTTGATAGACAAAAAACCCTGCGCTGATAGCCTTGGGTTAGGACGAGGGTGTGATGTCGAAAAGGTGTTGCCAATATGGAACTTGCCAAACAGATTAAAAAGTATCGGGCTGCGTTGAATCTGTCCCAGGACGAATTTGCCGAGAAAATCTACGTGACACGGCAAACCGTGTCGAACTGGGAAAACGGGAAAAACTACCCGGATATTCACAGCATCCTGCGGATGGCAACCCTTTTCGACGTATCCCTCGATCAACTAATCAAAGGGGATGTTTTAGTCATGAAAGAGAAAATCGATGCGGCGGAGATGAGGAAACTCAAGACAAACACCATCATATACGGCGCCCTGCTGATAAACGCCATGCTCGCGCTGTACCCCCTTGTGCATTTTCTGGGCAACATTGGGCTTGCGACGTGGGGGGTGCAGATGATTTTTGCCATATGCTTCTCCATCGTTGTGGAAAAGCAGAAGAAGAAACTCAATATCCAGACCTACAAGGAAATCAGCGCGTTCTTCGACGGGGTTCCGTTGGATGAAATCGAGAAAAAACGTGAGACCGAGAAGCGTCTGTTGCAAAGGGTACTGATGGGTGCCGGAAGCATGGGGATAGCGATCGTCGCCGTCATTCTGTACTGGTTGCTGTCTTGGTTGCTGAGGGTGTAGGCGCGGTCGCAGCGAAGCGGATAACGCTGTAACCCGCAAAACCCCCGCTCCCACTCCCACGCCCACCGACCGCTAACAACCGTTACCTGCCGACCGCTCCCCGTAAACTGCCCGTTGCGGGGTTAGAGTTGCGCTTTCAGCTCCGCCACCTTGTCTAATCTTTCCCAAGGCAGGTCTATGTCGTCGCGGCCGAAATGACCGTAGGCCGCCGTCTGCCTGAATATCGGGCGGCGCAGGTTAAGGGACGCGATGATGCCCGCCGGGCGCAGGTCGAAAGTGTTTTTCACAATCTCCGCAAGCCGGGCATCGTCCGCCTTGCCTGTGCCGAACGTGTCTACCAGCACGCTCACGGGGCGCGCCACGCCGATGGCGTAAGCAAGCTCTATCTCGCAACGGTCCGCTAAACCCGCCGCCACTAAGTTCTTCGCGGCGTATCTTGCCATATACGAGGCGGAACGGTCTACCTTGGTGGGGTCTTTGCCGGAGAAAGAGCCGCCGCCGTGGCGGGCGTAGCCGCCGTAGGTGTCCACAATCAGTTTGCGGCCGGTGAGGCCGGAGTCGCCCGCCGGCCCTCCCACCACAAAACGCCCCGTGGGGTTGATGAATATCTTGGTGTCTTTGTCTATCCACTCTTTCGGTATAACGGGCGTGATGACGGCCTCAAACACATCGTCGCGCAGGCGGCTTATCGTTACGCTGTCTTTGTGCTGCGTGGAGACCACAATCGCCTCGCAGCGCTCCACCTTGCCGTGCTCGCCGTATTGCACGGTAATCTGCGCCTTGCCGTCGGGGCGCAGGTAGTCTATGACACCCTCCTTACGCACGGCGGCCAACCTGCGGCAGAGCTTGTGCGCGTAGGTGATGGCGGCGGGCATGTAGGTGTCGGTCTCGTTGCAGGCAAAGCCGAACATCATGCCTTGGTCGCCCGCGCCGATGAGGTCGGCCTCGTCTTTGGCGCTGCTTTTGTATTCCAAACTCTTGTCCACACCCACGGCGATGTCGGGGCTTTGCTCGTCAATGCTGGTGATGACGGCGCACGACTTGGAATCGAAGCCGCAGGTGGGGTCGTTATAACCGATGGCCTCGATGGTTTTCCTCACGATGTGCGGTATATCCACATAACCCGTGTTGAGCGTAATCTCGCCCATAACGAGCGCCATACCGGTGGTGACGATGGTCTCGCAGGCCACGCGCGCGGTGGGTTCCTGCTCAATCATCGCATCGAGCACGGCATCGGATACTTGGTCGCACACTTTGTCCGGATGACCCTCCGTGACGGATTCGGATGTAAACAGACGCATTTTATGTACCTCCTTAAAAATGATGTCTATACGCTTCCTGGGCTTCGGTCAGTTTGTCTATGCCCACGCCGAGGGCGGCGAGCTTGTAGGCGGAAACCTTTATGTCTATCTCGCGCGGCACGTTGTACACCCCCGGGTTGAGCGAAGGGCCGACTTTCAACATATCCGTCAGCGCCAAGGCCTGCACGGCGAAACTCATGTCCATGATTTCCGCGGGGTGGCCGTTGCCCGCCGCGATATTGCACAGCCGCCCTTCGGCGATAAGGTTGAGCACCCGCCCGTCGGGCTGCTCGAAACCGAGGATATTGGCGCGTTGCTCAAAGCAGCGCGTGGAGCCGCTCCTCAACGCCGCCACGTCTATTTCCACATCGAAGTGCCCCGCGTTGGCGAGTATGGCGCCGTCTTTCATTTTGTGGAAATGGCGGGGGGCAATAACATCCCTCACGCCCGTGACCGTGACGAAAAAGTCTCCGCAGGCGGCGGCTTCGTCCATCGTCATCACCGTGTGGCCGTCCATCACCGCCTCAATCGCCTTCACGGCATCTATCTCCGTTACGATAACCTTCATGCCCAAGCCCGCCGCCCTCATGGCCACGCCGCGTCCGCACCAACCGTAGCCCGCCACCACGGCGGTCTTGCCCGCGAGCAATACGTTGGAGGTGGCCATAATGGCCGCCCACACGGATTCCCCCGTGCCGTAGCGGTTGTCGAACAGGTGCTTCATGTCCGCGTCGTTGACGGCGTACACGGGGTAACGCAGCGCCCCGGCGGCCATGCGCGCCCGCAGGCGGCTCACGCCCGTGGTGGTCTCTTCCGTGGCGCCCACCACGCGCGCGGCGTATTCGGAGCATTGGCCGTGCAGCAGTTCGGCGAAATCACCGCCGTCGTCGAGCACAAGGTGCGGGCTGCACGAGAGCGCCGCCGAAAGCTGACGCGTATATTCGGCGGGGTCGCAGCCGTGGGTGGCCGTGACGGCGACACCGTATGAGGCTAAGCCCGCCGCCACATCGTCTTGGGTGGAGAGGGGGTTGCAACCCGTGGCGAAGACTTCCGCGCCCGCGTCTTTGAGCAGCAGGGCGAGGTTGGCCGTCTTGGCCTCCAAATGCACGGATGTGGCGATTACCGTGCCTTCAAGGGGTTTTTCGCGCAAAAAAACCTCGCGCAACCGCGCGAGCGCCGGCATATACGCCCGCGCCCATTCTATTTTCTGCCGCCCTTGCCCGGCAAGCCCTTCGTCGCGCAGTATGTTCACGATAACCCGCACCCCCTGTCAAGCCTTTTTCTTATGGTAGCACACAAGGGCGCGTTATGTCAAGCGCAACGTGGCGACGGCCGCCTCTCAATCTGATTCACCCCCCGCCATATCCGAAAACCATTCGAATTGCCAATATCAAAGAGGTTTCCTTTCAAGGCTTTCGCGGAGCGGAGCCTTGCTACCGCCCTCGGTTTACTTCGGCGCTATGGGGCATTGCGGCAAAATAGCGGCGCTGCGCGCAAGCCTTTCTGAGTAAGGACAAGGCCGAAAGGGAAAAGGAGGGGCCGGGCGGGGCGACAACCCCGCGTGTGCGGGAGCGCCCCAATTCAGGCGGCGTGGCAGGGCAGCCGTTTTGTAAACTTTTTATTAACGGTATTGACAGGCAAAAGGGCTCATGTTATCATCATATTAGCACTCTACACCAGAGAGTGCTAATACAAAACAAAGGAGTTGTTAGACATGGCAGGACTGATTCCGTTCAACCGGAGGGGCGGCATGCCGATGGCCGCGAACGCGGGCGCGTTTGAAGACTTCTACAACATGCTTGACGACTTTTTCAGCGACAGCCGGATGCTGCCGACACGGAGCCTGTTGAGAGACACCTTCAAGATTGACATCGCGGAAACCGACGGCGAATATGTCATCGAGGCGGAGCTGCCCGGTGTGTCAAAGGAGCAAATCGAGCTTTCCGCAGAGGAAGACAGCCTGTGCATCTCCGTGACCCGCGAAGAAAACAACAACAGCGAGGGCAGAAACTTCATCCACAGGGAGCGCCGCGTCAACTCCATGAGCCGCAGGGTGCGCTTGGCGAACACGCGCTTCGACGGCATCAAGGCAAAATTGGAAGACGGCGTGTTGTCCGTCACGGTGCCGAAGGTAGACAAGGCGAGCTTGGTGAAGAAAATCAACATCGGGTAAGCAAAGCGCCCGCGCCGCAAAAAGCCCGCCCCTGTCCGGCGGGCTTTTTCGCGTCTATTGTCCTCCGAGGCTCGCCTTCGCCTCGTCCCACGGTTTCAGAACGACACCCTCCACGTTGGCAATCTTGGCGATTACCTCATACATTTCTTTCGAGTTTGTCCGGCAGGCGGTGTCCGCCAACAACATCAGCAACACTTTCGTTTCGTAAGCCAAGCTCGGCACTCCTTCCATCGGCAGGGCGACCCCAAGCCGTATACTCCGCTTTTGATTATAACACGGAAAGGGGTATAAGCAAAGGGGCATGGCACCCTTCGCGCCGACGCGCCCGGGCGATGTTCGCGGTTGACTTGACGGGCGCTTTATGCTACGCTGAATATACATGTTCATTGTCTTCGGAAGGGTGGATAGCTCATGGATTATCCGGGTATAATGACGGCGGAGCAAGCCGCCGAAGCGGCGAAGGGGCTGACGTTTGAGAAGGTGTGGGCGGCTCTGATGGAGTCGCGCGTCCGTTCGGAGGAAGAAACCGCGAAAATACGGGAAGAAACCGCGAAAATACGGGAAGAAGCGAGGGAAGCGAGGGAAGCGCACGAGCGAAAAATGGAGGAAATGCGCGTGGCGCACGAGCGAAAAATGGAGGAAATGCGCGTGGCGCATGAGCGAAAAATGGAAGAAGAGAATAAGCGGAGGGAGGAAGAGGACAAGCGGAGGGAGGAAGAGAATAAGCGGAGGGAGGAAGAGAATAAACAGAGAGAGGAAGAGGACAGGAAACTAAAAAAAGCGCAGAAACGCACCGACAAAATGTTGGCCGATTTGTCCCGTAACATCGGCGGGGTGGAGAACTCTCTCGGGCAGTTGGTGGAGAATATGTTCGCGGCGGGTCTGTGCGCCAAGTTTCGGAAACTTGGTTACGAGTTCACACGGCAATCCAACAATGTGCGGTACATGGAAAAGACGAAAGTCATCACCGAAGTGGATGCCGTGCTCGAAGACGGTGAATATATCATGCTCGTGGAAGCCAAAACAAAGTTGGCCGCCGATTACGTAAACGAGCATTTGGAGCGGATAGAGACAGTCCGCGCCTATATGGATAAACGCGGTGACAAGCGTAAGATTATCGGCGCGGTGGCGGGGGGTGTCGTGCCCGACGGCGTGTTGCGCCTCGCCCAAAAGCAGGGGTTGTTTGTAATAGTGCAGTCCGGCGATTCCGCCGTCATAGCCGCGCCGCCCGCGGGGTTTTCGGTGCGGGTATGGTAGAGCGCCCCGCGCCCGCCCCGGTCAGCCCGGCGGCGGCTTTCTCCTTTGCCGAAGTTCGTCGGTCACGGCGGAAAGCGGCATATCGAGCCGGCAGAGCATGACCAAGAGGTGATACAGCAGGTCCGCCGTTTCGCAGGCGACCTCGCGCGGGGAACCGTTTTTCGCGGCGATTATGGTTTCCGCCGATTCCTCGCCCACTTTCTTCAATATTTTGTCTAAGCCGCTCTCAAACAGATACGCGGTATACGAACCTTCCTCGGGGTTCGTTTTTCGTTCGGCGATTACGCCGTACAGCTCGGCGAGCACGTCCGTCATGCCAATGTCACCTCCCTGAAAAAACATGAGCGCTCACCCGTGTGGCATGTGGGGCCGAGCGGGCGGCAGAGCATGAGCAGCGCGTCGCCGTCGCAGTCAACCTTCACGGTATCCACGAGCAACGTGTTTCCGCTCGTTTCGCCTTTGTTCCAGAGCGCCCGGCGCGAGCGGCTGTAAAACCAGGCCGTGCCCGTTTGCAGCGTCAAGCGCAGCGCCTCCCCGTTCACATAGCCGAGCATGAGCACTTCCCCCGTGGCTTCGTTTTGCGCTATGGCGGGGTACAGCGCGTCGCCGCCGCCGAAGATGTCGTCCGCTTTCACGCTCAATATTCCCCTTTCAGCGCCGAGGTCAGGTCTATCGCGCCCGTGTAGAGCGCCTTGCCGATAATCGCGCCGTCGCAGCCGAGGGCGCGCAGGGCGCGCAGGTCGTCCATGCTCCCCACGCCGCCGCTCGCGATAAGCTCGCAAGTCACGGCTTGCCGCATACGCGCCACGGATTCGAGGCGCGGGCCTTCAAGCAGCCCGTCGGAGGATATATCCGTGAAGATAACGGTCTCCACGCCGAGCAACTCCATCTCCCGCGCTAAGTCCGTCGCGCTCACCCCGGTGTCTTTTGCCCAGCCGCGCGTCCGCGCTATGCCGTCGAGAGCGTCTATGCCCACGGCCACGCGCGCGCCGTAGCGCCGCACCAAGGCGCGTACCAATTCTTTGTTTTCCGCCGCCGCCGAGCCGAGCACAAAGCGCTCCACGCCCGCCCGCGCCGCGTCTTCCACATCGGCCTCGCCGCGCAGACCCCCGCCGAGCTGCGCGCGGGCGGGCGCGGCGGCGGCGGCGATACGCGCCGTGAGGGCGGCGTTACGGCGCGCGCCGTCCCTCGCGCCGTCCAAGTCCACTATATGCACCCAGCGCGCCCCCGCGTCGCGGTAGCCCTCGGCCACTCGCACAGCGTCCGGCGCCACCACATGAGCCGTGTCGAAGTCGCCGCGCCGCAGGCGCACACAGGCGCCGTCTTTGATGTCTATGGCGGGGATAACCGTCATAACGAGCCTTTTGTGGAGGGCACGGCGCCGCCGCGCTCGCGCATGGCCGCGCCCACGGCGCGCCCCGCCGCCTTGAAAACCGCCTCGGTGATATGGTGGGCGTTGTCGCCTTCGGCGGTGATGTGCAGGGTAACGCGCGCGCCGGACGTGAGCGCGCGGAAGAACTCCGGCGTGAGGCAGGTGTCATAGTCGCCAACGCGCTCTTGCGGCTGCGGTATTTCGCAGCGCAGATACGCCCGCCCGCCGCAGTCCGCGGCGCAAAAGGCGAGCGCCTCGTCCATGGGTATATACGCGTGGGCGAACCGCTCCGGCGAGGGGCGTTTGTCCAATATGGCGCGTATGGCCGAACCTATGGCAATGCCCGCGTCCTCCACGGTGTGGTGCCCGTCCACTCGCAAATCGCCTTTCACGGAGAGCCTTGCCGAAAACCCGCCGTGGAGAAAGAAGGCGGCGAGCATATGGTCAAAAAAGCCGATACCCGTGGAAATATCGCTCTCGCCGGGCCCGTGGCGCAAGTACAGCTTTATTTCCGTTTCCGAGGTGGAGCGCGCCACCTCCGCTTCGCAAGAATCCATCGTATCACACATCCCCCTCAAAGTATTCGTTCAGCGCCACGCACAAGCGTTCGTGGTCGGCGGGCGACCCCGCGGTAATCCGCAGAAGGTTCTCGCCCAAAAGGCGCACGGCCACGCCTTTTTGCATGAGCCTGATGTGCAGCCGCTCCGCGCCCGTGAGCTCGCAAAGCACGAAGTTGGTGTGCGTGCGCAGGGGCGTGAGCCCGGGAAAGCGCGCGAGCATATTATACAGCTCCTCGCGCGAACGCGCAATGGCGCGGGCGGCTTCGGTGATATATCCGCTTTGCCTCAGCGCGGCCTCCCCCGCCGCCTGCGCCGCCGCGCTCAGGTTATACGGCGACTTTGCCGCCCGCAGCAACGCGGCGAGTTTTTCGTGCGCGAGCGCGAAACCCACGCGCAACCCCGCCAAGCCCGCGGCCTTGGATAGCGTGCGCAGCACGATAAGGTTCTCCGTGCTTGCCACATACCCCGCCGCGCTTTCGTTCCAAAACTCCATATACGCCTCGTCCACCACCACGAGCGCGTCCGCCGTTTCGGCGAGATTGAGGACTTCGGCGGCGGTGATACCCGCGCCGGTGGGGTTGCAGGGGTTGGAGAAGATAACAATATCTGCTTCGCGGCGCTCCGTGATGACTTCCAATTCATAAAGGCGCGAATAGAAACGGTACATGGAAAAATCCGGTTCGCATACCGCCACCTTACCGCCCTTTGCGGCGCAGCAGGCCAATATGAGCGCAATCAGCTCGTCCGAGCCGTTGCCCGCCACAATGCACTCCGGCCCCACCCCGTAATAACCCGCCGCCGCCCGGCGCAGCGCCTCGGCCTGCCCGTCGGGGTACCGGCGCAGCACGGCCTCCGCGAGGGCGCGGCGCACGGCTTCCTCCACGGCCGGGGGCATGGGCACAAAGCTCTCGTTGGCGTCGAGCCTCACGGGGCAACTGTGCCTGTGCGGCACATAAGGCGCGATGGACGTCAGTTTTTGCGGCAACTTCCTCATAGCCGCTCAAACCTCGCGGTCACGGACGCGGCGTGCGCGTCGAGCCCTTCCGCGCGGGCGATGGCCTCGATGTCTTTCTGCGCGGAGCGCAAATGTTCCCGCCCGTATTCGATTACGCTCATCTTGCGCGTGAAGCTGTCCGCCGAAAGCGGCGAAAAGCGCCGCGCCGAGCCGCCCGTGGGCAATACGTGCGAGGGGCCGGCCATATAATCGCCCAGCGCCTCCGGCGAATACGCGCCCAAAAACACGGCGCCCGCGTGGCGTATACGCCCCAACAATTCGCGCGGGTTTTGTGTTATAATCTCCACATGCTCCGCCGCGGCGGCGTTCGCCTCGTCGCAGGCCTGCTCCAAGCTCTCGCAGAGTATAATCAAACCGCCGTCGGTAAGTTCGCGCAAAGCCGCCGCCCCGCGAGGCAACAACGCCGCCTGTTTTTCCGTTTCAAGCGCCACCCCCGCGGCAAGCTCCGCGCTCACCGTGAGAAGCAGGGCGCGGGCGCGGCGGCCGTGCTCGGCTTGGGCAAGCAGGTCCGCCGCCACCCATGCGGCGTTTGCCGTGCCGTCCGCGATTATAAGGATTTCGCTCGGCCCGGCGAGCGAGTCTATGTTCACCACGCCGTATAATTGGCGTTTTGCCTCGCTGACATAGGCGTTGCCCGGCCCGGCGATAAAGTCCGCCTTCTCAATATCGCCCGCGCCGAGAGCCAGCGCGGCCACGGCCTGCGCCCCGCCGATGGCGAACACGCGCCCCACGCCCGCAATCGCCGCCGCCGCGAGCACGGCTCCGCTGAGGTGCTCCGTGGGGGGCGTGACCATTACGACCTCCCCCACGCCCGCCGCCTTGGCGCACACGGCGGTCATGAGCACGCTGGACGGATAGGCCGCAAGCCCGCCGGGCACATAGATACCCACGCGTTGCAACGGGCGCGCGGCAAAGCCCGCCTCCCCGCCGTCCGGCGTGAGCCACCGCCCCTCGCGCGGCACAAGGCGCTTTTGGTGGTCGTATATATTACCCGCCGCGCGCTCCAAGGCTCGGCGCAACGCCGGGTCGCAAGCGGCAAGGGCGGCGGCAATCTCCTCGCGGCTCACCTCGCGCGGCAAAGCGCCGTCGTAGCGCAGCGAAAACTCGCGGCAAGCGTCCCAGCCGCGCTCGCGCACCGAGGCGATGATACGGCTCACCGTGCCGCAAACCTCCGCGCTTTCCGCCTCGGCTCTCGCGGCAAGGGCGGCAAGGGCGGCGGCGGCTTCGGGCGCGCCTGCCGTGACTATCTGCATAGGGGAACCTCCTCGCGTTTATCGCGCGCCGCCCCGAACGGCGCGGGGAACCCGGCTTGCGGCGGGCGTTCGCCGCTCAGTCGCCGAGCGCGTAGATGTGCGGCGGCGTTTCGCCGTGCGGAAGCTGCGGCGCGGTTGCTCGCCGCGTCAGGCGCAGCAGGCCTTTGTCGTAGTCTATCTCGCGGTTGAAGTATTTGAGTATGTCGCAGCCGAGTAGGTTACGCAGGTTTACGCCGAGGC
>JAIRWH010000082.1 GCA_031253545.1 Oscillospiraceae bacterium
GTGGAGGATTTGCAGGGCGACGTTACCGCCACGCAAAGCGGCGATACTTTCGCGGCTTTCACGGGCTTGGCGTTGCAAAACAGCGACACGCTCGCCACGGGCGCGTCCTCTTGGACGAGCTTGGAGCTTGGCGCGGGGCAGTATGTGCTCGTGGAGGAAAACACGGAACTGCAAGTGGGTAACTGGGAACTCACCGAGGGCAAGGCGTGGTTTAACGTAAACTCCCCGCTTGAGGTTACCACCCCCAACGCTTCCCTTTCCGTGCGCGGCACGGTGTTTTACATAGCGCACGCCGGGGGCGTGACGCGCATAGCCGTGTTCGATGGCGTTGTGAACGCGAACGGCGCGGACATAAGCAACCGCGCGGCGGAGATTGACCAAGACGGGGAGTTGACGCTCTACGACCTCACAGAGGACGATTACCGCTCCGAATACTTTTCCGAAAGGCTCAGGGACTGGCCGGGCTTGACCGGGGAGGTTTCCCCCTCGCCAAGCCCCTCGCCCTCGCCTTCGCAAGGCGCGACCGCGCCGCCCGCCGCCGGCGATATTGTCTACACAGACGGCGCCACCACGGTCACGCTGTACAGCAACGGGAATATCTACATAGAGGAGAGTGACGGCATAAGCGGGAACGGGCCTCCCGCGAGCGGATGGCTGCCCGCTGAATACTGCTCCCGCAACGGCGATGTTATAACCGGCATAGTTGATGCTACCGGGTTAGAGGACCCGAACAGCGGGCGCTACTATTCCGAGCGTATGCTCTATAGCCTCACCATAAGCGGCGACACGCTGAGCTACCGGCGCTCGCATATCCTCAATTACGAAGGCATTCTCGGAGAGTGGGGCGATGTCACGGTCTTCTCGGTCAGCGCCACGCTCCGGCGCTCCGGGTAGCTTGCCGTCCTTGCGCGCGGCGGCGGCAAACGGCAGCGCGCGCCACGTGGCGCCGCGACACTTCGACGGCATGCTCTCTGTGGACGGCCGGGAGGTCAACAACGGCAACGGCGTACGGCCGGCTATGCGGGTGACGGCGCTGCCGCAGACGGGTCGAGCATGGCGTTTTAGTTTGCGACCGGGGGAATTGTAAACAATTTATTTTCATATTGACAGACGTGGCGAAAAGAGGTACAATTAGTTGCGTATGCAAATACGCTCGGCTTACGCCGCGCGGCGGAGGGAGGGGAAGCAATATGTCGGAAGTGCGCCTGAAAGACAACGAATCGCTTGACAGCGCCCTGAAGCGCTTTAAGCGCAACTGCGCCAAAGCGGGTATCCATTCGGAGCTTCGCAAGCACGAGCACTACGTCAGCCCCAGCGTCAAACGCCGCAAGAAGAGCGAGGCGGCGAGAGCGAAGAAGAAAAAGTTTAAGTATTAAAGGCGCGAGGGGCGCGACGCGCCGTGTTTGCCCGTAGCTTTCGCGGCGGCGCCACATTTTATGTTGAAGGGCAGAAAAGTCTATGGATATTACCAGCATAGTAGGCATTATCGGCGGCTTCGGCATGATTGTGTTCAGCATCATATCCTCCGGCGGCAACATTATGGCCTATATCCATGTGCCGTCGCTCGTGCTCGTGTTCGGGGGCACGACCACCTGTATCCTCACCACATACCCCATTTCCTACGTCGGCGACATCGTGAAGGTGTTGGGCAAGGCGTTTAAAGCCCCGAAATACGACCACCACGCCACCATAGCCTCCATTATAGACCTTGCCAACGTGGCGCGCAAGGAAGGCCTGCTCGCGCTTGAAGAAGTGGCGCACAATATCCCCGACCCCTTCACCAAAAAAGCGGTCAACCTCATGGTGGACGGCACAGACCCCGTGTTGCTCAAAGATATACTTGAAGTGGAAATCAGCTCAATGGAGTCGCGCCACCTCAGGGGCGCGGGCGTATTCGAGAATATGTCCGCCTTCGCCCCCGCCGTGGGTATGCTCGGCACGGTTATCGGCCTCATCGTTATGCTCGGCAGCCTCGACGACCCGTCCGGCCTCGGGCCGGGCATGGCCGTGGCCCTTATCACCACATTCTACGGCTCAATCATAGCCAACCTCATCGGCATACCGCTTTGCGCCAAGCTCAAGCAGCGCTCCGCCGAGGAGATTATGCAAATGGAGCTTACCTTGGAAGGCATCCTCTCTATCCACGGCGGCGAGAACCCCCGCATTATCGAGGAAAAACTGCTCTCGTTCCTCTCGCAGACGGCTATCAAGAAAAACGGCAAGCCCAGCGACGCGAAGGCGGCCGCCAAGGCGAGCGCCGAATGACGGCATATTAACGATAAACATTTCCCCCGGTAGCTTCTCCCCTCCGGGAGAGAGGCGGGAGAACCGTCTGTGCGCCGGGGCGGCAGAGTGAAAGGAGGACGGGCGCATGGCGAAAGAAAAGAAGAAGCCGCCGCCGCCGAGGGGCTCCCCGGCTTGGATGGCCACGTATTCCGACCTCATGACCCTCGTGCTCACCTTCTTCGTGTTGCTGTTCGCGTTTTCCACCCTCGACGTGAACAAATGGCAGGCGCTTGTGAGCGCGTTTAACCAAAACGCGGCCTTTTTGCCCACGGCGCCCTGGCCGCCCGACGAAATCCCCGCCGCGCCCGCCATTGACGACGGCGTGGCTCCGCCCGACGACATCTACTCGCCGTCCACCATATGGATGGACTTTTACCAAGACCTGCTCAACCAGCTTGCGGGTCAAGACATCAGCTCGCTGCCCGGCCCCTCCGCCGGGCCGGGGCAGTCTACCGGCCCCGGCGCCCCCGGCGGCTCCGATGTGCAGATGACGCAAGACGATTACAGAATCCTCATACGCATACAAGGCTCCATGCTCTTCGATTCCGGCAGGCACAACCTCAAACCCGCGGCGGGAGAAGTGCTCGCGGAAATCATGGAGCTTATCATACCGCAAATCGAGATGATAGAGTATATCTCCGTGCAGGGCAACGCGGACACCGACCCCGTGATGAACAGCGGCTACCGCGACAATTTCCAAGCGTCGTATTACCGCGCCGACGAGGTGCGGCTCGCCATGTTGCGCGGGCACCCGGAGATATTCGAGGGCTGGATAAAGGTGGAGGCCAACGGTGAAAACTACCCCGTGTACGATGAAGACGACCCGCCGCCCAACAGCCGCCTTGAAACCCCGGAATACAAAGAATGGCTCAAAAGGCAAAACAGCACATCCGAGCGCAAGGCGAGGAACCGCAGGGTGGACATCGTGCTGGTGCGCGATTTGAGCTACAAACCCAACGCGCCCCAATAAGCAAGCGCCATATGCGAAAACTGCTCTTTATACTCAACCCCGTGGCGGGGCGCAAGGCCTCGCAGCTCACGCTGTATAGGCAGATAGAGTTGTTTTCCGCCGAGGGTTGGGAGGTTACGGTATACCCCACGCGCAAGCAGGGCGACGCGGAGCGTATTACGCTCAAACGCGCCGCCGACTTCGACATGGTCTATTGCTCCGGCGGCGACGGCACACTCAGCGAAACGGCCTCCGGCCTAATGCGTTTGGGGCTGGCGCAGCCGCCCGTGCTCGGCTATATCCCCTCCGGCACCACCAACGACTTCGCGCAAGGGATGCGGGTGGGCGGAGGCCTGCAATACCTGCGGCAATGTGTGCGCGGCGGCGCGCCCGCGCCGCTTGACGCGGGGGTGTTCAATTCGTCTTACTTTGTGTATCTCGCCGCCTTCGGCTTCCTCACGCAGGTGGGCTACACCACGCCGCAGTCGGCGAAAAACGCGCTCGGCAGGGCGGCGTACTTCTTCGAGGGCGCGCGGCGCTTGCCGGAGGTGCGCCCGTATCGCATGAGGATTACCGCAAACGGGAAAACCCGCGAGGGCAACTTCCTCTTCGGCGCTGTGACCAATTCGCTGTCTGTGGCGGGGCTGATACGCTATGACACAGACAGCGTGGCCTTTGACGACGGGCAGTTTGAGGCGCTGTTTATCGAGGACCCCGAATCCCCGCCCACGCTCACGCGCATATTTGTGGAGGCGATGAACGCGCATTATTCCGACCCGCATGTGCATCTTTTCAAGTCCAAGCGCATCCGCGTGGAGTGCGGCGAGGAAGTGCCGTGGTGCTTGGACGGGGAAAACGGCGGGCTTCACAAAAAAGCCGATATTATTTGCCTGCCGAGGCGGCTGCGGCTGCTCCGCCCGCTCGCCGGCGATAAAAAAGGGGTATGAACTATGAGCCTTGCCACTCCGGCGGGCACGATGGACAAACTGTTTGCCGACTGCGAACACAGGCGCGAGATGGAGGGCAAGCTGGCGGGGCTGTTTCGGGAGGAAGGCTACCGCGAGGTGATGACCCCGCTTTTGGAATATCTCAGCGTATACGATAATTCCCCCTTGCCTTCTTCCGCCATGCGCAAACTCATAGACAGAGACGGGCGGGTGCTCGTGCTGCGCCCGGATTCCACCCTGCCCGTGGCGCGCGCGGTTCAGGCGCGCCTGCGCGGGCGGGAGCTGCCCCTGCGCGTATATTACCTGCAAAGCGTGTTCCGTGAAACCTCGCGCCGAGCCGAGGAAATGCAGGCGGGGGTGGAGCTTATCGGCGCCACGGGCCTTCAAGCCGACATCGAGGTGCTCTCCTTGGCGGCAAGGGCGCTGGAAGTGTGCGGCGCGGGCGATTATGTGATGGAAATCAACCACAGCGGGCGCGAGAGCGACCCGGCCGGGGCGGAGGCGGAAGTGACCGCCCTGTGCGAGGCGCTCGCCTCGCGCGGCTGCGGCGGGCATATACGCGCGGGAGCGGGCGCGTCGCCGCAGATAGGCTATTACACGGGCGTGGTCTTTGCCTGCTATGTGCCGGGCGCGGGCCGCGAGGTGCTGCGCGGCGGGCGCTACGACAAGCTCCACGGCTCGTTTGGGTTTCGGGCGGCTTCGTGCGGTTTTGCCGTGGATATAGACACCCTCCAGGGCTGTGTGGGCGAAAACGCCGTCTTGCCGTCCGGCGCGCCGCTGCGCGTGGCGCTCACCAAGGGGCGGCTTTTGGAATACGCGGCGGATATGTTTGAGCGCGCGGGAGCGGAGCGCGGCGCGCTGCTGCGCCCGGGCAGGCGGCTTGTTATCCCCGCGAGAGTGGCGGGCATGGACGTGGAGTTCATATTGGCAAAGGCCGGCGATGTGCTCACCTATGTGGCAAACGGCGTGTGCGGCGCGGGCGTGTGCGGCAAAGACACGCTCATGGAAAGCGACGCCGATGTGCGCGAAGCGCTTGATTTGGGCTTCGGGCGCTGCTCGCTTGTGTTTGCCGGGCCGGAAGGGCTCGATGTGCGGCAGCTCGGCGGGCGGCTGCGGATTGCCACAAAATACCCCGCCGCCTCGCGGGCGTATGCCGCCTCGCGCGGCTGGGTGGCGGACATTATCAAGATAGAAAGCTCCGCCGAGACGGCGCCCGCCCTGGGGCTTGCCGACGCCATAATAGACATTGCCGAAACGGGCGACACGCTGCGCGCCCATAACCTTGCCGTGCTGGAGGAGATTTGCCCCATCTCCGCGCGCCTTGTGGTGAACAAGGCCATTATGCGGACGCGGCGGCGCGAAATGGAGGCGCTCATCGCCGCCTGCGTGTGAAGGGGCGGCGGTTTTGACCCCGCGCGGTGCCGTATGCTATACTAACGGCAGCGATATGACGAAAGGGGCGACGTGTTCATGGAAAGGATGTGGGTGCTTGAAGCGTCCATGAAGTATCCCAAGCAATGGCTTGTGGCGGTGAACTTAGTCTGGGAGCCGGACAACAAGCTGATTGGCGATGTGTTCATGGTAACGCCGGACAAAAAGGAGGCTTACGACAAAGTCATGGAACTCATTTGCACCGGGGAAATGGGAAAGGTCATGGTGGTGGAAGGCTACGACGACACGCCGCACATCGGGAGCTTCGCCGTATGCAGCCAATAGTCATCCCTTTCAAACCGAGCGGCTTGGGTCGCGCCGAGTTTTCCGCCGACGTGTCCAAAGCCAACGGAAAATCGTTTGAGGCCGTTTACTTCAAGTTAGACTCCGGCTCCGACTTCACGACTCTGAGCCACGACAGCCTGAGAATACTCGGCTATACCCCCGACTTCCTGCAAAGTTGCCCCACGCACACGGGCGGGGTTTCCACGGCCTCCGAGGGGTTACAACTGCAACTGCGGTATATCTCAAACGTCACCGTGAAGTTCGGCGACAGGGAGATACAAGGCTGCCGCGTATATTTCTGCCTCGG
>JAIRWH010000045.1 GCA_031253545.1 Oscillospiraceae bacterium
CCGGGGGGCGGGGGGCGGGGGAATATCAGAGATAGCACCAATAACAATACTGTTGCTCTTGTTATTCGCCTTTTCATGGGGTATTCCTCCTTGTTTTGTTGAAATAAATAAACGGACAAGCCGAAACTTGCCCGCTCATTATGCAAGGGTTTATGATGTTGCTGTGCGATTGGTTTAATCAGGTATTTTGAGTATATATGCGTTTCCATCGGCTAATTCACCGGTGAAAATTTCGGCACCAATAACTATCAGATTACCTGTACCGAAATTCTCTGTTAAGTACAAATAACTTGAATATCTATATGAACTGCACCAGACATATCCTGTAGGTAATGATGGTGCAGCTATAGAATACTCGGCTTCCATATACTTTTCATTTTGCGGAATATATGTTGAATAGCGTAGTTGTGTATCACCATTGATAATCTCTGTTTCTTCGTATGTAAAAGTCCTTTCCGTATCTATCCATTTACTACTGCTGTAATATTCTCTTCCCGTAACCTCAATAGTATAACCAAGAAAATTAGGGTCAATAAACTCTTTCGGGCATCCTTCGCCCTCGTCTCTTATATAAAGCGTTAATTTATGTGTTTTCGGCGATGGCGACGGGCTTGGGCTGGGTTTCACGCTTGGGCTTGGACTGGGGCTGGGTTTTACGCTTGGTGAGGGTGAGGGCGAGGGGCTGGGACTGGGCGACGGTGACGGCGAGGGTGACGGCGTAGATGGTGTCACAGGCGCGTTACCGGGCGTAGGCGGGTTAGTTGGCGTATCGCTCGGCGAAGGCGCCACAGGCGGCGTATTTGGCGCGTCGCCGGGTATAACGGAGCTTGATGTTGGGTCGTCGGTTGGCGAGGGGCTTATCGTCGGGTCGCTCGGTGTTGGTTTGCTTTGTGTCGGCGTTGCTGTCTGCCCGCTTGCGCTTGGCGTGGCCGTGTCCGCAGGCGGTTGTGTGGTCTGCGGGGCGTTATTGCATGCCGCAAGCAGGAACACCAATGCCGGCAGCAGGGACCGGAGGCTCTTTCTCATTTTTATCACTTCGGAGGAAAGTGAATATACTTCGCCGCAAACAAGCATAGCACACGCATGGCCGCCTGTCAAGGAGGGCGCAAGCATTTCCCCCGCCTCCGCCGACTGTCATGCCGCCGCGCGGCAAGCAGCCCGCAAAGCCTTGATACTGCGGCGTTTTTCGGCAACCTATTGACAAAATTGCGTCCGCGTGATATATAATATAGTTGTTAAATGACCCGCTAGCTCAGGCGGCAGAGCACCTGCCTTTTAAGCAGGGTGTCCGCGGTTCGAGTCCGCGGCGGGTCACCATCTCGTATCCCCCGTAACCGCAAGGGTTTATAGTAACGGCGATGTATGTTAAACCCTCGCGGGGATTACCGTGAAGCCCGTTCTTCACGGCGTTTCCCGTCTTATGGGCATCTACCCCGCGATGTCCCCGATGAAGTCGCGGTGGATGTCCGCTTGCCGAGCACGCGGAGGCATGGCTCAGCCGGTAGAGCACCTGCTCCACACGCAGGGGGTCGGCGGTTCGATTCCGTCTGCCTCCACCAAGAAAACGGGGTTGAAAAGCCCCGTTTTTCCTTGTGCCGCAAGGGTTTGCGGGGGGTTGTGGCTGTTTTGCAAAAAGGTACTTTTGTACCAATTTTACCCGGTTAGCGGCATAGGCCTTCACCGTGAGGTGACACTCAGGTGACACCTTTCTACTGGTGCCAGTATAAGTGACTGCAAGGGTTTCAGGGCATTACGCAAATCCATGAGGCAACACTTTTTGTAGTAGTGAGTTGTTTTCACGACACGGTGTTGCCGAAATAAAGGCGTTTTTGCGGATTGCCCTGTACCCCCCTCACGGGAAAAATTTCTATTCGACGGTAGGGGGTGGCACGAGAGGGGAACCGGGGGACCTATGGACATAAGAAAAGCGCCGCCGGGCGGCGGCGTTGCAACTATGGCGGCAAGTCCGCTCAGTCGAGCCTTATGTCTTTTAAGCGCACAAATTCGCCGCGCTCTATCTCGGCAAAACCCTCGTCAATCAGCGCGAGTTCCTCCGAAGATACGGTCTCAGGCGGTATAAAGCTCATCATGACGGTGTAAAGGGTGTCAAGCCCCGCCTCGTCCACATCGTCTAAGAGCGCGTGAAGCAGTTGCCTTGTTGCGCCCATTGTCTACACCCCCTTATATGCATCCCCGCGCGGCGCAATGCGACCTACAATCGCCACACCTTGCGCCAAGCCGTAACGGAAAAATATCCTGTAATCTCCAATGCGTAAGCGGTAAACCCCCACACGCCCGGCGAGCGGCGCAACATCTCCGGCCGGCAACGCTTCGATGCCCTTCGCAATGCGCGCCTTTGTGGGCGCGTCAAGGCGTTCAAGATATTTTTCGGCTTGCCTTGACAGCTTTGCGTCCAATCGGCATCCCTCATCAATATTCTACCATGTCGCCCGCGCCGCGCGCAAGGGTGAAGTTTGCCGACCACGCCGCAAGGCAAGCCCATCATAGCAGGCGGGCAGTGCCGTGTCAAGCCCTCGGCGGCGCTTCAACACGGCAAACGCCTGCCGCTCCCCTCCGCCGGGCATGGTTATGTTCCGCGCAACCAAGCCTTATGTCGTTGTATACGACCCGCCAATGGGCAAGCCTCCGAACCGTACCGCGGCGGGGCCTATGCCCGCGAACGGTGTTTGCGCGCTCGATGTTTTACTTTTCTGTTGACAGAACAAGCGTTTCGCGGTATACTATTATCAGATATTCTGATTATGCGATTGTGAGGTGCGGCCATTATGATGATAGAGATGCGGGCGCGTTCGCAGATAACCCTTCCCAATGAGATTATCAAGAGTTTGGGGCTGGGCGAGGGCGATAAGTTTGAGGTCATGGAACGCGACGGCGGCGTTTTCCTCTGCCCCGTCGTCGTCTATCCCAAAGCCAAACTCGAACAAATTGCCAAAACCGTCAAAGACCACGAAAAGAACCCGTCGGCCGCTTTTGAGAGCGTCGAGGATATGTTCAGGGAAATCGGCATTGAGTTAGGCGATGGCGGTGTATAAACTTGAGCCGACAAAACAATTCGGCAAAGCGTTGAAAAATTTCTCCGGCATCGAGTAGCGGACGGTCGCCGCGAAACTCAAAATCTTGGTTGCCGACCCTTTCCATCCGTCCCTACGCACCAAAAAGGTGCAGAAGCTAAAAGGCGTTTTCGAGAGCAGCGTCAACATGGACATCAGGATTTTGTGGACGCGCAAAGGCGACCGGATTATTCTGCTCATCGACGCGGGTCATCATGACATACTGCCTTGAAACGGCGAGATTGACGCTGGGGCGGGGAGCGGGAG
>JAIRWH010000051.1 GCA_031253545.1 Oscillospiraceae bacterium
CGGCCTCCGAGCCGCTCCCGGCGGGCGCGGTCATCACCGCCGAGCCGGGCATATACATAAAGTCCCGCTTCGGCGCGCGCATAGAGGACATGCTGGCCGTAACCCCCGGCGGCTGCGAACACCTGACACGCGCGCCCAAACACCTGACGGCACTCTGACACACTCCCCCCACGCAGACCCCGCCCCCGCCTCCCCCGTCCCCTAACAACTACCCACTAACAACTACCCTTGCCCCGCGCCGCGCTTTGTGGTATACTCTACCCATTCCCATCGCAGAATAACGAAGAAGGATGTGTTTTTATGAATCGCAAACGTAAGACGAACCCGCTCGCCCTCGCCCTCGTCCTTGTTTTGTTGCTTGCCGCCTGCTCCGGCGGCACTTCGCCCTCGGCAAGCGGCACAACCCGCTCCCCCTCGCCCTCAACGGGCGCTCTCTCGCCTTCGCCGGGCGGCACCGACCCCGCGCCCACCAACACCGACCCCGCGCCCACCGGCGACCCGTCCGGCGACCCGCAAACCCCCTCGCCGCCCGCTTCCACGATAATCGGCGAAACGATGGAGTTCGGCGGTATCGAATGGCGGGTGCTGGACGTGAGCGATGGCAAGGCCCTGCTGCTCTCCGAGTATATCTTGGAATATAGGGCATACAACGAGGAAAATACAGCCGTGACATGGGAGACCTGCACCTTGCGCGCCTACTTGAACGGCGAATTCTACGATAGCTTCAGCGAGGGCGACAGGGCGCGGATAGCGCCGACGAGGAACAACAACAAGGACAACCAGTGGCACGGCACTCCCGGCGGCAACGACACCGACGACTACATCTTCTTACTCTCCCTTGAGGAAGTGGTGAGGTACTTCGGCGACAGCGAGCATCTCGGCAACCGCCCCAACGAGGACACAGGCTGGATAGACGACCAATACAACGAGGCGCGGATAGCTTATGACCTCAATAGCATGGCTCGGTCGTGGTACCTGCGGTCGCCCGGCAACTCTAGCATCTTTGCCGCCGGCGTTGACCGCGGCGGCTTCGTCCTCGTCCACGGCTTCCTCGTCTACGACGACCACGATGGCGTTCGCCCCGCTTTGTGGGTAACGCTGTAGCCCGCCGCAAGCGCGCCCCCACCCGCTATTGAGCGGGGGCTTCGCCCCCGCACCCCCGTCCCCTCCCGCAACCCCCGTCTCCTATCCACTAACCACTAACCACTAACCACTAACCCGCAAAGGAGTGACGGCGTGACGGTCATCATCTCGGTATTGGTCATACTGCTCATGCTCGGGGTGCTCATCACCGCGCACGAGGCGGGGCATTTCCTCGCCGCGCGCGCCTGCCGCATCAAAGTGCGCGAGTTTGCCATCGGCATGGGCCCGGCGGTATATAAACGCCAAAAGGGCGAAAACTCCACGCGCTTCACGCTCCGCGCCCTGCCCATCGGCGGCTTCTGCGACATGAGCGAAGACGAGGAATCGGACGATTCGGGCCATTTCAGGAACAAACCCCTATATCAGCGCGTGTTCGTGCTGCTCGCGGGCTCGCTTATGAACATAGCCCTCGGTTTTGTCTTAGCCCTTGTTTTCTTCTCCGCCTACATAGGCATGTATGTGCGCCTGCCCGTCATCTCCACGCTGCTGCCCGGATTCCCTTACGGCGACCAAATACAGGCGGGCGACAGGATAGTGGCCATAGACGGCAACGCCGTCCGCTCATATTCCGAGCTGCGTTTCTTCTTAGACCGCGCCGGCGGCGCGCCGCTCGACTTCACGCTCTCGCGCGACGGCAAGCGCCATAAAGCCCTCGGTATCGAGCGGCGCGTGGACGACCCGGCGGGAAGCGAGCGCAAACTCTACGGCTTCACGTTTGACGACTACGAAAAGGTGGGCTTTTGGCAATACCTGCGTATCTCGTGGGAAAACGTGGGCTTCTACCTGCGCCTTGTGCGCATCTCCCTCGGCGACATCATCTCCGGCCGCGAGAGCGCGGGCGACGTCATGGGTCCGGTAGGGCTCGGCTCCGTGGTCAACGACACGCTTCAGCCGCAAGACCCGCAGGGCAACGCCGTGCCGCTCTCCGAGCGCGTTATGTCGCTTGTCAACCTTGCCGCCCTCATCACGGTCAACCTCGCCTTCATCAACCTGTTGCCCATACCCGCCTTAGACGGCGGCCGCGTGCTCCTCGCGCTCATATCGGCCGTATTGTACAAAATCCGCCGCCGCCCCCTCTCGGCAAAGGTGGAGGGCGCGCTCCACGGCGGTATGTTCGTGCTCCTGCTTGCGCTCATGGCGGTGGTGTTCTTCAACGACATCGCCCGCATCTTCCGCGCATGACGCGGCAAATCAACGTCGGCGGCGTGCCCGTGGGCGGCGGTGCCCCCGTGGCCGTGCAGAGCATGTGCGACACCGACACGCGCGACATCCGCGCCACCTTGGAGCAAATCACGCGCCTGCGCCGCGCCGGCTGCCAGCTGGCGCGCGTGGCCGTGCCCACCCCGGAAGCCGCCGCCGCCCTGCGCGATATATGCAAGGAAAGCCCCCTGCCCGTTATCGCCGACATACACTATTCCCACTCCCTCGCCCTCGCCGCGCTGGAAGCGGGCGCGGCCAAAATCCGCGTAAACCCCGGCAATATGCCCCCGAAGCATCTGCGAACCTTGGCCGCCGAATGCGCCGCGCGCCGCGTCCCCATCCGTGTGGGCGCAAACGCCGGCTCCCTGCGCGAGGGCGAGGGCCTCGTTTCCTCCGCCATGCGTCAGGTCACGGCGTTGGAGGAACTGGGCTTTTTCGATATATGCGTCTCGGTCAAGTCCGCCTCCGCGCCGGACACATGGCGGGCGTACAGGCAAATCTCCGCGCTCACTTCCCACCCGCTCCACATAGGCGTCACGGAGGCGGGGCTGAAAGAATACGGCATAATAAAGAGCGCCGTGGCCATCGGCGCGCTCCTGCTCGAAGGCATAGGCGACACGGTGCGCGTCAGCCTCACGGCGCGCCCGGAAGAGGAGGTCGCCGCCGCGCTTGCCATACTCAAAGCCTGCCGCCTGCGCGAGCAGGGCTTGGAGCTCATCTCCTGCCCGCTGTGCGGCCGCTCCGACTTCCCCGTGGAGCTTATCGCGCGGCAGCTCGCGGAGCGCCTTTCCGACCGCGCCGAGCCCGTCACCGTGGCCGTCATGGGTTGCTCGGTAAACGGCCCGGGCGAAGCGGCCGCGGCCGACTTCGGCGTGTGCGGCGCGGGCGCGGGCAAAGCCGCCCTCTTCCGCAAGGGCAAAATCGCGGAGACAGTGCCGCGTGAGGCGGCCTTAGAGCGCCTTTTGGAGTATATCAACGCGGAAACAAGCGGCCGCGCCTCGCGCGAGGCCGCCCTGCCGCCGCCGATAGCTTCCGAGGTAACGGAATGAGCGGGCGCGCGGCCGAAAAACGCTTTTCGGAGCTGTTTCCGGGTCTTGCCCCCCTCGGCGGGGACCCGTGGGTCGCGGCGGTGAAAATCTATAAGGAAAGCCTCCGCATGGAGGTGGATGCCCGCGACGAAGGCGGGTTTATAAGGCAAGACTGGGAAAGCGAGGCGGCGGAAAAGCTCAGGCAGGCCTACGGGCTGAAAGAAACCGCCGTCGCCCTCGCCCGCGAAGCGCCCCCGCCCCCGTCCCTTCCCGCGCCGCGCCCGAAGAGCAAAGACGCTAACGTATTGCTCGGCGCGCCGTTCAAGGCGAAGCACAAAAGCCCCGGCAGCGTGCCGTTTGAGGAAGGCGCGGTGGTCGTGGGCGGCAAGGTGGTCAAAATCGAGTGCAGGGAGCTGCGCGAAGACAAAACGCGCGTTGTGATTGACATAGGCGACAGCACGGGCGCGCGCAGGCTCGCCGGCGTATTCGCCCGCGCCCGCGCCGACCGGATACAGCGCGGCGCGCGCGATGCCCAAAAGGCGGGCGACCTCTTGCTCTGCAAGGGCAAAATGGAGCGCCGCACCTACCGCGACAGCGACGAATGGGAGATTACCCCCACAGACATTGTTCGCGCCCCGTCCCCCGTGCGCGAGGACACAGCCGAGCATAAGCGCGTGGAGCTGCACCTGCACACGCAGATGTCGCGCCTTGATGCCGTCACAGATGCGGCCGCCGCCGTGGCCCGCGCCGCGTATTGGGGTCACTCCGCCATAGCCGTCACAGACCACGGCGTTTGCCACGCCTTCCCCGATGCCTGCGCCGCCGCCGAGAAAGCGGGCATAAAACTCATATACGGCATGGAGGGCTATATGCCCCACAGCGAGCGCAATTACCATATCATCATATTGGCAAAAGACAGGCGCGGGCTGAAAAACCTCTATAAGCTCGTGTCCGTATCCCACATCGAGCATTTCCGTTCCCGCCCGCTCATACCCAAAGAGCTGCTGCAAGAGCACCGCGAGGGGCTGCTCATCGGCTCGGCTTGCGAGGCGGGCGAGGTATACCGCGCCGTGTTGGACAATAAACCGCGCGAGGAGCTTGAGGCAATCGCCCGGTTTTACGATTACCTTGAAATACAGCCCGTCTGCAACAATATGTATCTTGTGAGGAACGGCAAGGTGCCCGGCGAAGGCGGCCTGCGCGAGATAAACCGGCGTATCGCCGCCTTGGGCGAGGAACTGGGCTTGCCCGTCTGCGCCACATGCGACGCGCACTTTCTCGACCCCGAAGACGAAGTGGGCAGGCAGGTGCTCCTCACGGCGCAGGGCATGGCGGACGGGGAGCCGCTGCCGCTCTACTTCCGCACCACCAACGAAATGCTCGCCGAGTTCGCCTACTTGGGCGACGGCCTTGCCCGCCGCGTGGTGTCGGAATACCCCGCCCGCATCGCCGCCTTGTGCGAAACCATGCGCCCTGTGCCCGAAGGCGAGTTCACGCCCGTCATAGAAGGTTCGGCGGAGGAACTGGAACGCGTGGTGTGGGCGAGGGCGCGCGAGCTGTATGGCGACGACCTGCCGCCGCTGCTCCGGGAACGGCTCGCCATGGAGCTGCGCTCCATCATCGCCAAGGGCTACGACGTTATATATATCCTTGCCCGCAAAATCGTGCGCCGCAGCGTGGAAAGCGGCTACTACGTGGGTTCGCGCGGCTCGGTGGGCTCGTCGGTGGCGGCGTATATGGCGGGCATTACCGAGGTAAACGCCCTGCCGCCCCATTACCTCTGCGCCTGCCGTTACCGGGAGTTTCCCGAAAACCCACCCGGCTGCGGCGTGGATATGCCCGACAAAGACTGCCCGCTTTGCGGCAAGCCGCTCAAAAAAGACGGCTATAACCTCAGCTTCGCCATCTTTCAAGGCTTTGAGATGGACAAAAAGCCCGACATAGACCTCAACTTCTCCGACGAATACCAAGAGCGCGCCCACGCGCACACCGTGGAGCTGTTCGGCGCGTCGCAGGTCTACCGCGCCGGCACAATCTCCACCCTCAAGGAAAAGACCGCCTACGGCTACGCGAAGAAATATTTGGAGAAAAACGAGCTGCCCGCCGATAACCCGGCGGAGCTGAACCGCCTCGCGCTCGGCTGCATGGGCGTGAAGATGACCACGGGGCAGCACCCGGGCGGGCTTGTCGTCGTCCCGCGCGGCCACGAGATTACGGACTTCTGCCCCGTGCACTACCCCGCCAACGACAAAACCCAAATGGTCACCACACACTTCGATTACCATTCCATAGAGGAAAACCTGCTCAAACTTGACCTGCTCGGCCATAAGAACCCCACGATGATTAAATACCTCACCGCCCTCACGGGCGTGGATGTCATGGCGCTGCCGCTCGACGACAAGCCGACCATGGGCATATTCGCCTCCTCGCAAGCGCTCGGCTACGAAAACGACCCCTTGCTCGGCCCCACGGGCGCGGTGGCCGTGCCGGAGTTCGGCACCCGCTTCGTGAGGAAAATGCTGCAAGCCACAAAACCCTCCTGTTTTGAGGATTTGCTGCGCATATCGGGTCTTTCCCACGGCACAAGGGTGTGGAAAGACAACCAGGAAGAGTTGGTACGCAAAAAAATCGCCGTGCTCGGCGAAATAATCTGCTCGCGCGACGATATAATGCACGAGCTTATGGGCAGGGGCATAGACCGCCGCCTGAGCTTCGCCATCATGGAATCCGTGCGGAAAGGCAAGGGGCTGACCGCCGAATGGGAACAGGAGCTGCGCCGCGCGCGCGTGCCGGAATGGTATATCCACTCGTGCAACCGCATAGAGTATATGTTCCCCAAAGCCCACGCCGTGGCCTACGTCATGATGGCGTTTCGCATAGCCTGGTTCAAGGTGCACCGCCCCTTGGAGTTCTACGCCGCCTACTTCACCAAACGCGCGAAATACTTTGACATCGGCGTGGCGGCAAGCGGTATCAAAAACGTCACAAAACGCATAAAGGCGTTGGAGGCGCTGCCAATGCCCTCCGGCACAGAGGAAGACGAGCTCGTGAGCTTGGAGGTGGTCTATGAGTTCTACCTGCGCGGGTTTTCCTTCGCGCCGCCCCATGTCAACATCTCCGCCGCCGAGGACTTTACCGTGGAGCCGGGCGGAAAGCTGCGCCCGCCGCTCACGTCCATACCCGGCCTCGGTGAAGTGGCCGCGTCGAGCATAGCGGCGCGGCGCGGCAATGCGGGCTTTACCGCCGTGGACGAGCTCAGCCGCACCACGGCCAACAGCGCGAACATAGAAAGCCTCAGAGCGGCCGGCGCCCTCGAAGGGCTATATGAAAGTTTGCAGGTGTCGTTTATATGAACACAGACCTTGCCGCCTTGCTCCATATCCAAACCTCCGCCGAGCCGCAAGGCCCCGCCGCGCCCGGTGCCGCGCCCGCCGAGCCGCAAAGCCCCGCCGCGCCCGGCGGCGAAGCCTTGCAGCGGTTGCTTGCCTCCCTGGGCGAAGGCGCGTCGTTTGAGGCTACCGTCTTGGAACGCTCCGGCGAGGTTTACCGCTTACGCGCGGATAACGGTATGCTCTTCACGGCGAGCTTTGCCGCCTCGCGTCTGCCCGCGGGCGTGTCCGTGCTGCTCACGGTGCTGCCCGCCCCGGAGCCCGGCGCTCCGAGGGCGCTGCTGCTCTCCGGCGTTTCCGAGCCGCCGGGCAAGAGCCTGCCGGAGTTGCTGCGCCGTCTGGGCATAGAGCCGGGCGAGCGCAATGTCCGCGTAGCCGCCGCCATGAAGGCTTTCGACCTGCCCGTCACCAAAGAAGGCGTGCTCGCGGGCGCGAAGCTCGCGTCCTCCGTCAAGGGCTTCACCGCCGAGCAAGCCGTGCTGTTCCGGCAACTGAACATACCCCCCGCCCCGGAAGCCGTCGCCCAATTCCGCGCCTTCACGCGCCACGAGGCGCTGCTCGGCCAAAAACTCGCCGCCCTGCTGAATACGGCCTCCGCCCTGCTCTCCGAACCCCCGCAAGCAACAGGCGGGGTTCCTGCCCCCGATGCCCGCCCGCCCGCCCGGTTAAGGAACGGGGGCTTTGCCCCCGCGCCCCCTGCCGAGCAACCCGCAACACCCAAAGCCCCGCAACCAACGGGCGGGGTTCCCGCCCCCGCGCCTCCCGCCGAGCAGCCGATAACGCCGCAGTCGCCGCAAACGTCCCCGCAACCACCCGCCCCGCAACCCCCGCCAGCGCCCCCACCCCCGCCCCCGG
>JAIRWH010000054.1 GCA_031253545.1 Oscillospiraceae bacterium
GGCTCCCTGGGGCGAATACCTGAACGAATATCGCTGCAACGTCAGCAAAGGCACCCTCGACCCGTATCCGGAGAGGCCGGACAATCCGCCTGCGGGTTACACGCAGGAGGACATCGCCGGCAAGGCCGCCTATTCGTAATGCGTCCACATACGGATAACCTTCACGGTACCCTCACACGGCGCGCCGCCCTTGTCCGCGAGGCCTTCGCCGCAGGGAAAAACCTCATACACAAGGCGGTGCCGCCGGTTTATGCGGCGCGAATATGTATTGCGGCAACTTTTCAGCTTTTCATACGGCGGCGGGGTCTGAAACGGGTTATCGCGGATAATCGCGATAACCCCCGCCGCTTTCTGTTTGAGACCGGCTCTTTCAAGCAACACGGCGTCTTTTTCCGCTTGTTTCGCGAGCTGCACATCATACATCCGGCCACACCGCAGACAGGGGCACACATTCGCTGAGCGGAGTGGCCAACCCCTCTCTGATAGACTCCATCATGCCCGGAATAGACGCGAGGTATTCCTCGTCGCTGTCAAAGTCGTCGCCGTCGGGCAAGCCGAGGCTATACCGTTGGTATGCGATAAAGTCAACTACTTTCTCCACGGCGCCGTCGGGCAAAGCGTCAATTTGCGCCTTTGCGTATTCGCGGCTGCTCATAGCGTCACGCCCCCTTTCGGTCGTTCTTACGCCCTTATTATAGCAAAGCGGCAAAACGCTTGTCAACGCGGCGACGGAAAAGCGCCTCTGCCGGCGAAAGCCCGCGCTTGACAAAACGCCGCGAAAGGGGTATACTCAATACTCCGAACCTATTTTCGCGTCAGGAGGTAGCGCATTGTTAGTATTGGTTATCAACGCGGGCAGTTCGTCGCTGAAATATCAGTTGGTGGATATGATGACGGAAAACGTTGTGGCGAAGGGGCTTTGCGAGCGTATCAACGTGGACGGCCGCATCACGCATTACGCCCTGTTTGATAAGCGCGTCATAGAAGTGCCCCTCAAAGGCCACAGAGACGCCATAACTCAGGTGTTGCAGCTGCTCACGGAAAGCGACATCGCCGTGGTGAAAGACCCGTCCGAGATTGTGGCCGTGGGTCACCGCATGGCCATGGGCGCGGAAAAGATGGTCAAGTCCTGCGCCATTACCGACGAAGTATACGCCTTCCTTTTGGAAACCATCAAAATCGCCCCGCTCCATGTGCCCGCCATGCTCGTGGGCGTGACCGCCTGCCGCGAGGTGCTGCCCGGCGTTTTGCAGGTGGCGGTGTTCGACACGGCTTTCCACCACACCATGCCCCCCAAGGCTTTCATGTACGGCCTGCCCTACGAGCTGTATAAGCAAGACGGCTTCCGCAAATACGGCTACCACGGCACGAGTTTCCGCTATGTTACCGACCGCTACTCCAAGCTCATCGGCCTGCCGCCGGAAAAGCTCAAACTCATTTGCTGCCACATCGGCAACGGCATATCCGCCTGCGCCGTGGAATACGGCAAGTCCGTGGACACATCCATGGGCTACACGCCGTTGGACGGCACGATGATGGGCACGCGCAGCGGCTCCATAGACCCCTCGCTCATTTTCCACATAGCCCACAGGAAAGGCCTCGCCTTAGAGCAGGTGGAGGACCTGCTCAACAAAAAGTCCGGCTACCTCGGCATATCCGGCGTATCCAGCGACGACCGCGACCTGGCGCAAGCCGGCAACCAAGGCCACGAGCGCTCCGCCCTCGCGCGCGAGATGCTCTGCTACCAGCTTAAGAAATATGTGGGCGCGTACTTCGCCGTGCTCAACGGCGCGGACGCGCTGCTGTTTTGCGGCGGCATGGGCGAACGCGGCACAGACTTGCGCGCCATGATATGCGGCGGCTTAGAATCCCTCGGCATTATCTTAGACCAAAAGCGCAATATCTCGCAGAACGGCTGCGAGGGCGAAATCTCCACCCCCGACTCGCGCGTGAAAATCTGGATTGTGCCCACCAACGAGGAACTCATGATTGCCCGCGACGCTTTCAACGTCTATTCGGGCATACTCTGAGAAAGGCGGAGCGGTTTATATGGCAAAGCACAATATGCCCTCCTTCGGCGGCGGCGGCAACATGATGCGGCAAATGCAGAAGATGCAGCAGGATGTGCTGCGTATGCAGGAAGAGCTGGAATCCGCGGAATACACGGCATCCGCCGGGGGCGGCGCGGTCGGCGCCTCGGTCAACGGCAAGGGCGAGCTTTTATCCGTGACGATACAAAAAGAGGCCGCCGAAGACACGGAAATGCTGCAAGACCTTGTGCTCTCCGCCGTCAGGGCGGCGCAGCAGCAGGCCTCCGAAGTCACTCAGCGCGAAATGTCGCGCCTGACGGGCGGTTTGGGGTTACCCTTTTGACGACGTATGGCGGCCCGCCCGCCTTCGGTTCGTTTCCCGCCCCCGTGGAAAGGCTCATAGTCCAATTTTCCAAGCTGCCGGGCATAGGGCGCAAATCCGCCCAGCGGCTGGCTTTTTTTGTGCTCACGCTCTCGGAATCGGAAGCGGCGGAGTTCGGCGAGGCCGTGGCGGCGGCCAAGCGCGACACGCGCCTGTGCGAAACCTGTATGAATATCACCGACGTGTCACCCTGCGCCGTATGCCGCAACGATAAACGCGACCGCGCGTTAGTCTGCGTGGTCTCCATGCCCCAGGACGTGGCCGCCGTGGAGCGCACGCGCGAATACAAGGGCCTCTACCATGTGCTCCACGGCGTTATCTCCCCCATGTCCGGCAAAAGCCCCGACGATGTGGAAATCGCCTCGCTGCTCGCCCGCGTGCAAAAAGGCGGCGTTGCCGAGGTCATACTCGCCACGGACCCGGACACGGAGGGCGACACCACGGCGCTCTATATAGCCCGCCTCCTTGCCCCGCACCCCGTGCGCGTGACGCGCCTTGCCTACGGCATACCCATAGGCGGCCGCTTAGAATATTCCGACGAGACCACCCTCCTGCGTTCGCTTGAAGGCAGGCGCGAGCTCTGAACAAGGCGAAGGCGGCGCTATTTCGCCGTTTCGTGGTATTCTTCCTCCGCGTTTATGCTCCAAAGCGCCGCTTTGTCGGCGGCGGAGGTCAGGCCGGAGGCGATGAGGCGCGCGCCTCTCGCGCGCGCGTCACGCGCCGCGCCGTGAATACGCCGCTATAACCGCTTATAAAACGCGCCGATGTCTATGTTGTTAAACCGGCAAACATCGTTTGCGATACCGTGCAAGGTGCCGATTTTGATTGGTTTGTGATTTGGCACGGTTATTTTGTGTTCGCCGCCGCCCGTGCTTTTATACAGGCTGATGTGGCTTCCCGTCTGCCGAACAACGGCATATCCGAGGTGTTCAAGGAGGCTTACCAATTCTTTCGCGTTTATATCCCTCGGTGTCCTCATACCGCTATTACTTCGTCTTTCACAAAGTGCATACGTATCACGGACGGCATGCAACCTTTGTCAAAATGACACAAAACGGCATCTTTCAGGGTTTCGGCAAGCTCCTCATATCCGTCGCATTGGGTGTAAATGGAATGACCGAGCGCCTTTGCCTCATAACCGCCGTCAAGGGATTCCGTGACAATGAAAATAACCTCGGTATTCATCGTTTCTCCTTTCGATTGGCACCGGTTGCCATTTTGGAAACATAAGCGGGAGCGACACTCCCCGCTTGTAATATACACCGGGCGCGGGCAAAAAGCAATAGGGGCGCGGTGCCCCGCCCTTGCGTTTTGCCGGGGCATATGTTATACTCCGTATTGCCGGGCGGCCGGCAAAGCCCGCGCGAACAATATTCGGCCGCGCGGCGGGAGGCGCGAAATGAACGCTAAACACCGCCTGTTGTCGCTGTTGCTCTCGTTGCTGCTTGTCCTTTCACCGGCGCTGACCCTTACGCCGCCCGCGGCGGCAAGCGGCGGCGCGTACGCGGACGGCCAAGTGCTCGCGGGGGCGGACTCGCGCGAACACGCCCTGTCCATCGCGGCCGCCTACGGCCTTGAGCTTGATTCCTACGCGAAGGGCATCGCCGTGTTGCTCGCGCCCGACCCGGAGGGCGCGGTGCGGCGCAGTTTGCGTCTGAACACCGCGGCGGGCCGGGGGCGGTATGACGCGCCGAAATTAGCCCTAAACAGAATGTATAAAATCTCCGGCTACCCCGATTACGCGTATACGCAGGCCATTGTGGAAGGCGCCTCCCCCGCCGTCCGCGTGGCTGCGGCGAGCGAGCGGCAATGGCACCACGCGGAGCTTGACTCCGAGCGCGCGTGGGAGCTTACAAGGGGCGAGGGCGCGCTGGTGGCGGTGATAGACACGGGTGTGGACATACGCCATACCGCGTTCGCCGGGCGCGTGTCCGAACTGTCTTACAATTCGCAATCCGACGAGCTCGGCGTTGATTATGTGGACGACGACCTCTACCACGGCACGGCCGTGGCCGGCATCATCGCCGCGCGCGACGACGATTACGGCGTATACGGCGTGTCGCCGCAGGCGGAGCTTTTGGTCATCAAGGCCAACGAGCCGGGCACGGGCTGGTTTGACATGGCCTCGTTGCTGCGCGCCGTGAACTACGCCGCCGAGTGCGGCGCGGATATTATCAACCTGAGCTTGGGCAGGCCGTATGAGGCGGGCGGCGAGGATTTGGAGCATGAGGTCATAGCGCGGGCCGTCGCCGCGGGGGTCACCATAGTCTGCGCCGCGGGCAACGACTCCGAGACGCCCGTGGGCTACCCCGCCGCTTACCCTGAGGTTATCGCCGTAACCGCCACCATGCAGGGCGGCGTATTTGACGGCTATTACTCCAATTACGGCTCGGACGTGGACGTGGCGGCTCCGGGCACGGATATATACACGGCGGCAATCGGCGGGGGGTTCCTCTATGCCGGAGGCACATCCATGGCCGCGCCGTGCGTGTCGGGCGTGGCGGCGCTCGTTTGTTCGCTTTCTCCGGGGCTTACCCCGGAGGAGATACGCGCGGTGCTGCGCGGCACGGCGCGCGAGGCGGGCGCGCTGGGCAGGGACGACTATTACGGCAGCGGCATTGTGAGCGCTTACGCGGCCGTGTTGGGCGAAGACGCGCTTTGGACCGTGACATACGATTACAACTACCCCTACCGCGCCCCCGCGCGGGCGAAGACCGCCCCCGGCATCCCCGTGCTGCGGCCGCTCGACCCGCAGCGTTACGGCTACCTGTTCACCGGGTGGTACACGGGCTCCACCGTGGGCAGCCCCTATAACTTCTCCGCCCCCGTAAACAGAAATGTAACGCTGTACGCGCGTTGGATTGCCATAGTGCCCGGTATGTTTGTGGTGGAGTTTCCCGACCCGGCGTTCCGCGCCGCCGTGTGCGCCCTGCTCGACCCGGAGGGCGAAAGGGACATCGGCCCGTTGGACTACATGACCGACGAAGACAAAGCCGCGCTTGCCGCCGTAAACAGGTTAGACATTGACAACAGGGGCATTGCCGACCTCACGGGCCTGCGCCACTTTACCTCCCTGCAATACCTCAACTGCGAGGGCAACCGCCTCGCTTCGCTTGACCTGCGCCGCGTCGCCACGCTCACATACCTGCGCTGCGGCAACAACCTGCTCACAAGCCTTGACGTGAGCGCGCTCACCGCGCTCACGCACCTGCGCTGCGAATACAACCGCATAACCTCGCTTGACACAAGCCGCCTTGCCTCGCTGTCCATGCTCTACTGCACGGGCAACCGCATCGCCTCGTTGGATTTGCGGCGCAACGCCGCGCTCACGCGGCTCTATTGCAACAACAACTACATGGACGAGCTCGACGTGAGCCCCGTTGCCACCCTCACGGAGCTTTGGTGCGGCGAAAACTTCCTCACGGAGCTTGACATATCGAAAAACACACGGCTGAAAGCGCTCTGGTGCGACAACGGCTACCTCACGGAGCTTGATATTTCCAACAACACGGAGCTGATTGTGCTTTGGTGCGGCGGCAACTACCTCACAAAATTAGACGTGTCCGCCCACACAAACCTGCGTTCGCTCAGCTGCTATTCCAACCTGCTCACGAAATTAGACGTGAGCGCCCTCACGGAGCTTGAGGGCACGGATTCCGCCGTGCTCGAAGGCGGCGGCCCGGAGCATGAAATCCGCATACAGGATACATGGTACATGAGCGCCGGCCTGAGCTGCACGGATAACTATATATGGGAATTGGACGTGACGCGCTGCGCCAAGCTGCGTATGCTCTACTGCGAGTCCAACAACCTCACGCGTTTGGATTTATCCGCCAACCCGCGCCTAATGCGCCTCTACTGCCGCTACAATTACTTTGCGGGCAGGGCCGCCGTGAGCGGGCTTGACGCGCTGAACTTCGAGACCTTGCTCTTTTCCCCGCAATACGAAGGCGACCCCGCCATGCCCGGCCTCTATTCCGCGTCCGAATGGGCGCGGGACGCTCTGCAAAGCGCCTACCTCAAACGCTTTATACCCGTGGATTTGCTCTACGATTACCGCGAGGACATCACGCGCGGCGAATACTGCCGCCTTGCCGCGGGCTTTTTGGAATATTACACGGGCATGGACATAGACGCAATCCTCGCCGAACGCGGCTTGCAGCGCGAAGGCGCGGTGTTTGCCGACACGGCCGACCCGGATATACAGGCGGCGTATCTGCTGGGCATCGTCAGCGGCACGAGGGCGCCCTCCGCCGAAGCGCCGGGGCTGTTTGAGCCGGGCAGGCCCATCACGCGCGAAGGCGCGGCCACGCTGCTGCGCAATACGCTCCGCGCCGCCGGCTTAGACGTGAGCAACACCGCCGACGCGGGCGCGGCGGACATCGCCGAGGCGTTCCCCTTTGCCCGCGACGGGCTGAACTTCTGCGTAAACGAAGGCTACATGAGCGGCAAGAGCCTTACCGGGCTTATAATAGACCCGAAGGGTCCGTGCACCCGCGAAGCGAGCATACTGATGTTCGGCAACGTGGGCAAATAAGCCGCCCGCGGGGGTTGACGACACGCAACGTATCTACACGCCCAACGGCAGCGGGCTGCCTTGCCCGCCGTCCGGTTCCTCCGGGCTCTTTTGAGCTGAACCGCACAAGCGGCGAGCGTTGACGGTTTCACCCAATAGAGCGACCTTGGTGTCCGTATCGGACATCTCTTCCGCAGTAAGCAGCGTTTTTCTGAGATTTTCCCAGTCGTCACCCACGGGAGAACGGAAACTATTGTTCATTGTTTTCGTCCCTTTCACACGGCGTCGGCGTACCTTACGCCCGACGCGAGGGTGATTTTCCAGCAGGGCACCAAACGCATATAGCCGGGCGCGGCCATGTCCGGCCTGTAACCAAGCTCCATGTCAACCAACCTGTCCGGCTCGGCAAGGCTTTGCGAGAGGACAACGAGCGCGGAGGCGGCGGAGCGGCTTTGCG
>JAIRWH010000078.1 GCA_031253545.1 Oscillospiraceae bacterium
TAATTTGAGAAAGGGTGCTGAAAATGATTATAAAACTTGATACGACAAGTGAAACGCCACTCTATGTTCAACTCCGCAATCAAATCGTATTAGGCATCGGGCGTGGTGAGTTAAAGATAGGCCAGGGGCTTCCGACCGTTAGGCAAATGGCCGAAGATATTGGCATTAATACCATAACAGTAAATAAAACATATGCTATTTTGAAGCAGGAGGGGTACATTGAAATCGACCGTCGACACGGGGCAAAAGTCAGCCCAAAAGTTGACCTGACGGGGCAATTCCGTGAAAAAGTGGAAAATGAGTTAACGCTGTTAATTTCCGAATCGTCGTTAAAAGGGGTGAGCCGTGACGATTTTATGAAAATGTGCGTGGATGTGTACGGCAAACTTAATCTATCTTACGTCGGAGGTGCGGTATGACTATTTCTATCGTTGTTTCTGCTACGGCGGGCGGTTGAGGACAACCGTCACTACGGGGACGAGAAGGCGGGGGGTGCGGGGGCTGTCGCCCCCACACCCCCGTCTCCTAACAACCAACAACTGACAACTAACAACTAACTAACGCGCCGCAGGCGCGCTGCCCCGTATCTGCCTTAAAACCGACATAGACAGCTTGAATTGTTGAATACACAACGGGCGGAATACATCTGTTGGTTGTGTATTCAACATAGTGTCGATATACTGTATCCAAGGGGGTGGCGGATATGCTCTGCAAAAACGCGTTTGTCAAAATCACGAAGTCTTTCGGCAGATATATCTCCCTTGCCGCCATAGTATTGCTGGGCGTGGGGTTTTACTCCGGCGTGCGCGCCACGGCGCCCATCGTGCGCGACACAGCCGAATCTTACTGCGCCGAGTACAAGCTGTTTGACTATAAAATCTCGGCCACCTTAGGCCTCACGGACAGCGACGCGGCGGCGCTCTCCGGTTTGCCGGGCGTGAGGGCGGTCGTTCCGAGCTATTCAATGGACGCGCAAACCGCCCTCGGCGCGATTCGCGTACACGCGCTCGAAACCGAGGCCAACACTCCGGCGCTCACGGCGGGCAGGTTGCCGCGCTCTGCCGGCGAATGTGTGGCGGGCGGCGACGGTTACGCCTTGGGAGATACAGTGGTCGTCACGGGCGGCTCGGAAGGCGGATTGACGCGCGCGGCTTTCACCGTCACGGGCTTGGCCGACTCGGTTTTGTACCTCCACAACGACTACGGCCCCGCCGCCGCGGGCAACGGCAAACTGCGCGGGTTTATCTTCATAGACAAAACCGTCTTCGCCATGCCCGCCTACACGGAGCTGTATGTGTTCGCGGACGGCGACGGCGAACTGTACGCCGCAAAGCCGGAAAGGGAAAGCGCGCGGAATACGCAGCTTTTCGGCGCGGCCGCGCCGGAAGGCGTAAAGGGGCAGCAATGGTATATACAGGGCAGGAGCGCCGTCGCGGGTTACAATGAGCTTGCCTCCGGGGTTAAGGTAATTGACCTTGTGGCGGCCGTGCTGCCGCTGTTTTTCATAGTCATTTCGGCGCTCATGACCTCCAATTCCATGACCCGCATGATAACCGAGGAGCGCGGTGAGATGGGCACCCTCGCCTCGCTCGGTTATAAAGACGGCAGCATTACGCTCACATATCTGCTGTACGTTATTTCCGCCACAATAGTCGGGGCGGTGGCGGGCTTTTTCATCGGCTGCGCCCTTATACCCCCGCTTATCTATTCCAATTTCACATACAACCTACCGCCGATTGCCCCGCGTTACGATATGCCCACCCTCGCCCTCGTCGCCGCAGTGTCGGCGGCCGTTATGGGTTGCGTCACGGTTATCTCCTGCCGCAAGGAGCTGCGCCGGAAGCCGGCTTGCCTTATACGCCCGCTCCCGCCGCCCGGAGGGCGGGCGGTATTCTTGGAGAAAGCCACCGCCCTTTGGCGGCGCCTCTCCTTTACATGGAAAATCACCATCAGGAATATGTTCCGTTACGCCAAGCGCGCCGCCATGACCATCGTGGGCATGGCGGGCTGCACCGCCCTGCTGCTCACGGCGTTTGGCCTGCGCGACGGCATGGGCGGCATAGCCCGAAAACAGTACGGCGAGATTATCAAATACAGCGTCATGCACACCCTCAAAGACGAGCAAGCCGCCCCGCGCGCCGAGCTTGACAGCCTGCTCGACAATCCGCTTTACATACGGCAAGCCGCGCTGCGCGGCGGCGAGGGAGAGGGCGCGCTCGACCTTTACTTGGTTGTGCCGCAAAACCCGGAGCTGTTTGCCGAATACTTCGGTTTAGTCAGCGCCGAAAACGGCGACGCGGTTGACCTTTCCGAAGGCGGCGCGGTAATCACGCGGCGCTTTGCCAAACTGCGGGGCCTGCGCCCCGGCGACAGCCTCACCGTGCGGGATTCGGACGACATAGACCGCGCGCCTGTAATCACCGATATTGTCGAAAACTACACGTCAAACTACATCTACATGGATGCCGGAACTTACGAGCGCGTCTTCGGCAGCCCGCCCGCCTACAACGCCGTTGTGTCGCGCGGAGGGGACGCGGCCGGGCACGAACTCGTGGGGGCCGCCGTGCGTACGGGCGACGCCATGAAGAGCGCGGAAGAAAGCACGCGCAAACTCGGCGGCGTGGTGGCGCTCATCATCGCGGTCGCCTCGCTGCTCGCGGTTGTGGTGTTGTATAACCTCACGGCCATCAACATCAGCGAGCGCAAACGCGAAATCGCCACCCTCAAGGTACTCGGTTTCCGCGACGGGGAGGCAAGCTCATACATATGCCGCGAGGCGTTGCTGCTCACGCTGGTATCCATCGCGTTCGGCATCGGCGCGGGTGTGCTGCTGCACGGATATGTGCGCGAGGTGATTGAGCTCGGCGCGCTCTCCATGACGCCGTATATAGAATGGCACAGCTATATACTCTCCTGCGCGCTGACGTTCGCCTTCTCCGGCGCGATACAGCTCGTCACCCACTTCAAGCTCAGGAAAATTGACATGGTAACGTCGCTCAAAAGCGTGGAATAAAGAGCGGAGGTTTCCGACCGACAAAAGCGCGGGA
Organism: Oscillospiraceae bacterium; assembly: GCA_031253545.1. Taxonomy (GTDB): domain Bacteria; phylum Bacillota; class Clostridia; order Oscillospirales; family UBA929; genus WRLJ01. Next base: position 3,048 of record JAIRWH010000078.1, read on the forward strand.
GTCGCCGCCTCCGCGCCTTCGCCCGCGCGCGGCAGTGGACAGGCAATCGCGGCTTGTGTTATCATATCGGCAGAGTTTTTTCAGCATTTTTGACGACAGCCGGGCGGTTAGTATTGACATAACGGGGAGGCAAGGCTCATGGACGCGTCCGCGCTGTGGGCGAAAAAATCCAAGGCGGGCAGCCTTTGGCTGCCGCTCGCAGCTCATCTGAAAGACACCGCGCAAGTCGCGGAAATGCTGTGGAGCGAATGGGTGCCCGAAATCGTGAGGCGGACCGTGGCGGATTCAATCGGGCGTGACGACCGGGAGGCGAAAAGGTTTTTCGTGTTCCTTGCGGCAATACACGACATCGGCAAGGCGACACCGGTTTTTCAGGCCGACCGGTCTTTCAAGCCCACGGATTTAGACGAATTTCTCTATGAAAAACTGTTGTGCGCCGGATTTGAGGTGCGCGAAAAGCGAAGCTGTTACACGAATTACGCCAAAACCCACCACTCCGTGGCATCGCAACTGTTGGCGGAAAACGCGCAAACACTGAAGCTGTTCGGCTCCGGCCTGAATAAAAACGCGGCCGTGATACTCGGCGCGCACCACGGAAAACCCCCGGACGAAGAGTATTGTAAACTTATTGGCGGCTCGTACAAGGTAAACCTTGGGATAGCTAAACCCGCTTGGGCTCAGGCGCAGGGCGAGATGATGAAACTCGCGCTCGGCTGCGGCGGTTACGCCTCGCTTGATGAGGTACCGCGCCCCACCGTGCCGGGGCAAGTGCTTCTCAGCGGGCTGCTGATTATCGCGGACTGGATAGCGAGCTGCGAAGATTATTTCCCGCTTTTGCCGCCGGATTACCCGTGTGAGATTGAGTTTGCCGGGCGGATAAAAACGGGCTGGAGGAGGCTCGCCCTTCCGGGCAAGTGGGAGCCGGAGACAGCGCGTTGCGACGACGGTCTGTACGCGGACAGGTTCGACAACATAGAAGAGCCCAATGGCATACAGAGGGCTGTGGCGTGGGTGGCGAGGGATATTGGCAAGCCCGGCATTACGGTTATTGAAGCGCCGATGGGCTCGGGGAAAACAGAGGCCGCTCTTGTGGCGGCGGAGGTGTTTCGCAATAAGTCCGGCAGCGGCGGCGTGTTTTTCGCGCTGCCAACGCAGGCCACAAGCGACGGTATCTTCCCCCGGCTGAACGAATGGATAAAACATCTCGGTTTACATGAAAACCACAGCGTAAACCTTGTGCACGGCAAGGCGCAGTTTAACGACGAGTTCACGGAGCTTAAACTCTTCGGCGACAACTCAAGCGTGTCCGACGGAGAAGATGAAGAAGACGGCGGCGGCCGCGCGCCCGGAGTGCACCAATGGTTTGGCGGGCGCAAAAAGGCGATGCTCGCGGACTTTGTGGTGGGCACGGTTGACCAGCTCCTGCTCATGGCGCTGAAACAAAAACACGTTATGCTCAGGCACGTCGGCATAGCCGGAAAAGTGGTAATCATAGACGAGTGCCATGCCTACGATGCCTATATGAGCGAATACCTCAAAATGGCGCTCCGATGGCTCGGCGCTTACGGCGTGCCGGTTATCGTGCTGTCCGCGACGCTGAACGCCGACACGCGGCGCGAGGTAATCGCCGCTTATCTCAATGACCCGAAAGCCGACGGCCAATGGGCGCAAAGGCGCGACTACCCGCTCATTACGTATACCGACGGCAAAGAGGTAAAGAGTCTCGCCGCGCAATCGGAGGAAAAGAGCCGCGTTGTGCGAATAGAAAGCATAGCGTCTGAGGCGGTGGCGGACAAGCTCTGCGAAACGCTTTCCGAAGGCGGTTGCGCGGGCGTAATCATGGACACGGTGAAGCGCGCGCAGGACATGGCAAGGCAGCTTAGGGCGCGCTTTGCCGAAGGCGAGGTGACGCTCATACACTCGCGGTTTATCGCCGCGGAAAGGCTGAAAAAGGAAGAATACCTGCGCAAAGCGCTGGGGAAACGCGGCGTTCGCCCGCCCAGGCTCGTTGTCGTCGGTACGCAGGTGTTGGAGCAGTCGCTTGATATTGACTTTGACGTAATGGTCTCGGACATCGCGCCCGCCGACCTCCTGCTCCAGCGTATCGGCCGTCTGCACCGCCACGGCCGCGAACGGTGGGAGAAGCTGCGCGAACCTACCTGCTTCATAACCGGGATAGAGAGGGAAGGCTTCGGCAGGGGCATTGACAGCGTTTACAATAAGTACCTGCTGATGAGGACGAGGGATATGTTTGCCGCGTGCGGCGCGATAAGGCTGCCGCAAGACATCGCCGGGCTCGTAAACGATGTTTACGACAAAAACGCCAAGCAAACCGCGGAAAAAACGGCTCTTGAGAAAGAGGTAGAAGACAAGAAGAACAGGGCAAGAACATTCTGTATCGGCATACCGCAGAAAAAGCCGGATAAAACCATTGTAAATTGGCTTAGGACAAGCGTTAATGACAAATCGGGCAAGCGCGGCGAAGCGTCGGTCAGAGATACACACGGCTCCGCGGAAGTCCTTGTGGTTAAGGAGCAAAACGGAGAGTTTTACATGTTGCACGGGGAAAGCCTCCCTTTGCATGCCTTGAGTGCGGAGCAAGCAAAGTTATTAGCACGCCAGAGATTGTCGCTGCCGTGGTACTTGAGCGACTTAGATGCAATCACGGAGCTGGAGGAAATCACGGCGGCAAAGGCAGCGGTTTGGCAGTCATCGCCGTGGATTGAGGGGGAGCTGTTTCTTGTGCTTGACGGTGACAACTCCGCCACGCTTCGCGGCCACGGCTTGAAGTACACAAAAGAGGATGGGCTAAGCATAGACGATGTGTAGGAATCTTGGAATACCAAAATGTTCACAAATTGTTTACAAATGAAGCCAAATGAAGCCATTGACTTTCACTCAACAATAGTGTAATATGTGGGTAATGCCGTTGGTAGACGACCCCCTCCTCCCCCTGTTCCCTGCGTGTGCGGGGTTGCTCCCAGTGTGATATGCGGCGGTAGAGCCGACAACGCTGTTCCCCGCGTATGCGGGGGTGAGTTCGGCTCTCTCCGGCGCGATGCGACGGTGAAAAACAACAGATTGGAGATGTGGCAGTATGGTGAAGCCGGAATATAATCTGTGCCACGAAGCGTGGATACCGGCAAGGGACGCGGGCGGTGTGCGCAGAGAGGTATCAATGCTTGAATTATTCCGCAACGCGCACCTATACGTCGCCTTGGCCGGTGAATCACCCACGCAAAACATTGCCGTGCTCAGATTATTATTGGCTGTCTTGCACGCTGTGTTTGGCGGGAAAGACATAAACGGAGAACCGTTTGACGACGACGAGGAAGAGCAAATTGACGGCGCGATAGAACTGTGGAAGACGCTCCGGAATAGCGGGCGCTTTCCCTTTGAACGCATAGATGCCTACTTAAAGCTCTATGAATCGAGGTTTTGGCTCTTTCACCCGGAAACCCCTTTTTACCAGATTGCCGGCATAACAAAGGGCACGGAGTTTACGGCCGCCAAACTGAACGGCGAACTGTTAGAGAGCGCAAATAAGCCCCGATTATTCCCTCAGCGGGCGGGTGGGGAAAAAGAAAACCTGTCTTTCCCTGAAGCCGCGCGTTGGCTTCTCCACGCAAACGGATTCGACGATACCGCCGCCAAGCCCTCTCAAAGAGGTCAAGGCATGCCGAGTCCCGGAGCCGGATGGCTCGGCAAACTTGGTCTTATTAGCGCCGTGGGCAACAACCTGTTCGAGACATTGATGTTGAATCTTGTTTTGCTTCCTGACGTAAAGCGTGATATTTGGGGCGATGGAAAAGCAACGTGGGAGGAACCGCCTCGCACAGGCGAGCGGGTTCAGGTAAGCGAGCCCAATAGTCAGGCGGCGTTGCTTACGTTGCAATCCAGAAGGCTACTCCTCAAACGCGAGGGGAATGTGGTCACGGGCTATTATCTCTTGGGCGGAGATTTTTTTCCAAAGGAAAACGCGTTTTGCGAACAAATGACCGTGTGGAAAAACAACGCGAAAAAAGATTCGGACCCGCCCGAATATGTGCCGAGAAGGCACAAGCCATCGGTGCAAATGTGGCGCGATTTTGCACCATTGGTTGAACAAAGGGGTGGTAAAGACGGTATGCATCGCCCCGGTATTGTCAGCTGGCTGAATAGACTTGAATTGCGTGACACAATGCTTCGCTTTCAGATATGCGGGTTGAAATATGGCGATAAAGACTTCTTTGTCGAAGACGCTTTTTCCGACTCGCTTTCGTTCAACGCCGGGTTAATCTCCGAGCTTGGAAAGGAATGGGCGGATGCCGTCATAGAGGAAATATCCGTGACGGAGGCGCTTGTCCGCGAGGTGGGGGCGCTCGCGCAAAAGGTGGCGCGAGCCGCCGGGGTCAAAGACGACAGGGAAGCGTGGAAATGCGGAGCCGCGGCGCGGGACAAAGCCAAAGAACAGGCTTATTACAGCCTTGACCAACCCTTTCGGCGTTGGCTCGAAAGCCTCGACCCAAACATACCCGACCCGACCGGCGAACTGATGGAGCAAGAACGCAACAAGTGGTTTGGCAAAGCAAAAAGCATTATTCGCGGTCTCGGTCACGACATCGTAAACGAATGTTCGCCGCAAGCCATGGTGGGTCGGGCTATAGCGGGACGGGAAAACGAGAAGAGAGAGTATATCTCCGCTCCAAAGGCATTCGAACGGTTTATGTATAAGACGGATAAGCGCGACACACTCATGAGAAAGGAGGGGACGGACAGTGGAAAATAAACAAAAGGCGGCGCGCGATTTTGTGAACGCGAAAATCGGCTATTTGCTCAACAGCGGCAGAGAGGCCGACGTTCGCGCGTCGCTCGCCAAACTTCGGCGCGGCGTGGGCAAGCCGCCGGGCAGCTTGCCCGACATTTGGGAGTATACCGTCGGCAACCTGACGGATGTGTCGAAGTATAACCCGGAAGAGCCCACATTTTCGGAATGGGCCGCGCATATGGCGATGACCTTGTTTGCCGCGCACCAGCAGGGGAACGACCCGCAGAAAGACCCGATGAGCGTATCCGACAGGAAATATCACCTGGGGAGCGCCGTGCGCGAGCTGGTGCGTATATTGATGGCCGAAAGCGGCAAAACAGGGGAAGACGCGGAGAAAGAGGCGGAGAAGTCAATCAAGCGGCGCTTTGACGCGGTGGTGACCTCAGACAGCCCGGAAGAGCTGTACCACCACTTGCGCGGGCTCGTGCAACTGCTGAAGGGCAAGAACATACCCTTAGATTACCCACAGCTTGCCGACGACCTGCAAAACTTTCAGAACCCGGAAAGGCGCGACGGCGTGAGGTTGCGGTGGGGACGCGGTTATTACCATTATAATAGGAAAGAAGGGGAAGACAATGACCGATAGACTGTATGCGGACATCCATGTGCTGCAAACGGTGCCGCCGAGTTGTGTCAACCGTGACGACACGGGCAGCCCGAAAACAGCCGTCTACGGCGGTGTCACACGCGCGCGCGTGAGCTCTCAGGCGTGGAAGAAAGCCGTGAGGGACATGTTCAGGGAAACACTTCCAAAGGAAGATGTCGGGGTTCGCACGAAACGGATACAGGCCATGGTGGCAAACGAACTCAGCGGGCAGGGTTATTTGGGCGACGCGGGCGAGGCCGCGAAAGCTATCCTCGAAAAGGCGGGGTTGGCTTCCAAGTCCGTTGATGCCGGCAGCGCCGCGCCGTTGTTCTTCATGTCGCCCGCTCAGGCGAAGGCGTTGGCGAGGTTGGTTTTAGACGACCGCGATGCGGACAAAAAGGCCGCCCGGGGAGCCTTGAACGCCGCGCCGAGCATTGACATCGCGCTTTTCGGCCGCATGGTCGCCGACGATGCCACACTCAACATTGACGCCTCCTGCCAAGTGGCTCACGCTATCTCCACGCACAGGGTGCAAAACGAATTCGACTACTTCACCGCCGTTGACGATTTTCCTTCGGAGGACAAAACCGACGCGGGCGCGGCCATGATGGGGACTGTCGAATACAATTCATCCACGCTGTATCGCTACGCGACCGTGGCCGTGCACGAACTGCGCGTTCAGCTTGGCGACGCCGACACGGCGGCCAACGCCGTCAAAGCGTTTACGGACGCGTTCACGCGCTCGATGCCCAACGGAAAAATCAACACATTCGCCAACCGCACACCGCCGGATGCCGTGTATGTCGCGCTGCGCACAGACCGCCCGCTCAACCTTGTGGGGGCGTTTGAGCTTCCGGTCGCGGCGAAAGAGCGCGGCACGGCCAAAGACCAAGGCTATGTGTCGGCAAGCTCCGAGGCGCTTGTGAAAAAGGCGAACGACGTGAGGAAATGGGCTTTGCCGCCTGCGGTTTCGTATACGGTAGACGGGCTTCTGAACGGTATTGCCGGCGTTGAGGCCGTGGAGACGTTCGACATTCTGCTGGACAAGCTGGGCGGCAAAACGGCGGCTCTGCTCCGATGAGCACCCTTTTGTTACGCCTCGCCGCGCCGTTGCAGTCATGGGGGGTAGATTCCAAGTTCGACCGCCGCGCCACGGGTCGCTCGCCGTCTAAGTCCGGCGTTGTGGGTCTGTGCGCGGCGGCAATGGGGTTAAAGCGAAACGACGACAAAGGCATCGCCGCCATCGCCGCGCTGGCTTTCGGGGTGCGCGTTGACAGAGAGGGCAGGCTGACAAGGGACTTCCACATGGCTCACGGCGAGACGTTTTGGGACCCGGACAACAGAAGCCGCGTAAACCGCGAGGCGAAAACCGCGTCGGCTTACCTGACGCACCGCTACTACCTTGCCGACGCGGCGTTCCTCGCCGGGCTTGAGGGTGACGAGGCGTTGCTGCGGGAGATTGACGCCGCCATACAAGCGCCGATGTATCCGCTTTACCTCGGCAGGCGCTCTTGCCCGCCGGAAGGCCGGGTGACGCTGGGCATCAAGCCCGGCGGCCTGGAAGACACGCTTAGGGCCGCGCCTCCGGTGGCGGCGGCTTCGGATGCCGCGCGGCGCGAAGACGGCAATACCGCGGTCATCATTATGGATTCCGACAAGGGTTTTGACGAGAGGCGCGATGTCCCCATCAGTTTCAGCCATTTGCACAGGAAATACGACTCCCGGCGCGTTTGCGAGTTTCCCGTGCCGCGCGGCACGGCGGGGCAAACTGCGGCCGAACACGACGCGTTGGCGGAATTGGAGGCATAACCTATGAATATGACGCGCGTTATGTTAAGGCGCGTGCCGCCGCCGCACATCATGCACGGGGTGCTCTCCGCCGCGCTTCCGGGTAAACGCGGGGCGGACGCGGGCGGGTGCGTGTGGCGCGTGGACAAGATAGGCGACGGCAGGGCGCTTATATTCGTGAGCGCGGGTATCCCCGATATTCTGCGTATCGAAGCGGAGACGGGCATACGCGACGCAAGAAACAAGACGTTGGACTACGAGCCTTTCCTGTCGAAGGTCGCGGACGGTCAGTTGTGGAACTTCCGCCTGTGCGCGAACCCGGTCGAGCGCAAAATAGAGGTTGCGGGGACGCGGGGGAAGGTTCGCGCTCTGCGCCTCATGCCGGCGCAGTTGGCATGGCTCGGCAGGCAAGCCGAAAAGCGCGGGTTTAGCGTGAAAGCCTGCGCCGTTGCCGACGACGACCCGAAAGTGTTCACGGGCACAGACAGGAGCGCCGACAACAACACGGTCAGTTTCCTCGCCGTCACGTTTGAAGGAATCCTCACGGTAACGGACGCGGAGCGTTTCCGCGCGGCACTGAGAAACGGCATCGGGCGCGAAAAGGCCTATGGTTGCGGTCTCCTTACCATAGCAAGGCTCCGGGCGTGAGCGCCGTCCCCGGTCTGCAAAGACCCGAACTCCACGCGTTGCCCGTCATGCGAGACAGGCTTTCTTTTCTGTATGTCGAGCGGTGCCGGGTAAATCGACAAGACGGTGCCGTGACCGTCACGGATGCGCGCGGCACGGTGCATATACCCGCCGCCGTAATCGGCGTGTTGCTGCTGGGGCCCGGGAGCGATATTTCCCACAGAGCCGTGGAGTTGCTCGGCGACAGCGGCACATCGGTCGTCTGGGTCGGAGAGAGCGGTGTGCGCTTCTACGCCCACGGAAAACCCCTCACACATTCGGCGGCGCTTTTGCTCCGACAGGCGGAACTCGTGACAAATACGCGCGACCGCCTTTCGGTAGCCCGCCATATGTACCAAATGCGCTTCCCCGACGAGGACGTGTCCGCGCTCACAATGCAGCAACTGCGCGGACGGGAGGGCGCGCGCGTGCGCGGCGTATATCGCCGTTGCTCCAAACGCTGGGGTGTCCCGTGGTCCGGCAGGGTGTACGACGCGGACGACTACGAATCCGGCTCGCCCGTAAACAAGGCGTTATCCGCCGGGAACGCCTGCCTGTACGGCGTGTGCCACAGCGTCATCGCGGCGATGGGTCTCTCGCCGGGACTCGGTTTTATCCACACGGGGCACGAGCGTTCATTTGTCTACGACATAGCGGACCTCTACAAAGCCGAGATAACCATACCGACGGCGTTTGAGGCAGCTTCCAAACCGTCGGAAGACATCGGGGCGGACACGCGCCGCGCCGTGCGTGACTTACTCTCCGACGGGCGTATCATCGAGCGGTGCGTGAAAGACATACGGCGCCTGATAATGGGCGCGGACGCGGCGGATACAGACGGTTCGGCGCTCGATGCGCTCATGCTCTGGGACGACAAAAAGGGGGAGGTAAGGAGCGGATATTCTTATGCCGAGGCGGAATACGAGCCGGACAGCGAACTGTCGGAAGGTTACGGCAGTCTGATACCGGGCGACGAATCGGGGGACGGGTATGATAGTGCTCACTCTGACTGATTGCCCGAACGCCTTGCGCGGCGACCTGACCCGCTGGTTGTTTGAGGTGGACACCAACATCTATGTGGGAGCGCAATCCGCGCGTGTGCGTGATAACATTTGGCGGCGCGTGGTTGAAAACGCCAAGTCCGGGCGCGCCGTGATGGTGTTTCCCGCGAACAACGAACAAGGGTTCGATTTCCGCGTCCATGCCGCCACATGGGAGCCCATAGACTTCGACGGACTTAAACTTATGCTGCGCCCGCACCACGGGGTAACGCGGGCTAAAACGGACAAGCTCAAGCCGGGCTTCTCGAAAGCCGCGAAGCGCCTGGCGGCAAAGCGCTTTTCGGGCGCGAAGCGTTCCCCGCCCCTCCCGGCCGACTGTCTTGTGGCGGACATAGAAACCACGGGTCTTTCGCCGGAAACAAGCGACATCATCGAGATAGCCGCGCTCAGGCTTGCGAACGGCGAGGAAGCGGGCATATTTCAAGCGCTCGTGCGCATAGAGGGCGAGATTCCGCCCCAAATCGCAAAGCTCACGGGGATAACAAACGAGCAGCTCGCGAAAGACGGGCGCGACCTATGCGACGTAATGCGCGATTTCCATTCCTTTGCCGGGGAATTGCCTATCGTGTCGCACAACTCCGGGTTTGACATGGGGTTTCTGCACGCGGCTTGTAAAAAGCTCGGCCTGCCCGCGCGGTCAAATATGTGGATAGACACATTGCGCCTGTCGCGCAAGCTGATAGACGATGCGCCGGATTACAAACTGGGCACTCTTGTGAAACATCTGGGTATCGAGCATACCGACGCTCACAGAGGGATTGGCGACTGCCGCGCCACGATGATGCTATACAACAAGCTGCGCGCGATGCTGTATGGGGGGAGATGAAGAGCAAAGTGAATAAAAACAGGGATTCCCCGTAAGAGAAGCCGTGTATTTGCAACGGTTCCGTTAGTACCTTCCCCGCGTGTGCGGGGGTGCCCCTGCTCTTTGCCATATTTCAAATTTGCACGACGTACCTTCCCCGCGTGTGCGGGGGTGCCCCTATACATATATATTATCATAGTGGTAGGGGAATACCTTCCCCG
>JAIRWH010000030.1 GCA_031253545.1 Oscillospiraceae bacterium
CCATGACGGCAAACGTGTTTCGCGAGGACATAGAGAAATGCTTGGAGACGGGCATGAACGGCCACATCGGCAAGCCGTTTGACCCGGGCGAGTTCTTCGAGGCGCTACGCAGGTTTTTATCCGCGCGGTAGGTTTACAAAGGAAAGCCTTTCACGCGGACGTTATGGCCGCGCCCCGTCCCCCCCTCCCCGTCTGCCGCCAGCCGTATCTGTTCCGTTTCGGGGTCGGCTTGAATATTATAACGCGTCGGGCGCTTATGTTTGCGATAATGTTCTGTCGGCTCTTGCCGCGCCGATTGCGGAACTTGAGGATACGCGCCCCGGGCGGTAAACCGTTCGGCAAGTCAAGGAAGCGGCGGGACAAGTATTAGTGAAGTATAATCCGAGGGTTAAGCAAAACCGGGGCTTTGCGGCCCCGGTTTTTTGGTGGACGCTGACGGAATCGAACCGCCGACCATCCGCACGTCAAGCGGATGCTCTACCGGCTGAGCTAAGCGTCCTCACCCGAATGTAATGATACCACACCCGCGGCGGATATGCAAAGCCTTTTTCATATCTCCGTCACTATGCCCTTGTTGTCTTGCGCCAAGGCGTCCAGCGAGCGGAGCGCGGGGGCGGGAGGCTCCCCCGCAATCACGCGGTGCTCGCCGGGAAACTTTGCGGCAAGCCGCGCGGTGAAGTCCGATTCGCGCAGCATCTTGGCGGCAAACTCATCGTATACGGTAACGCGGAGGCCGGAGGGAGTTTCCTCTATTCTCGCGCTTTCCAAGTACCCGGCGCACAGCGGGCCGGCCTCGGCGGCCACGCGCGAGAGTATATCCCCCGGCGGCGGCGCGGGGCGTTCGGCGGCGGGCGGGGCGGGGGCGGGTTGTGTCCGCGCGGCGGATTCCGCGGCGGGGGCGGGGGCGGACGGCGGGGGCTCCGTCCGCGCGGCGGGCGGGACGGTGGGGGCGGCGGCAAGGGAGCAGAGTTTAATTACGCAAAGCTCCGCGTCTATGCGGCGGCCTATGCCCGATGTTTTGCCCGCGGCAAAACCGCGCAGCTGCGTGAGCATATCCACGGCGCGCTCGGCGGGCAACGCGGCGGCTTTGCCGCGCAAGGCGTCCATGAGCGCGGAACGGAGCAATAGGGCAAGCTGTTCGAGTAACACGGGCGGCTCGGCGCCGCCGGCGTACATCTCGTCGAGTTTGGCTAACGCGGCGGCGGTGTTGCCCTCGATAATAAGACCGAGCCAGTCGCGTATGTCCGGCGAGCCGGTAAGCCCCAACAGTTTACGCACGGACGGGGTGTCTACGGGAAGGCCCCCCGATGCGGCAAGGCATTGGTCAAGCAGGGATATGCCGTCGCGCATGGAGCCGTCGGCGCTCTCGGCCAGCAGGGCGGCCGCGTCGGGCGCGAGAACCGCGCCCTCGGTCTTTGCCAAGACCTGCAGCCTGTCCGCTATTATCTCCGGCGAAAGGCGCGCGAAGCGGAAGCGCTGGCAGCGGGAGACCACCGTGGCGGGCAGTTTGTGCGGCTCGGTGGTGGCTAAGATGAACAGCACATGGGGCGGCGGCTCCTCCAATGATTTGAGCAGGGCGTTGAACGCGCTCACCGAGAGCATATGCACTTCGTCTATTATGTATACCTTGCGGCGCAACGCGGCGGGCGTGTAGGCAAGCTCGTCGCGCACGGCGCGTATGTCGTCCACGCCCGTGTATGTGGCGCCGTCAATCTCCACCACGTCCACGGCGCTTTCGGAGAGTATGCTCTCGCAAGCGGGGCATTTATTGCAGGGGTCGCCGCCGGAAAGGCTTTCGCAGCAGGCGGCGCGGGCGAGTATGCGGGCGCAGGTGGTTTTGCCCGTGCCGCGCGAGCCGATGAACAGGTAGGCGTGGGAAAGCCGCCCTTGCTCGCTTTGGCGGCGCAGGGAAACCGTGATGTGGTCTTGGCCGCGCACGTCGCCGAACACGAGCGGGCGGGATTTGAGGTACAGCGCTTGATACACGGCTTAAAACTCCGCCGATTCGGCGGGCAGGGGCACGGCGGCCGGAGGCGCGGCAACCGGGGGCGGCACCGCGCCGGGCGGCACGGCGGTGATAACGGCGGCGGGGGCGGGGGCGGGAGCGGGTTCGGCGGCGAGGTCGCCGTCGGGGGCGGTTGGCTCCCCCGGCTCGTCTTCCGCCGTTTCCTCCGGCGGCGGGTCGGGTATGGGCAGCAGTATGGCCCTGTATGACTGAATCACGGCGTTGAGCGCCGCCACGGTGACCACCCCGGCGGCGAAGGCGGAGGCTCGCGGCAGGGTTTCGGACAAAAACGGCAACAGGCGCGAAAGGGCGCAGAGGTAAAACGCCGTATCCAAAGCGCCGATAATGCGGCCCGCGTCCCATGTGCGGGCAAGGCGCGAGAGGGAGGAAAAGAAGAATACGAGCAGCAACAGCGAGACGAGCGAACGCGCCACCAATATGAGCAACGGCCACGCTCCGCCTTGCAATAATTGCAGCATAAACGCAAGCTCCGGCACGGAAACCGCGAAGGCAAATGTGCGCAAGCGGGAAAAGCTCGGCTCGTGCTCGGCGAGTATGCCCGCCGTGACGGCGATAACGAGCATGCCCACGATGTCCGGCAGTATGTTGAAACCAAACACGCGCAAATCCGCGAGCAAAAACACAAGCCCCGCGCCCGCCGCGAGTATGGTCTTAATCCGCAATCGCCGCACCTCCCCGCCCGTTTTTTTCATTATACAGCATACGCGCGGCAAAGCGCAAGTGGGCGCGGCATAATCGGCGCGTTTTCCGCCTTGCGGCTTTCCGCGCGGGCGCTATTTCGCCGTTTCGTGGTATTCTTCCTCCGCGTTTATGCTCCAAAGCGCCGCTTTGTCGGTGGCGGAGGTCAGGCCGGAGGCGATAAGGCGCGCGGCCTCAAAGCCCGTGAGCATGGAATGGTCCATGTTGTTGTATCGGTGTTGCCCGTTTCTGCCTATGCAGTATAGATTGCCAATGGTGTCCAAATACCCGCGCAGCGCGGGGAAGCGCTCATACGCGCCGAAGTAGCCCGGATACGCCTTTGGCACGCGCAGCACCACCGCGTCCCTCACGGCCGTGCCCGGCGCGGTGACGCCGATTTTTTCAAGCTCCGCCGCCGCCATCTTTATAAACTCGCCGTCCGGCGTTTGCCACATGCCGTCGCCCTCGCGGCAAAAATACTCCAGCCCCAGCCACACGCCCTTTGCCCCGCCCGCCATATACGGCGACCAGTTGTTGAAGATTTGCAGCCGCCCGATTTTCACGTCGCGCTCCTGCACATATATCCAGCAGTCCGGCACAAGCGAGCCGACCGCGCGCATACGGGTCTTGTTTTTCAGGGCGAGCTTATCCACGAGCAGCCCCGCGGTCATGAAGTCGCGGTAGGGCAACGCGGCGGCGGTTTCGCGCGCGCCCTTCGGCACCGCCTCGCGCGGGGCTATGGCGGCCACAAGGTCGGCTATGGGCATGGACGACACAAAGCTGTCGCAGGCGATTACCTCCTCGCCGTCCGGCCCGCGCGCCGTCACGGACGCGACGCGCCCGTCCGCGATATTCACGCCCGTCACGGCCACGCCGAGCCGCACTTTGCCGCCCGAAGATACCACGTCGGCGGCGAGCGCCTCCCAAAGCTGCCCGGGGCCGAGCTTGGGGTAGTAGAACTCCTCAATGAGCGAGGTTTCGCCGCCGCCGCTCTTGAAAAGACCCGTCACGGCCTTCCAGAGCGAAAGCCCCTTTATCCTCTGCGCCCCCCAGTCCGGCGCCATCTCGCGCGGCGACACGCCCCACACCTTCATGTTGTAATCCTCGAAGAACATACGGTACAGCGGCTTGCCGAAGCGGTTGACCATGAAGTCCTCCAGCGTCTTCTCCTCCCGCCGGCGCAGCCGCGCCCCTATGTAGCCGAAACCCGCGTGCAATGTGCGCGGCAGCCCCAGCGCGGCGATTGTGGCGAGCGAAAGGGAGATGGGGTAGGCGAAGAACTTGCGCAGGTAGAGTATGCGCGAGCAGCGTCTGCGCAGCAGCATAACGCGCTCGTCTTTCTCCGGGTCCGGGCCGCCGGGCGAAAGGTTCCGCCCGCGCCCCATGGCCTCGTCGTCGGCGGCGGGCGCGCCCTGCAGGGGAAACAGCCCAAGCCAGAAGTCCATGACCCTGCCGCTTTTGGAAAAGAAGCGGTGGCCGCCTATGTCCATCCTCATGCCGTTATGCACATGGGTGCGCGAAATGCCGCCTATGTGCCGCGCGGCTTCGAGCACAATCACCTCCGCGTCCGTTACGCGCAGCAACTCATGGGCGGCGGTAAGCCCCGCCGGCCCCGCCCCCGCCACCACCACGGTTTTCCTCATCCGCCACATCCGCCTTCCTTCCCGTGCCCGGCTGCCTGCCTTGCCCCCGCGCGCGCCTTTCCCGTTTGTCTTCGTACGCGCTTATCCATTTTACCTTTTATGCCGCCCGAAGGCAACCCGCAAATACGCGGGGCTACCCGCCGCCGCTTTCGCATTTTGTGCTTGCCTTTCGGCGCGGCAGGGTGTATAATTGACCGAAATAATCAAAAGGGGGAACACCACCATGGGCATCAAAATCGGCATCAACGGCTTTGGCCGCATCGGCAGGCTCGTCTACCGCGCGGGCATCCTCGACCCGAAGTATGACTTTGTGGCTGTCAACGACCCGTTCATGACCCCGGATTACATGGCCTACATGCTCAAGTTCGACACCATCCACGGTCAGTTTAAGGGCGACATCGCGCACGACGAGAGTTCCATCACCGTCAATGGCAAGAAAACCCTCTTTTTCGCGGAGAAGGACCCCGCCGCCATTCCGTGGGGCAAAGTGGGCGTGGACTATGTGGTGGACGCCACGGGCATATTCCACTCCAAAGACAAAGCGCAGGCGCACCTTAACGCCGGGGCCAAGAAGGTTGTGTACACCGGCCCGTCCAAAGACGACACGCCCATGTTCGTGTGCGGCGTCAACTTGGAAAAGTACACCTCCGACATGAACTTCGTGTCCAACGCCTCCTGCACCACCAACTGCCTCGCGCCCTTAGCCAAAGTGGTGCACGACACCTTCGGCATCAAAGACGGCCTCATGACCACCGTGCACTCCACCACGGCCACCCAGCTCACCGTGGACGGAGCGTCCAAGAAAGACTGGCGCGGCGGGCGCGCCGCGAGCGCCAATATCATACCGTCGTCCACGGGCGCGGCAAAGGCCGTGGGCAAGGTTATCCCCGACCTCAACGGCAAACTCACGGGTATGTCCATGCGCGTGCCCACCCTTGACGTGTCTGTGGTGGACCTCACGTGCAACCTCGAAAAGCCCGCGAAGTACGCCGACATCTGCGCGGCCATAAAGAAGGCCTCCGAAGGCCCCATGAAGGGCATATTGGGCTACACCGACGAATTGGTGGTCTCTTCCGACTTCATCGGCGACAGCCGCACCTCCATATTCGACGAAAAGGCGGGCATCGCCCTCACCGATTCCTTCGTCAAGCTCGTGGCTTGGTACGACAACGAATGGGGCTATTCCTGCAAGGTTCTCGACCTCATATCCCACATGAGCACGGTGGATAAGTTCTAAACCAAACCCGCCCGGACAGCGCGCGGGGGCGAAACGCCCCCGCGCGCCCTATAGCGGTACTTTACAGGCGGAGGCTTTTGTCATGCGCGGCAGCATAGCGCGCAAAGTGGCTTTGGGAGCGCTGTTTGTGGCGCTTGACATCATATTCGCGCGGTTTTTCTTCGTGTATCTGCCCCCGGGCTCCACCCTCGTGCGCCTAAGCCCGCAGTTTTTGGCTTACGCGCTCGCCGGAAAAGTGCTGGGGCCTTGGTTTGCCGCGCTCACGGCGCTTGCCGGCGATTTGTTGGGTATGCTCGTAAACCCCGCCGGGCTGAGTTTCCTGCCGGGTATCTCCGTTGTGGCCGCCCTTGAGGGGCTGCAATACGGCCTTTGGCTGCGTTGGCGGCCCATTTCGCTGTGGCGCTGCGCCGTCGCCGTCGCCTGCGACGTGTTTGTGCTGTCGCTGGGCGTAAAGACTTTCTTCGTGCTGCTGTATTTCACGGACAGCGCCGTCACGCTTTCCGCCTACGCCGCCGCCGCGCGGGCGGCGCTGCCGTGGCGTTTGCTGCAAGCGGCGCTGTACGCGCCTTCGCTCGCGCTTGTGCTCAGAGCCCTGCAAAGGGCGCGCGTCTTTACCGGAAAATGGAGATGAGGGAAGGGTGTTTCCACGCCGGGAGCTACGATGTGGCCGTTGTCGGCGCGGGGCACGCGGGGGCGGAAGCCGCCCTCGCCGCCGCCCGCCTGGGCGCCCGGACGCTTCTGCTCACGCTCCACTTAGACGCTGTGGCGAATATGCCCTGCAACCCGTCCATAGGCGGCTCCGCCAAGGGGCAGCTTGTGCGCGAGATTGACGCTCTCGGCGGGGAAATGGGCAAAGCCGCTGACGCGTGCTGCCTGCAACGGCGTGTGCTCAACCGGGGCAAGGGGCCGTCCGTGCGCGCGCCGCGCGCGCAGGAATGCCGCCGCTCCTACCACGCCTACATGAAGCGGACACTGGAAACGCAGGAGCGCCTCACCCCGGCGCAGGCGGAAGTCACGGACATTGCCAAAGACCCTTCCGGCGTTTTCAGCCTGTACACCGCCACAGGCGCGGCATATACGGCGAAGGCCGCGGTAATCGCCTGCGGCACATATCTGTCCGCCCGCGTCATCGTGGGGGCGCACACGCGCGAGAGCGGGCCGGACGGCCTGCAAGCCTCGTATGCCTTAGCGCCCGCGCTGCAAAGGCTCGGCATACCCATGCGCCGCTTCAAGACGGGCACGCCGCCGCGTGTGCTCTCGCGTGGCGCGGACTTTATGCTTATGCAGCCCCAGCCCGGCGACGAGGACGCGCCGCCTTTCTCTTTTTCCACCTCCGCGCCTCCCCCCAACAAAGCGCTCTGCCACCTTACCTACACCACGGAGGAAACCCACGCCATTCTGCGCGAAAACCTTTCCCGCTCCCCGCTGTACTCCGGCGTTATAAAGGGCGTGGGGCCGCGCTACTGCCCGTCCATTGAAGACAAAGTGGTGCGTTTTGCCGATAAGGCGCGCCACCCCGTGTTCGCGGAGCCCCTTGGCGGCGACACGGAGGAGCTGTATTTGCAAGGGTTGAGTTCGTCTATGCCGGAGGAGGTGCAGCGCGCCGTGCTGCGCTCGGTGCCGGGGTTTGCCCGCGCGGAGATGACAAGGCCGGGTTACGCCATAGAATACGACTGCGCCGACCCCCTCGCCCTCAAGCCCACCTTGGAGAGCAAGGCCACGCCGGGCCTTTTCGGCGCGGGGCAGTTTTGCGGTTCGTCCGGCTACGAGGAGGCGGCGGCGCAGGGCTTGGTGGCGGGTATCAACGCCGCGCTCTACGCGGCGGGGAAAGAAGGCGTTACGCTCGACAGGGCGGGCTCGTATATCGGCACGATGATAGACGACTTGGTTACGCGCGGCACGGAGGAGCCGTATCGCATGATGACCGGGCGCAGCGAATACCGTATGCTGCTGCGGCAAGACAACGCCGATTGGCGGCTTATGCCCCTCGGCCACAGTATCGGACTTGTGCATAAGCAAATATATGGCGCTATGCTGGAAAAATACGCCCGCGTGTTTGCCGAGGTCGAGCGCCTGAAAACCACGCACCGCCCCCCCGGAAAGAGCCTCGCCGAACTGCTGCGTATGCCCGGGCGCGCCTACCGCGAGCTGACCTCGGCGGACGGAAACGCGCCGACTCTAACCGCGCAGGAAGCCGAGCAGGTGGAAATCATCGTCAAATACGAAGGCTACATCAGGCGGCAGGAAGCCTCGGCCGCGGCGGCCCGCCGCATGGAAGACCGCAAGATTCCGGAGGATATGGACTACGCCCTGCCGCCGGGCTTGCGCGCCGAAGCGCGGCAAAGGCTCTCCGCCGTGCGGCCGCGCACCTTCGGCCAAGCCTCGCGCGTGTCGGGCGTAACCCCCGCGGACCTCGCGGCGCTCATGCTTTGGCCGGGCAAGCAGTAACGCGGCGATTCGCCGCCGCGATAAATGGGCGCGAGGGGTTTCGCCGCCGGTTCGCGAAGCAACGGATTAACTGCTTATGCAGTAAATAACGAAAGGAGCAGCCACATGAACGAAGTATTAAACTGTATCGCGTCGCGGTATTCCTGCCGCGATTACACAGGCGAGCCGCTCACGAAGGAGCAGGTAACCGCCTTGGTCAACGCCGCGCTCGCCTCGCCGAGCGCCATGAACCGCCAACCGTGGAAGGTCATAATAATCACCGACAAGGCGCTGATTGACGAGATGGACGCGGCCGCCATGGATGTGCTGTCCCGCGCGGACAGCGCCGCCTTTGGGCGCATAAACTCGCGCGGCGGCAAGATGTATTACAACGCCCCGTGCATGGTAATGGTCGCCTCGGACGGCTCCAAGTTCGCCGACTGCGACTGCGGCATACTGAGCCAAAACGTGAGCCTCGCGGCTCATTCCATGGGCTTGGGCAGCGTAATCTGCGGCATGGCGCGCATAGCGCTCGAATCGCCCCGGGGCAAGGAGTTTTTGGGCCGCATGGGCTTTCCCGAAGATTATGTGTTCGGCATGGCGGTGTTGGTCGGCAAGGCCGGGAGCGCGAGGGAGCCGCACGAACTTGACATGGGCAAGGTGTCTTTCGCGGAATGACGCTGCTGGCAATCGGCGACGTGTGCGGCGAGCCGGGTCTGCGCTGCTGCGAAAGGCACCTGCGTGCCCTGCGCCGTGATTACGGCGCGGATATATGCGTGGTCAACGGCGAAAACGCCGATGTGCTCGGCATACTCCCCGCGCAGGCGCGAAGGCTCACGGAGGCCGGGGCGGACTTTGTGACGCTGGGCAACCACACATGCCGCAAACGTCAGATAATACCATACTTAGACGAGGAACCGCGCCTGCTGCGCCCCGCCAACTACGGCGAGGCCATGCCCGGCAGGGGCTTTGCCGTGACCACCCTGCGCGGCGGCAAACGCCTGTGCGTGGCAAACCTGCTCGGGCGGCTCAACTGCGACTGGAACACAGAAAGCCCGTTTGCCGCGCTCGACAGGCTCATAGCCGCCGCGGGGGCGGAGCTGTATGCCGTGGACTTCCACGCCGAAGCCACCAGCGAAAAGGCCGCCTTGGCCTACTACGCCGACGGCCGCGTCTGCGTGTTGTTCGGCACGCACACCCATGTGCAGACCTCCGACGAACGCGTTTTGCGCGGCGGGCTCGGCTTTATAACCGACCTGGGCATGTGCGGCGCGGCGGATTCCGTGCTGGGTGTGGAGCCGGAGCAAAGCGTGGCGTACTTCACGGGCGGCCCGCCTTCGCAATATCGGTGCCCTTCGGGGCAAGCCGTTATCGAGGGCGCGGTCTTCACCGTGGACGAGGCCTCGGCGCGCTGCGCGGCGGTGGAGCGAATCAGGCTGCGGGTATAGGCAAAACCGGGTTCGAGATGGTGTAAAGCATAATTACTTTACACAACCCCGAACCCTTGCGGCCGCGCCAATTGCCGGCGCGTATCGGAGAGCGTTACAATCGTCCCCCTTCCCGGCCGTTCACTGTTATCCGTCAACCGTAATCTGTTCGCGCCCCGCCGCCCCCCGTCCGCAACTCCCCGTCCCCTAACCACTAACCACTAACCACTAACAACTAACAACTAACAACTAAACCCCTCAGGCGTCTCCCAAATACTTCCGCAGCGCGGCGGTCACTTCGTCAATGTCGAGCGGCTTGCCGATATGCCCGTTCATGCCCGCCTGAACGCACTTATCAATATCTTCCTTGAACACGTTGGCCGTCATCGCCACAATGGGCACCCTCGCCGCTTCCGGCGAGCCGGAGGCGCGTATCTGCCCCGTGGCCGTGTAGCCGTCCATCTCCGGCATCTGCAAGTCCATGAACACCATATCGTATCGCCCCGGGTCAGACAGGAACATGCTCACGGCCTCCGCCCCGTTTTGGGCGCAGTCTATCTCCAAACCCGTGGGTTCGAGCAAGGATATAACAATCTCGCGGTTAATCTCCACGTCCTCGGCGAGCAGTAATCGCTTGCCCCGCAGCGTCAGGCGCGGGGCGGCGGGCGCGCGTTCGCTCTCGGCGTGTCCGAGCTCCCGCTCCAAGCAAGAGGCCACGGCGGAGAAAAAGAGCGGCTTGGGCAAAAACGATGTCACGCCCGCCTCGGCGGCGCGGCCTTGCAGGTTGTTCCATTCCGCGGCGGACGCGAGCAGCACGAGCGGCCCGCCGCCCTTGGCGCCGATTGCGCGGGCAAGCTCCAAGCCGTCCATGTCGGGCATATTTTGGTCTATGAAATACAAGTCGTAGCTGCCGTGCTCGGCAATCATGGCAAGCGCGGCCAAGCCGGAGGGCGCGGTGTGGCACACTATACCCAGCCTTTCCGCCGCGTCCGTGAAGAAACCGCCCGCCTCGCCGTCCGCGTCCGCGGCAAGCACACGCCGCCCACGCGGTATGGAATAGCCGGAATCGTCCCCGTTGCTGCCGCGGGCAAGGCACGCCGTAAACGAAAACACCGCGCCGTTGCCCGGCTGCGATTCCACCCATATGGCGCCGTCCATCATCTCCACGATATTCTTGGAGATTACAAGCCCCAGACCCGTGCCGCCGTATTTGCGCGTTATGCTCGTCTCCGCCTGCGTGAACGCGGAAAACAGCCGCTCCTGCTGCTGCGCGCTGATGCCGATGCCCGTGTCCGCCACGGAGATAAGCAGCTCGCACACGCCCCCGCCCTCGCTGAGCAGCTGCGCGCCGAGCCGGATAGCGCCGTGTTCGGGCGTAAACTTCACGGCGTTGGTGAGCAGGTTGGTAATCACCTGCGCTAAGCGTTGGTCGTCGCCGACAAGCGTTTGCGGTATGAGCGGGTCTATATGCACGGTGAGCTTTTGGTGCTTTTCGCCCACGCGGAAATTGATAACGTCCACCACGCGCTGGAACATCCGCTCGAAGTCAAACTCCGTCACGGAGAGCGAAAACTTGGAAGCCTCGATTTTAGACATATCGAGCACGTCGTTTATCACGCCGAGCAGGTGGCGCGAGGCCTCCTGTATCTTCTGTATGGCGTAGTCCTTCTTTATAATGTCGCGCGCCCCCGCGCCGATTGAGGCCATGCCGATAATGGCGTTCATGGGCGTGCGGATTTCGTGGCTCATATTGGCGAGGAAGTTGCTCTTGGCCCGGCTTGCCTGCTCGGCGCGCTTGCGCGCGTCCTCAATCTCCGTCACGTCGTTGCTCACGACGATATACCCGATTTTCTCCCCGTCCCGGTTGAGCAGATAATTGGCCACGCCCTTGTAATAATGCCCGCTGTCCTCCTGATACAGCACCTCCGCCTCGCGCCCGCCCAAAAGCGCCGTGATGGGGCAATACGGCGAGCCGTGCGGGTATATGCTTATGTCGTTGTAGGAAAGCCCGATTACCTCGTCTAAGCCCTTGCCGATAAGCTGCTGCGCGCGGTTGTTGATATAGATGATGTTGTAGTCCATGTCCACAATGGAAAGCGGCTCGCTGACGCTCTCTTCCAAGCTGTCCGCCATATCGTTGAAGGATTTCGCCAATGTGCCGAACTCGTCGCGCGAGGCGGAGTCTATGCGGAACTGCCGCTCGCCGGAGCGGTAGCGCGAGATGCCGTCTATAAGCAGCTTGATATTGTCCGTGAGGAACGAGGAAAGCAGCAGCGCCGTGAGCACGACGAGCATAAGCAGAAACAGGCTTGTGCCGGCGAGGCGCAGCGCGTTCACGCGCATATTGCTCTCAATCTCCGCTGTGAGCGACATGCCCGTGGCGGCGGCGGGGGCGGTGAAGTCGTCCAGGCCCGCGCCGATTGTCACGAACGCGAACCCGCGCTTTGAGCCGCCGCGCTCTTCGGGCGCGTAACGCCCCGTGTAATAACCCACGGACGCGGCGGTGGTGAGCTTATACAGCCCGCTCCACAGTATGTAAAACGAGCCGCTCCCGCCGTTTTGCGTGAGGTTCATCCATCCCGTGCACTGCGGCGCGTTGTTCAGGTAGCGCCCGTCCAAACCCACGAAGCCCGCCTTCGTGAGCGCGGCGGCGGGCGTTTTGTCGCGCGATTGGTAATCGAGCAGAAAGCCGCCTTCCGGGTTTACCGCCGCGTTGCCTTGCCCGTCGCGCAGCACCCGCTCGCCAAACTGCGGCAGCAGCTGCCTGTCGTCTATATTCTCGCTCAGAAACTCGCCCCAACTCACTCCCTCGCCGCCGGGCGAGAGCTCGTCCCACGCGGGGTTGGCCGCGAGCCAGTCCGCCCCGCCCGCCTGTTGCCAGGCATGGTAAGGCGTGCCGGGGGCGCTGTCCGCCGCGGTGCCGGAAGCGAGGATTTTCGCTCCCGCGGCGTCTTTGATAAAGCCGCCCGCGGCGTAGTCGCGCAAATAATCCGCCGTGCCCTCCAACCAGGGTACCTGCGCCTCGCCCGTGAGCGGGTTGTAGCCCACGATGGAATGGTGGCGCGGGTGGCAGATGCTGCGGCACATATAGTCCCATATAAAGGCGTAGTTGCCGTCGAAGGCGGAGGGCAGGGCGGTGTACCGCTCGTTCATGGGGGTGATATAGTCCACAAACTCCATGATATGGTCGTGGTTGAGCGCCGCGGTCACATAACCCGCCACCTCGCCGCCGCTGTCCGTCACGGGCGAGGCCCAGCGCACGATGCCCTCGAAGCGCCGCCCCACGGGGTTCTCGCGCCCGGCGTAAGCCTGCGAGGCCGCCATTTTCACAAACTCGTCCTCCGGCAGGGTGGCTATAACGCGCAGCAAGTCGTGGTTCGGGTGCTCCGGCGGCACGCTTCGCAAAACCCCCGGCGTGTACATGCCGATATAGTTTGTGCCCACGTACGCGCCGATAACCTCCGACACATATATCTCGCCGACGGCAAGCGCGCGCAGCTCCCCGAAATATGTCTCCGCCTTCACATATGTGTTGGTTCTGTCGGCCACGTTCTTCAGCGCCGTGTCGAGCGGGTATAAGGTTTTGGCGCCGTTCGGCTCGACGTATTTATACACTTCGTTGCCGTCTGTGTCCACAAAGGTAATCTCGTCGTAAAGCGGGCGCATCGCGCGTTGCAACCCGTCCGGCGGTCTGTAATTAAAGCCGCTGCCATACAGCACATCCTCGTTTTCCGAATTGACGGACACAGCGCCGCTCGCGGGCGCGGGCGGGTCTGCCTGCACCCATGTCATGCCGTCGGCGGAAAGCGCCCACTGCCCGCGCTCCGTCAACGCGCTTTTAGCCTGCGCGGCAAAGAGCGCGTAGTTTTCTTCCGAGGGCGTGAGGGAGGCCAGATAGAGTATATCCGTGTCGCGCGCGCGCAGGAAATCGGCGAGCGCCGCCGCCGTGGTGGTGGTTAGCCGCTCGATATTCTGCACGGCGATGGTGTTCAGCGCCGAGGCCGAGTCGGTCACGGCCATGTCGCGTATAAGCCTGCCGAGCGTGGTTATCTGGTTGAGGGCGAGCGCGGTAATGAGGATGATGGGGATAGCCTTCACCGTGAGGAAAATCAACACAAGTTTGGGGCGCAGCCGCAAGCCGCTTTTATTCAGCAGCCGCGCGAAAAGGCCCACGCGCCTTTCTTTTCCGTCCCTCATACCCGTTTCCCGCTTTCTCGCGTTATCGGAATACACTAAACCAATTATGCGGCAAGCGCGGCGCTTTTGTCAATACGCCCCCCGCCGCGTATTTCCCCGCCCCCGCCGCAACCCCGTCTCCTAACCACCGGCAACCGGCGACTAAACGGTTGCGGCCATTCCACGCTTCCCATGATATACCGTATACCTCCGTTGCGCCGTAAGAGCCGTTGTTTTTCCCGTAAGATTGAGCGTCCGCGGGCTGTGCTTGACGTATTTGCGGCGGGCGTATAATAATCGGGGAGGCGAAGTATGGGTACAGGCAGGGCGGGAAGACGGGAGCGGTACCCTTTGGGTTGACAGACTTTTTGCGGTAAGCGCGATTGGCCGCTTCCCGCAAAGAAAGCGGTTGAATGTCGCGCGGAGATATGTTATGATTTACCGAGAAAAGGCCCTGCCGCCTTGCCGCCGCGCGGGCGCGCCGATTTTACGCTAAGGAGGGTTCGCGTATGAAACTGAAGAGCCTGGGGCTGAAAATTTCCATAAGCGTGACCGTTGTTATTCTGGCGCTTGTGTTGGTCACAATCAATATCGTCACGGTGGCAAGCGACCTCATGCTGTCGCAGCTCGCGCCGGTGGGCTCCAAGGGCGCGAACACAACGCTTGTCTACGAGATTCAGGAGCTGCAAAACGAGGCGTATATCCACGCGCAGAAAATCGCGGCCTCGGCGCAGGTGGCGGACGCGATTACGCGCGGCGACGCGGACGGCTTGGAGCGCGCGCTCGCCCCCTTTCGCGACGGGGTGGACTCCATAACGGTGTGCGACCGGGACGGCAACGCGCTCGTTGCCCTAAACGGCGGCGAACACGCCGTAAACTCGCCGAACCAAACGTCCCTCCTTGCGGCGCTTGGCGCGCCGGAGGGCGTGAGGACGATTGACAAAGAAGACGGTTACGGGATTTTCACCGCCGGAAGCGTGGCTATAAGGGACAACGGGGAGAGTATCATAGGCGCGGTGTCTTGCGGCCATGACTTGTCGCTGTCGAAATATGTGGACGACATCAAGCAGAAAAGCGGCTGCGAGGCGACTATTTTTGACGGCGACACGCGCCTGAGCACAACCCTCATTAACGAAAACGGCGACCGGGTTATCGGCACAAAAGCCGGCGAGGCTGTGATAGACGCGGTATTAAGGCGGCAAAACACCTATCAGGCGAATATCCAGCTGTTTGGCAGCGAGTACGCCGTGTGTTATTCCCCGCTCGTTGCGGACGGCAAGGCCGTGGGTATGCTGTTTGCGGGCATGAGCCTTGACACGGTGTTAGGCGAGCAGCGGGAGATGACGGTGCAGCTCATTGCGGTGTCCGTGGCCGCGGGGGTCGCCGGTATCCTGCTGATTTTCGCGCTCAGTATTTTCCTAATCAATAAGCCGCTGAAAAAGATAGACGCGTTCGCGAATAAAATCAAAAACGGGGATATGGGCCTTTCCGATTCCACCCCGTCTACGATAAACGTGCGAACCGCAGACGAGGTGGGCAAGCTCGCGCGTACCTTAGAGCAGGCATACGCGCAACTGAAAGGGTATATCGGGGAAATCAGGGAGCGCATGGAGAGCTTGGCCTCCGGCGATTTGACCGCGGAAAGCGCGTATAACTTCAAGGGCGACTTCACCCTTATAAAGGATTCGATAAACGGCATTGTGCGCAACCTCAGCCGGACGATGACGGAGATAGACAACTCCTCCCTGCAGGTGGCCGGAGGCGCGAAACAGGTGGCCGACGGCTCCCGGGCGCTCGCCGACGGCTCCACACAGCAGGCCGCCACCGTGAAACAGCTTTCGTCCGCCGTATCCGATTTGTCTAAGAAGACAAAGGACAACGCCCGGCAGGCCTTTCGCGCCGCCACGCTTGCCGATACGATTAAGAACAACGCCGAAAAGGGCAGCCACCAGATGGATGAGATGATGAACGCCGTGGAAGAGATAACGCAGGCAAGCCGGAATATCGGCAACGTAATCAAGGTCATAGACGACATAGCGTTCCAAACCAATATCCTCGCCCTGAACGCCGCCGTGGAAGCCGCGCGCGCGGGGCAGCACGGCAAGGGCTTCGCCGTTGTGGCCGAGGAGGTGCGAAGCCTTGCCGCCAAGAGCGCGGAGGCGGCAAAAGAAACCGGCAGCCTTATTACGAACTCCATAGAAAAGGCGAACTTGGGCGCGCAGATTGCCGGGGAGACCTCCGCGAGCTTGGCGGAGATTGTGGCCGGTATCAACGAGAGTAACCTGATTGTGGGCGAAATCGCCAAGTCCTCCGAGGAGCAGGCGTCGGAGATTACCAACATCAACAGCGGCATTGAGCAGGTGTCGCAGATTATACAGCAAAACAGCGCCACGGCCGAGGAAAGCGCCGCGGCATCGGAGGAAATGAAGGGGCTTTCCGATGTGCTTCAAGGCTCAATCTCGCAGTTTAAGCTGAAAAACGGCGGTTAGGGCGCGTTGCCGCGATTCGCCGCTCCCGGCTGTCCGGCCGTATTGACTTATGATTTGCGCGGGCGTATAATTAGCTTTGCGAGTCGGCTGAGCAGCCGCCTTCACGAATGCCGAAAGGCTGTGGGGGAGGAAAGTCCGGGCTCCACAGGGCGAGGATAACGGGTAACACCCGCCGCAGGCGACTGCCGGAAAAGGGCAACAGAGATATACCGCCCGATGTATTTCGGGTAAGGGTGGAAAGGCGAGGTAAGAGCTCACCGGTTCCTCGGGTAACCGGGGAATCCTGTAACCTCTATCCGGAGCAACACCGCATATGGGGAATATGGCCGGCCCGGCTTCCCCGGAGGTGGCATTGAGCCGTTTGGTAACAATCGGCCCAGATAGATGGCTGCTTTAAATGACAGAACCCGGCTTACAGGCCGACTCGCAACCGAAAAACCGGGGAGGTAACGGATACGCGCGCGTGGGAGGAACTTGAAGCGGCCTGCAAGGCTTGCGAGAGGTGCGAGCTTTGCCGCACACGCAGGAGTGTGGTGTTTGGGGAGGGGCGGCGCGACGCGGAGGCCATGCTTGTGGGCGAGGGGCCGGGCGAGACCGAGGACAACACGGGCAGGCCGTTCGTCGGGCGAGCCGGGAAGCTGCTGGACAGTATGCTCGCGTCCGTGGGCATTGAGCGTGGCGAGGTGTATATAACCAATATTGTGAAGTGCCGGCCGCCGCGTAACCGCGACCCCGACTTTTTTGAGCAGAACAACTGTTTGCCGTGGCTGCGTGAGCAAACGCGGCTGATTTCGCCGAAAATCATCGTGTGCTTGGGGCGGGTGGCCGCCATGCGGCTGATTCGCTCCGATTTTCATATATCCGCGGAGCACGGGCGCATTGAGCGAAAGGGCGCTTTTAATATGATGGCCATATACCACCCATCGTATCTGCTGCGCTCGCCGCAGATGCGGCCGGAGACGTTTGCGGACTTGAAGGTGTTGGAGAGGTTTCTGAACGAAAACCGCCCCGCGGGCGCGGGTTGACAAACCGGCCGACCGATGATACAGTATATACTGTATCCTATTATACCAAAGGGGTGGTTTTCTCTGACAGGGGCAAAGACCGTCCGCGTAAACCGTTGGGGCAACGGGCTTGGCATCCGCCTGCCAAAGGAGTTCACAGACAAGGCGGGCATCACCGAATCGTCGCGGCTGGACGTGAGGCCGACCGCCGACGGGCTGCTGATAACCCGCGCCGAGGAACCGCGCAGGCACATCCCGCTCGCGGAGCGCTTGCAAGGCTGGAGCGGGCAGCCCTACGAGCTGTCCGACGAAGATACCGCGTGGGTCGCCATGCGGGCAATCGGGGATGAATCGTGAACGGCGGTGTCAAACAGGGCGACATCATCAAACTCGACATGGGTTCCGGCTTGGGTCACGAGCGGCACGGCTACCGTCCGGCAATCGTAGTCTCCAACACATCCCTCTCGCGGGCGAGCAAGCTGACAATCATTTGCCCCATAACAAACACCGACAGGAAAAGCCCGTTGCACGTCCGTTTAGACGGATTGGCGACCACCGGTTTTGTGATGTGCGAACAGGTCAAGGCCGTTGACCTGAACAAACGGCGGCACGAGTGGGTAGAAACGGTTTCCGACGACATACTTTGGGATATATGCGACATTATCCAAGGTTCGGTTGAGGTTGAAACCGTCGTGTAACCCCCCGCCCGCCGTATTAGTTATTAGTTGTCAGTTGTCAGTTGTCAGTAGACGAGGGCTTCGCCCCCGCACCCCCGTTCATTCGTCCCCCGCGCCCCGTCCACTAACCACTAACCACTAACCACTAACTAGGGAAGGCGGAGGCGATGAAGCGGACAATCTACGCCCTTGAAGACGACCCCGCGCTGCGGGAACTTTACCTCTACACTTTGGAGCGCGAGTTTAACTGCCGTTGCTTCGGCGAAAGCGGCGAGCTGTTTGCGGCAATGGGCGAGGGCGCGCCCGACCTTATCCTCTTAGACATTATGCTCCCGGGCGAAGACGGTTTCGCCGTGCTCTCGCGCCTGAAATCCTCCGCCTTCGCCGCCGTGCCCGTCATCATGGTCTCGGCGAAGGGCGAGGAAATCTCCAAGGTCAAGGGGCTTGACATGGGCGCGTGCGACTACATCGCCAAGCCATTCGGGGTGCTGGAGCTTGTGGCGAGGGTGAACGCGCACCTGCGCGACGCGCCCTCCGCCTTGCAAACGCTCACGCACAAGGACATCACCGTGGACGACACGCGCCACGCGGTGTTGGTGCGGGGGGCGGCCGTCCGTGCCACGCTCAAGGAATACAACCTCCTGCGCTACCTTTGCGAGCGCCCGGGCGCGGTGCGCCGCCGCGAGGACATCTTCCGCGCGGTGTGGGGCGAGGGCTATATGGGTGAAACGCGCACGCTCGACATACATATCCGGCAGCTGCGCGAAAAGCTCGCCGTTGCCGGGAGCGAAGCGTCTATCCGGACTGTGCGAGGGGTGGGTTACACGTTAGTATGAAACGGCGCGTATTTTTGTCCGCGGCGCTCTCGCTGTGCGCGGGGCTGTTGCTTTTCTTCGCGGCGAGCGTATACGTCACCCGCGCGAACAACCTCTCGCTCGCGAAGGATATGGTGGCGGAGGCGGCGCGCCTGTGCGCGGGGCTGTATGCCTCCGGCGGCGATTTTTCCGCGCCGCAGGGCGCGAGCGCGCTCACGCGCATTACCGTAATCGCGTCCGACGGCTCGGTGCTTTCAGACAGCCGCCCGATTGACAGGGACTTATTGGAAAACCATTTGGACAGGCCGGAGGTGCAGGCGGCGCTGCGAGGCGCGCCGGAGGCTTTCGTGCGCCGTTCGGACACGCTCGGCACCGAGCTGCTCTACTACGCGCTCAAAGTGGACACGGACGGCGGGGACTATGTGTTTGTGCGCGCCGCGCTGTCGCCCGCGAGAATCGAGTCATACCTTTCCCGTTCGCTGCCGCTCTTAGCCGCGCTGCTGCTCATCTCTCTGCTGCTCGGCTTTGAGCTTGCCCGCCGCACGGCCGAGCGCGCCCTCGCGCCGCTGCAATCGGTAATACAAAGGCTGCGTTTGCTGCAAAGCGGCGCGAGGGCCGAAAAAGGCTCCTCCGGCGAATACAAATATGAGGAAATCGCGGCCCTGGCGCGGGAGATTGACGAAGTGGCCGGGCTGCTGCAGGAGAACATGGGCGCTTTGCAGGCGGAGCGGAGCAAGCTGCGGCATATAATAGACAATATCGCCGACGGGATTTTCGCCGCCGACGGGGATATGAACGTGGTTATGCTCAACGCCTCCGCCATGAGTATATTCGGCGTGACGCCGGAAGTGGCGGGAAAGCACTTGAACTACCTCACATACCACAGGGCTTTGACCTCGGCCGTGCGCGAGGCCGCCGGGGGCAAGACCGCCCTGTTTGACATGGAAAAAGACGGCAGGACATATCTTGTGACGGTAAAACCCCTGCCGCACACCGGCCTTTCCGCAGCCGTGCTCTCCGACGTAACGGAAAGCCGCGAAAGCGGCAAGCGCCGCGAGGAGTTCTTCGCCAATGCCTCGCACGAGCTGAAAACGCCGCTCACCGCCATAAAGGGCTTCGGCGAGCTTGCGTCGCTGCACAATAAAGACGGGGATATACAAAAGTATTTGGACGGCATAACGCGCGAGACGGAACGTATGCTGCGCCTTATAGGCGAGGTGCTGCGCCTGTCCGAGCTGGAAAACACCCCTGCGCTCCGCCCCGAACCCGTGCGGCTTGAAGAGGTGGTTGCCGAGGTGCGCGAGGCCATGCTGCCAGCCATAGCGGAAAAGCGGGTGGATTTCGCCTTCGGCGGCGAGGCGGAGGTGCAAGCCGAACGGGAGCATTTGTATGAGCTTGTGAAGAATCTCGCGGAAAACGCCGTGCGCTACAATAACCCCGGCGGCTCCGTGCGCGTGAGCGCGGAGGGCGGCGGCGCGCCGCGCCTTGTGGTGAGCGACAACGGCATTGGCATATCGCCCCGGGAGCAGACGCGGATATTCGAGCGTTTTTACCGCGTGGAGAAAAGCCGTTCGCAAAACAGCGGCGGCACGGGGCTGGGGCTTGCCATCGTCAAGCACATCTGCGCGCTGTATGGTTGGAAACTGCTGCTCAAAAGCCGCCCCGGCGCGGGCACGGAGATAACCGTGACCTTTGGCGGCGGCAGGGGCGACACCGATTGACGTTATCGCGCAACGACCGCGCCACGGTGCTCCAAGCGTACCACACGGTGTCGCCGTTTATCGCGGCTAAGGCGATGCTCGTTATCCTTTTGCCTAACATTGATGTTTCCTCCTGTCTTTTTTGTTTTTGGCGTTGTTGCCAGGTAATCAGCTTAGAATGGAAACAACAAAACCGACCTCACGGTGATATTCGCGAGGTCGGTTTTATGTTATGTTGCTGCTTTATGATTTGGGGCGATGGTATTAGTCGAATTTTAGGAGCTGTGTATAATACTTAGCTACTTCATCACAATCAAGGTTCAAATAATCTACATACTCAATAGAAAAATTGTTGTCCCCGTCGAGCGAAAAAAGATATGTAACCGGTATATCATCTATCTCCACCAAGACAAAAACTTCGTCCCCCCTCCTATAATTAGCCCAATGTTTTTTGGCAAGTTCTTCCGTATATGCGCGGGCGGATATTATTTCAATGTTCGGCAACTTTGGGTTGTCTAAGTTGTAGAGTATAAAATTGTTGCCTGATTGTTCGCTGTTTTTCACGGGAACGTAGCCGCCACTATATTTTACGTTATCAAGGTCGTCTTTGTCGTTGCGTATGTAGTCTGCAATCATTTCATAGCATGTGTTTGTAGTAATATTCTTTCCCCTGTAAGTGATTTGTTGCAAGCTCTGGTATCCATAACTCCAGCGTCCGTATTTTAGATAAAAATTGACCAAATCCCTTGTGTCTTTGTGTTCGGAATCAAGCAACGCCATGAATTTGTCATATTGCCATTTGTATTTGCCGTAAATAATGTCATAGAGTTTGTCTTCGTTGAGCTCCAATCCAAATACATCGTACAGTTCCTTGAATCCCATTTCGTTTTGCTGTTTCAACTTTTCAAAACTCGCGGCACCGATATTTAAGTTATTCCACATACCGAGATATAGACCACCACCACCATTCATCGGCGTTGTCCTTGGGTCTTCCGTCAATGTAGACTGCGCCCTAAACTTGCCGTCCTTCGAGAGGGCGGGGTCTATGGACGGAGAAGGCTCGGCTTCCGAGGGAGAGGGCGAGGGTGAGGGGGACGGGGAATCGCTCGGCGACGCCGGGGTGCTTGGCGTGGGTTGCGAGGGCGAGGGGGAATTGGCGGGGGCGCTTGGGGACGGGGAGGAACCGCCCGCGCAGGCGGCGAGGGCGAGCAATAAGGAGAGGATAAGGGCGAATATTACGGTCTTTTTCATTGTGAGATACTTCCTTCGTATAATTTGAGTATGACCGTGTAGAGTGTAACACAAGGGCGAGGGGGTTGTCAAGGGGTTTTAGTTGTTAGTGGTTAGGGGTTAGGGGACGGGGGACGAGGGGACGGGGGAGCGGGGGGTGGGGGCCGGTGTTTATCAGTTTGCTAAGTGTGTGGTAATGCCGGCAAAAGCGTGTGTTTTGGGCGAAGGGGCGCTTGCGGCGGCTTTTCGGTTTTTTTGGCATTAGGAGTAACGAAAATTCTTCTTTACAACTCCGCGCAATCGTGGTACAATGGGCGCAAACTATTGGGACAGGGATGTTTCGAGGTGTTCTGTGGTGGCAAATCCCGCGAGTGTCCGGGTTGTGCTACGGTGGCATTGCGTCGGGGTACCGTTCTTTTACGCGATGGCGGGTGCGGAACGGGCGAGGCGGGGAAATTTATATACACCCTTATATTAGCGAGGTATGACAATGCAAAAGGAAAAAGAGCTTATCCTTCTGCTGAATGTTTCAAATCTGCCTGAATATGCAGATGTAATTCGTAAAAGTTTTGCGACGGTAGCGCAAGATTTTGGTTTTACACGCGATAATTGCCCCGGACACATCGGTTTTATCACAGACGAACGGCTAGAAAATAAAATAAAAGATGGCTATTATCCTTACGGTTACTTTATAGGCGAAAAACTTATTGGCTTTTTTCGCTTACATATATAAGCGACGGTGTTTATCAAATGAATGATGTATCTGTTTTACCGGAATATCGTCATCTTGGATACGGAAAAGCTTTATTGAATTTTTGCAAATCAAAGATTAAGGAGTTTGGCGGGAATAAAATAGAAATTGGTATTATTGAAGAAAACACAAAGCTCAAGAATTGGTATGCCGAAAATGGTTTTGTGCATACAGGAACAAGAGAATATGAAGACCTGCAGTTCATCGTAGGACACATGGAATGTAGATTATAAGCAAACTCCCGATGAGCGTTGATAGCATTCGGCACTCGCAATAATCGGGATTATCCGAGCAAAGCGGAACGCCCCCGTTTGGAGCGTTCCGCTTTGCCGTCAGGCGTAAATCACCTCTTTGAGCATCGCCTGTTCCGCAACCCTGCGAGCCTCCGCCATGTGCCCCGCCCGGACCGGCCCGGCGGCGGGCTTGTCGGGCGGTGGTCTGAGCGTCAGGATGTCCTTCATGATTGCGTCAAGCCGCTCGTGTGCCGCCGCTTGGACTTCGCGCAGGTGGGGGAACAGGCGTTCGCCGAGCAGCAGCCTGCCGTACAGTATGGGCCTGTGTTCCCGCAAGTACGCCCTCCGCATTCGCCCGTACTGTCCGAGCGGCGGGGCTCCGGGCGGGTCGCCGAGGGTTATGTCGGGTAGGTAATAACCCCCGCGCAGGGTGTAGGTAAGTTCCATAGACAGTTTCTTTCCGCGGCATCAAAGCCGCTCCGCGCAAGCGATTGTGTCTGCAAACAGGACGGTCGCGCGTAATGTAGTAGGTATCCCATTTGAAATACCCTTTACATTTACATTGTAAATCCTTCCGCGCTTACTCCGAGGGTATGGGCTATCATGGGCGCGGGGCGGCAGCCGTTCGGCATATTCGCTATAAGACACCTGTCTTCCAAGGTCGGGTACTTGTATCTCCCCGCCGCCGCGCAGCCTCCCCGGTATGGGCAAAAAGCCCGTAATCAAGGGCGGGAAAAGCGTTGGGCTTACGTTGGGCTTAATTATGGGGCTTGAGCGCGCAAATTTTCTGCTTGATTTTAGTTGACAAACGTGCCGCGAATGTGCTTTACTGTATGTAACCGAGACTTACTGAAAGGGTGAACCGCATGGACATTTTCCCCATCGGCAAAATCGCCTACGAAGGTAGCCGCAGCGCCAACCCGCTTTCCTTCAAGTATTACAACCCCGACGAGCCCATCGCCGGAAAGCCGATGCGCGAGCACCTCAAGTTCGCGCTCAGCTGGTGGCACACGATGTGCGGCGGCGGCACGGATATGTTCGGCACGGACACGGCCGACAAGCGTTTCGGCGCCACGGAGCCGCTCGACATCGCCCGCCGCAAGGCGCAGGCGGCGTTTGAGCTGATGGAAAAACTCAGCGTGGATTACTTCTGTTTCCACGACCGCGACATCGCCCCCGAACAAGGCTCGCTTGCCGAGAGCAACAAAACGCTCGACGTGATGACCGAAGAGCTTGCCTCCCTTATGAAGGCCACGGGGAAGAAGTGCCTTTGGGGCACGGCGAATTGTTTTTCCAACCCGCGCTATATGCACGGGGCGGGCACCGCGCCGAACGCGGACGTGTTCGCCTTCGCCGCCGCGCAAATCAAGAAGGCCATTGAGATTACCGTGAAACTCGGCGGCAGCGGCTATGTGTATTGGGGAGGCCGCGAAGGCTACGAGACGCTGCTCAACACCGACATGGGCTTGGAGCAAGACAACCTCGCCCGTTTGCTGAAAATTACGAGCGAATACGGCCGCTCCATAGGCTTCAAGGGCGATTACTACATCGAGCCCAAGCCGAAGGAGCCCACAAAGCACCAATACGACTTCGACGCCGCCACGGTAATCGGCTTCCTGCGCCATTACGGGCTGGACGAGTTTAAGCTCAACATCGAGGCCAATCACGCCACCTTAGCCGGGCACACGTTCCAGCACGAGCTTCGCACGGCGCGCGTGGCGGGTATGTTCGGCTCCATAGACGCAAACCAAGGCGATATGCTGCTCGGTTGGGACACCGACCAATTCCCCACCAACGTGTATGATGCCGTATACTGTATGTATGAGGTGCTCAAAGCCGGCGGGTTTACCAACGGCGGCCTGAACTTCGACAGCAAGCAACGGCGCGGCTCCTACACGCACGAAGACATTTTCCATGCCTATATCGCCGGCATGGACACGTTTGCCTTCGGCCTGCGGGCCGCGTTGCGCCTGATTGAAGACGGGCGTATAGACGGGTTTACGCGGAAGCGTTACGAAAGCTGGAGCGGCGGTATCGGCAAAGACATCATCTCCGGCAAGGCCACCATAGAGGACTTGGAGCGCCACGCGCTTGCTATGGGCGACGTGACCACCAACACCAGCGGCCGCCAGGAATATTTGGAGGCTGCGGTCAACCAGGTGCTGTGGGGGTAATCTCCATCTCAAAGGGCGGGGCGGGAAGCCCCGCCTTGTTGCGTATTAGTGTGCCGGAGGGCGTGTCTTCCCACGCGTAGCGTACTGTGTCGCCCTCCACGGCAAAGCACGTTTCCTTTACGCACTCCACCCTCATCTCGCCCTCGCTGCCGCAGTCGAACACGGCGTATACGCCGCCGCCCGGCTCGCGTTCGCAGCGCAACGGCTGCGGGCCGAGGTATTGCGCGTCTTTGTCGCCGTACACCTCGTTCATTGCCGCTTGCGCCAAACGCGCGCCCACGCTCTTTTTATCGGACGGGTGCAGGTCGTTCCATTCGCCGAGGTCAATGGCCGTGACCATAGCGGTGCGAGGCACGGAAAGGCACCGGCGCTGCTCCTCGCGCAGCTGCGGCCAACCGCTGTCTGTATAGCCGGGAGCACCGAAATTGGGCAGTTGCACGTACAACACGGGGAAATCGCCTATGCGCCACCTGCGCCGCCAATCGCCCACCATGCGGGCAAACTTGTCTTTGTAACCGTCGGGCGCGTGGGTGTTGCTCTCGCCCTGATACCAGAGCGCGCCCCTGACGGGAAACGCGGCGGCGGGGGCGAGCATGCCGTTGTACAGCCCCGCCGGCTCTTTTTCAAACATCACGGCTTCCCGCAGCGGCTCGCGCGCCGCGATGCCCGGCTGAAAACGCCAACCCGACGTGAGGTCAATTACGCAACCGTCTACGGTGAGGGCGTAGGGCTTATCCGGCACAAAGCCGCCCACATCGCGGCAGCTCACCACGCGCAAAAGCAGGTTGTTGCGTCCGGCTTTGAGAAGGCCTTCGGGCACATTGTAGCGGCGCGGGGGGTATTGGTAGGTAATCGCGCCCACGAGTTGGCCGTTTATATATGTTTCGTCGGAGTCGCGTATGCAGCCGAGCTCCAATAAGCCCGGCCTGCCCGCCTTGTCGGGGGGGCAGTCGAAGTCCGCGGTAAACCAAAACGAGCCGTTTTTGCGCAGGTCGGGGTGGGCGCCCCAATCGGCGGTGGGGTTTATCGGCTGCCACAGCGCGCTGTCGGGGTTTTTTTCCTCCGCCCGGAGCGCGGCGTGCCAAGCGCGTTCGCGCTCCGCGTCCGCGTCTTGCGCTTTCTTCACGTCTTGCGCGTTTTTATACGCGGATTGCCCGCCGCCTTCGGGCATCCACGCCTCCACGGTGGAGCCGCCCGCCGCCGCGTTGATTAAGCCGATGGGCACGTCATACCGCCGCCGCAGCTCTTTTGCGAAAAAATACGGCACGGCGTAAAAACGCTCTATGCTTTGCGGGGTTACCGCTTCCCAGCTTTCGTTTGAGCCATAGTCGTCGGCGGGAGCCTCAAAGAGGAAACGGCGCGTGACGAGAAACTGACGTATCAGCCCGTCGGAAGCCCGCGCTTCCTCCGGGGTGCGCCACACTACCCTGTGCATGGGCATTTCCATGTTGGATTGCCCGCCGCACAGCCACACGTCGCCCACATACACGTCTAAGAGGGCGACATCGCCCGCCACCAATGTGTGCGGACCTCCCGCCCGCGCGGGCGGCAGTTCGGCCGCCCATTTGCCGTCCATGCCCGCCGCCGCCTCGCATGAATTGCCGAGGAAGCCCACGGTCACTTTTTCGCCCGGGTCGGCTTTGCCCCAAACCCTCACGGGCGCGTCGCGCTGCAGCACAAGCCCGTGGGAAAACAGGCGCGCGAGGGTAATCATAGCGTGATTGCCGCTTTGAGCGGCGCTTGGCCATATAGCCGCACACTCTGCGCGTCGGGCCGGCAGAAGCCCGCGTGGAGCGTGTGTTCGCCCCGGACGACCACGGGGTCGCCGTGTTCGTTATATCGGGCGAAGGCGTTCGCGGCGAGTGTGACGGTTACTTCCCGGCTCTCGCCGGGCGACAGCGCCACGCGCGCGAACCCCGCCAAGGCGTGAATCTCCCTTTGCCCCGGGGTTTCCACATATATTTGCAGCTTTTCGGCGGCTTTCATCTCGCCCGTGTTTTTCACGGTGACAACGCATTTATGCTCGTCCGCATCCAAGCCGGACAGCTCGAAGGAGGAGTAGCCCAAGCCGAAACCGAAGGGGAAGAGCACCTCGCCCTTGAAGTAGCGGTATGTGCGGTTTGCCATGCCGTAATCGCAAAAGTCGGGCAAGTCGGCCGTGCTTTTGTAGAACGTGACGGGCAGCTTGCCTTCGGGGCTGTAACGCCCGAACACGGCATCCGCGATGGCTTTGCCGCCGCAAGCGCCCGGGTAAAACGCCTGAATGATGGCCGCGAACTTGCCTTCCAAGCCGTCGAGCGTGAGCGCGCTGCCGGAGAGCAGCACGAGTATTACGGGTTTTTCGCCCGCGGCGGCGAGTACCTCGCGCATGAGGGCGCGTTGGGAATCGGGCAGCTCCAAGCCGGGCTTATCACCGCCCACGGAGAAGCTGCTCACGTCGTTTTCCTCGCCCTCGATATCCGCGTCTAAGCCGAGGCAGAGCACAACCACGTCGCTGCGCTTGGTTACCGCGCGCGCCTCGGCCAATCTATCGCCCTTTTCGCTCAACCCGGAGACGCTTTCCTTATACAAATGCGCGCCTTCGGCAAACAGCACGCGCGCGCCGAGCGGCTCTATTAACCTGCGGAAACCCGTGAGCGGTGTGATGTGGGCGGAAGCGCGGCCCTCGTAGTTGCCTTGCAGGGCGCGGCGGCTGTCCGCGTTGGGGCCGATGACGCCGAGGGTGGTTACGGCTTGCCTTTGGAGCGGCAAGATGCCGTTGTTTTTCAGCAGGCAAAGCCCGCGCCGCGCCGCTTCCAAGTTTAGTTCCCTGTGCGGGCAGCTGTCCACGGCTTCAAAAGGCGTGGACACATATTCCTCGTTTTCCGGCGCGCCGAGCAGCCCCAGACGCATGCGCGCCGTGAACAGGCGGGTGACCGCCGTGTCTATCTGCGCCTCGGTGAGCATGCCGTCTTCCACCGCGCCCTCGCAATGGCCGAAGAGGTTGCCGCAGTTTACGTCGCAGCCGTTTTCCACGGCAAGGGCCACGGATTCGCGGGGTGTGCGCGTGACTTTGTGGTGTTCGTGGAAATCTTTGACGGCCCAGCAGTCGGACACCACATGGCCGTCGAAGCCCCACTTGCCGCGCAGTATGTCGCGCAGCAACAGTTTGGAGCCGCAGCAAGGCTCGCCGAGCGTGCGGTTATACGCGCCCATCACGGCCTCCACCCGCCCCTCGCGCACAGCCGCCTCAAAAGCGGGCAGGTAGGTGTTCCAAAGGTCATACATATCGCACTCGGCGTTAAACTCATGGCGCAGGCTTTCCGGGCCGGAATGTACGGCGAAGTGCTTGGCGCAGGCCGCCACCTTCAAGCCGTTGCGGTCGGGGCCTTGCAGCCCGCGTATGAACGCCACTCCGAGGCGCGCCGTGAGATACGGGTCCTCGCCGTAGGTTTCGTGGCCGCGCCCCCAGCGCGGGTCGCGGAAGATATTGATGTTTGGGCTCCAAAACGTCAGCCCTTTGTATATGTCGCGGTCGCCTTCCTCGACAAACGCGTGGTATTTCGCGCGCGCCTCCGTGGATATGGCGCTTGCCACCTCGTATAAAAACTCTTCGTCCCACATGGCGGCAAGGCCGATTGCCTGGGGGAACATCGTGGCTGTGCCGGAGCGCGCCACGCCGTGCAGGGCTTCGTTCCACCAGTTATAGGCGGGTATATCGAGCCTCGGCACGGCGGCGGCTTTGTGGAGCATCTGCCCCACCTTTTCGGAAAGCGTCAGCTCGGCCGTGAGCGCCGCCGCCTCTTTTTTGATGTCGTACACGGACGTAACCCCCTTTTTGTAAAGGAACCGGGAGCCGCCGTTACCGGCGGCTCCCGCGTGCGCTGGTGGCGGAAAAGGCGGCGGTTAACCGTTTGCCGCGTCCCACTTCTGGGTGCGCTCTTCTATGATTGCCCGAACCCCGGCAAGCATCCATTCCTCGTAACCGTCGTCGTAGACCTTGTCGAAGTTTGCCACGCTCGTGGCTATGGCGTTGGTAAGGAAGCTGTCGCGCTTGTCTTTCAGTAAGGTGCCCATGCCGGACTCGGCCGTTACCGCGCCCAAACCGGGCGAGGGATAGTAGTAGCCGTTGGCCGCGCCTTTTTGCATGGCGTCTTTCACTATGTCGGGGGAAATGCCCGTGTACGCGCCTCCCGCGCCGGCGAGCGCCGTGAGCGGGTCGCCCGGCCAATAGCCGTTGAGCACGATGAGCTGGTCAAGGCCGGTGGGGGAGTTGATGATGTAGGGCAGGAGGTCGGGGGTGTCGTTGTTGATGGTAATCAGGGAGAAATTGCCCTCGTCGTCTATCTGGTAGTTTTTGCCTTCCGTGCCGAGCTGGAGGTATACTATGACATCGGGGTGGCAGAGCCAGTCCACATAGACTATGGAAGCCAAGGGCTCTTTGTTGGTCTTGGGGAAGAAGATTTTGCGGTCTACGATTTCCATGTTGAACTTCTTGGTGACGCCGGCATCGTTTTTAAACGGGTCAATGGCGATGAACCCGGCATCCGGGCCGTTGTTCGCCATAATGGTTACGTTGATGCCCGAACCGGAGCCGCGGAAGGGGTAATCCCAGTTGTGGATAAACGAACCAACGAACCCGGCGCGCAGCATATCTTCCTCGGGGGTTTGGTCGCTGCCGGAGCCGTACAGGCCGAAGTCTTGCCAAATCAGTTTGTCGTTGTACCATTTGTTCAGCAGGCGCACGGATTCTTTGTAGTTGGGGTAGCAGACGTGGCGGTCGTCGTAGCCGAGGATATACTCGTCTCTCGCGCTCATCTCCGGCGGGAAGAACGACACGGCGAGGTTTTCCGTGCGCCAGCCCACGTCTGTGCTGAGCACGAAGGGAACCATCTGCGCCGCGTCCGCGCCGAGGAGCAACTCGGCGTTGTCGCGGAAGGCCACGAGCATATTCTCGAACTCTTGCCGCGTGGTGGGTTCGGGGAGGTTGAGCTTGGCGAGCCAGTCGGCGCGAGCGAAGGTGTTCATGCGCTGCGTAACGGTGCGCCTGCCCTCAATCCAGAATATTTGCTTGGTGTCGGGGTCCTGCGAATAGTGGAGCAGGTATTCGCCCAATACGTCCCACATATAGGTCAGCTGGTCTTTGTGGCCGTCTATGTACGGCTGCAAGTCCCACACGGCATCCATGTCGGCGTATTGCTGAATGGCCGCGTGGTTGTAGGTGACGCAGACATCGGGGGCGGTATTGGCGGCAAGCCATGTGGGGATAATCTCGTCTTCCGGGAAGCGGGGCATGGGCACGAACTCTTTGATGCGCACGTTGCAGTCGTTGAGGAACTTGTCTTTCGCCCAGTCGGTGTACATGTTGTCGTGCGCGTCGGTGCGCCCTGTGCCGGAGCTGCGCTCGAAGATTTGCACGGTAATCTCTTTCGTTTCATCGAAGCGCCAGTAGCCGTTGACGAACTGCGCGCCCTCGATGGCGGAGGCGGGGGGCGCGTCGGAAGGGGTGGTTGACGGCGACAAGATGGGGCTGGACGGGGACGGGTCCTCCGGCGGGGCGAGCGAAGTGCTTGTGCAGGCCGCGAGGACGAGCATGGATAGAGCCAAGAGAATGGTGAGCGCCTTTTTCATGGTATCCCTCCTAAAATATTTTTAGCACGAGGTGCTAAATCGCGGCGGTATCAGCCTTTTTCCGAGCCGAGCGTAACACCCGCCACAAAGTAACGCTGCAGCCACGGATAGACGAGGAGGATGGGTATGGTGGCGAACATGACCGACGCCATTTTGGCGGTTTCGCCGATGCCTATCACGTCGGGCATATCGGTGGGGTCGAGCGACTGCAACCCGCGGGTGAGGTTATAGAGAAGCAGCTGGATGGGGAAATACTTCTTTTGGGTCATGTCGAGGAAGTAGAGCGCGTCGGTGTAGCTGTTCCAGCGACCCACGGCGTAAAAGAGCGCGAGGGTGGCGATGACGGAGGTGGAGAGCGGTATGTAGATACTCACGAGCACGCGTATGGGCCCGGCGCCGTCTATCTCCGCCGATTCGCGCATACTGTCGGGTATACCGTAGAAGAAGCTGCGCATGATAATGGTGTTGAATATGGAAAGGCAGTAGGGGATAATAAGCACCGGCCATGTGTTGAGCAGACCCACGTCTTTCAGGAGGAGGTACATGGGGATGGTGCCCGCGCCGAAATACATGGTGAAGATGATGAACGTATTGAAGAAGCCCCGCCCTTTGAGTTTGTCGTAGATGAGCGGGAAAGCCGTCATGGTGGTCATTACGAGCGAGAGCAGCACACCGAGTACCGTGATGAGCGCCGTCCACCAGAGGGAGCGCGTAAACGCGCTGTCGCGGAGGATGGTTTGGTAGGCGATTACGTTGGTGCCCTTGGGCACGAGGAAGACCTCCTTGCGCATGAGGAACTCGCCGCCGGAAAGCGAGCGGGCGGCTATGTTTACCATAGGCAGCACGCAAATCAGAGCCACGAGCAGGCAGATAAACGCGATTATGAGGTCTGTGAACTTGGTGGCTTTGGACTTAATCATGTAACATCGGCCTCCCTTATATCACGCCGCGTTCGCCGAAGCGCTTGGCGGTGAAGTTGGCGGCGAAGAGGAACACAAGACAGACCACGGACTGGAATATGCCCACGGCGGCGGTGATGGAGTATTGCTGCGCCGTTAGGCCGCGCAGGTAGACGAAGATGGAGATGTTGTCGGAAACTTGCTGGACGAAAGCGTTGCGCAGGGCGAAGGCGCGCTCGAAGTCGCTGCCGAGGATGCCGCCCATGCGCATGATGAAGAGGATGACGATGGTGGAGCGCAGCCCGGGGAGCGTGATGTGCCAGATTTTGCGCCAGCGGCCCGCGCCGTCTACCACGGCGGCCTCGTAGAGTTCGGGGTTGATGTTGGTGATGGCGGCAAGGTAGATAATCGTGCCCCAACCGGCGCCCTGCCATATACCGAGCACCACATACATTACCACCCATTGCGCGTTGATGTTAAACGGGTCTACCGTGGGTATGCGCAGAGCCTCGAACATGGCGTTTACAAGCCCGTCGGAGGGCCTGAACAGCTGCAGGGCGAGCGAGGCGACGATGACCCACGAGAGGAAGTGCGGCATGTAGAAGATGGTCTGGGTTACGCGCTTGAAGCGGCGGAAGGAAAGTTCGTTGAGCAGTATGGCCAAGATGACGGGCGCGGGGAAACCGAATATGAGGTCGAGGCCGTTGAGCATGAGGGTGTTACGCAGGGCTAAGTAGAAATCGCGGGTTTGGAAGGCCTTGATAAACCACTCGAAGCCGTAATTGGAACCCCAAGGCACGTCCCAGACGGGGATGATGATGTTGTTGATTTTCGCGCCGATTTGGATGTAGAGCATGGGGATATACTTGAAGACGACGAGGTATACGATGGGTGTGAGCAACAGCAGGTAGAGCGTCCAGTACCTGCGGAAATAGTTGCCCGTCCTGCGGCGGGAGACGGGGTTGAAGGTTTCCGCCACGGAGTCTTTCCAAGTGTAGGCGAGTTTTTCCGGCTCCACCATGTAGAAGGCGCGCGAAGCCTGCGCGGAGGCGGGCACATAGAGGCGGGTCTCCTTAGCGCGGAAGGCGAGCATGCTCGCGCGGTTGAACCCGAGCAATACCCAAAGGCCGAGGGTGAGCGCCGTGAAGACGGCGTTGCGGACTATGAGCAGGAAGTAGCCGTTAAAGACGGCGGGGTAGGTGAGGCGGTAACCGTCTACCACGGTGTTTTCGATTTGCCACTTCAAGAGCTTGGAGCGGTACCACGGGATGAGGACTATGGCGGCGATGAAGAGCAACACCGCGGACCATATCAGTGTGGTGGCCTCGTTGTAATAGACCTTTTCGGTGAAAGCGGACGGCTGCCCCGTGAGCGCGTTGTAGATGGTCTTTTGCGCCAACGACCAAAGGTGCATGGTGGGCCTTGTGACGTTGGGGCGGGTGGAGAGGTATTCCCACAGCCTGTCGGAATGTTGGCGCACGGGAATAAGCCCCATCATGCAGAGGATGGCGAAAGGCACCGCCACCACGACGATTTTGGAGAAGGTGATGTGGAGGAAGTTGCCGGTGAAGCCGGATTTGTACGACCCTTCCCGGTTGCCGCCGCCGGCGCGTGTCACGCGCGAGGAAATGTATTTTTCCACGGCCACGTTCGACAAGCCGGAGAGCCAATACAGACCCAATGTGCCCACGCTGAGGGCGCTGATTTTGAGGAAGAAAAGGGCGGTGGGCAGCAGGCCGCCTTCGTAGGTGAGCTTTTCGCCGTTTACGCGCATATTGCGGACGCGTTCGACGGTGCGTATGGCGGCGGCAAGCGGGCCGCAGACAAAGCTGAGCGCCGCGGCGGCAATGAGCGCCGGGAGCAGGCCGGGGTAATTCATGGAAACGATGATGGCAAGGAAAAGCGCGACAGGCGCGGCGGGGAAGAGCAGAAACCCCGATATGCGGCGAAGAATCTGCGCGGGTATGCGGCTTTCGTAGCGCGAATCGCCCGCTTTGTCCATCCATTCGCCGCGCGTTAGCTCCTCAGGCATACGCAACTCCTCGATTCATATAGATATTACCCTGCCGGCCTCGTCGGGTATGCCTGAGAGCCGGAAGAAAAAGGTGTTGAACACATCGCGCCATTGGCGGGCGTTTTCCGCCTGACGGCGCAGCCGTTCGGCCACATTGGCGAATATTTCCGCGTCCACCGCGCCTTCCAAGGCACCCCAGCGGGCGATGAGCTCCTCGGCCTGCGCCGCGCCCAGAAAGTGGAGGTCGTAGAGGGTTTGCAGGAGGGTTTTGCCGCTTTTGAGCTTGCGGGTGTATTCCGCGCGGTGGAAAAACAGGAGCAATTCCTCCGGGCAACGGTCTATGTCGCCGTATAGGTCGGCCACGGGCGGGGCGTATTGCAGGGAAAAGCCCGTGCCCGAAGGGCTTCGGTCTATGCCCACGGCGCGGCGGTCGGCGCGGTGGTAGGTGCCCCACTTGGAAAACTCGTAGCCGAGCGGGTCCGGGCCGTAGTGGTAGTGGGGGGTCACGAACCAGCACATGCCGAGGGGGGTGGTGTAGTTTTCGTAGATACGGCGCGAATCGAGCAACATATTCTGAACCACGCCGCGCGCCTCGCCGTTGAACATAAGGCCGCACCATTGGCCGGCTATGTCTTCGGGCGGCGAGAGCGGCGACCAGGCGAGACGGCCGAAGGCGAACAGATTGGCGGCGGCAAGCGCGTGACCGCACCAGTTTGAGTCGTCGCCGGTGTTGGCCACCCCGGCAATGGAACTGACCGCGCCGCCGGCGAAATCGGCCACGCGGCCTTTTTCGCGCAGGCGGGTGTCGAAGGTGAGGGTGTCGCTCCAAAGGGGCGCGAGGTAGCATAAATCCACCTGCTGGCCGGTGTATTCGCCGGTGATTTGGAACTCCAAGGCTTGGGCGGTGTTGGGCATGGCGCCGAGCAGCGGCGATACGGGTTCGCGGATTTGGAAGTCGTAGGGGCCGTTTTTGACTTGCAAGACCACGTTGGGCGCGAACTTG
This sequence comes from Oscillospiraceae bacterium, assembly GCA_031253545.1. Classification (GTDB taxonomy): domain Bacteria; phylum Bacillota; class Clostridia; order Oscillospirales; family UBA929; genus WRLJ01. Next base: position 34,214 of record JAIRWH010000030.1, read on the forward strand.
CCGTCTATCGGGCGAAACGCTTCGTAGGCGGCCTTGGGCCTGTCGGTCTCCCTATCGCGCCAGTCTTGCTTGCAGTTGTATACAAAGCAACGCCAGAACACGAAACCGCCGTGAGGCGCGATGGCTTTCGCCACGAGGTTGGCGCCGTCGGCTTGGTCGCAGCCGTCGTATTGATACGGACCGGGCTGGTTTTCGCTGTCGGCTTTGATGAGCACGCCCAGCAGGTCGGGCACATGGGAATAGATGAGGTTCATGCGTTCGCCCCACCAACGGGCGGATTCGCCGCTGCGCGGGTCGGCGTGGGTGAGGTCGCCGAGCATGACGGGGGAGGCGTAGCTCACGGAGAGGATAAGCCTCACGCCGCAGGAGCGGAATATGGCGGCGAGCGCCGCCACCTGCGGCAGCAAGTCCGGCGTGATGAGGCGCGCGGCATCGGGCCGCACGTTGACGTTGTTTATCGCCACGGCGTTGACACCCACGGACGCGAGCAAGCGCGCGTAGTGGTATATGCGTTCCTCGGAATAGGAAATCCCGCCGCCGGAGAAAAAGAGCGAACGGCCGGCGTAGCCGCGCTCGATAGTGCCGTCCATGTTGTCCCAATGGTTGATGATTCTGTGGGTAAACGCGGGGGCGGAACGCAGGGTGAAACCGTCGGGCGGCTGCTCGCCGCCGCGCAGCAAAAAGCCGAGAGAGTGCGCGCCGTATAGGACGCCTGTAGCGCCGCCGGACACGCGCCAGACCCCGGCCTGCTTTTCAAGCAGGTAGCCCTCGCCCTCGCCTTCGACGCGCAAGTCGAAACTCCCGGCCACGGCGAGGTTTTGCCAAAGGTCGGCAAGCTCGGCGCGGGCGGTGTCTTGCGGCGAGAGAGAAACGCGCGCCTGCGCGGCGCGCGGCAACCAACAATCGGCGAATGAGGTGTTGTTTATATCGCACACCTGCCTTCGGGGCGAAATACGAAAAACGCCGAACGAAACGCGCGGGGGTGAGAGGGTGGCGCGACGCTTCCGATACTTGTCGTTGCCATTGTAACATAGGCGTGATATAATCGCTATGCAGTTAGTAAACTATTTCCTGTAATAAATAAAGGTGGCGACGCGCTGATGACGGATTTTGAGAAACTGTTCCCCGACGTTATACACTGCGCGGGCGGAAAATACGCCCCCGACCGGGTTGTCGCGCAGGGCAGGGCGGATTGCCACAGCCTGACGTATGCGCTCGGCGGCAAGGGCGTTTACAGCGCGGACGGCGAACGGCTGGATGTGGGGGCGGGGGATATGCTGTACGCGGCACCCGGTTCCTTTCGTAAGGCGCACATTTACCCCGAAGAACACATGGAGCTGTATGCGGTAAACTTCAAGCTGCGCGCCGGCCAAACGCTGCCGTTTCCCGCCATAAGCCACCCCGGGTGCCGCCCGGCGCTCATGGAACTCTTCGTCCGGCTGACGCGCGTGTGGGCGGAGAAAGAGCCGTATTTCGCCGTGGAGGCCCGGGGGCTGACATTGCAAATCATATGCGCATTGGCGCGGGTGCCGGAGTCCGGCGGCGCGGACAGGCGCGCCGACCCGAAAGTGGAGCGCGTGAAGGCCTATGTGCGGGAAAACTACACCCAGCCGCTCTCTGTGCCCGCCCTCGCGCAGTTGGTGGGGCTGAACCCCGTGTACTTCGGCTCGCTGTTTATGCGTTCGGAACAATGCAGCGTGAAGGAATACATCAACAGGATGAGAATAAACCGGGCGCTGGAAATCCTCCGCACGGAAAACCTGCCCGTGGTGGACGTGGCGCTCGCCTGCGGCTTCGGCGACGCTTTCTACTTCTCGCGCGTATTTAAGGAGTTGGTGGGCGTGCCGCCCTCCAAGCTCCGGCGCGGCGGTTCCGCGCAGTAGGGCTCCGCGCAGCGGCGCTCGGCGCAACCCCCGTCCACTAACCACTAACCCCTAACCACTAACAACTAACCAATGATTTTAACACTCTGTTTATGGATTTTTGTCGGCAGTAAGCGATATGTCCGCTCTACCGTACTCTGCGCTTGCTAAACGCAACGCGTCGAAAGACCGGCTATCAAATGTCAATACAAGGAGCAGAAAAAGTTGAAGATTTTTGACACGGGATAAACAAACACCCCAACAGAGGGCGGGGTGTCCCGCCCGTGAAAGGGGCTGTGCCGCT
>JAIRWH010000010.1 GCA_031253545.1 Oscillospiraceae bacterium
CGCCGCCCACAGGCTCCGTACGCGCTTCGGGCCGCGCGTGGTGGTGTCGCTTTGCGGGGCGTATACGCCGGCAGACAGGCAGGCCGCGGAGGAGCGTTTTTCCGTGCTCGCGCCGAGCGGCGCGTACAGCTACGAGCCGTCCGCCTATTCCCCCCGCCTCACGGCCACGGAGAAAGACAACGAGCAAAACCACTTCATAGCGGCGTTTCCCGCGCTTGAAGCGGGCCACCCCGACCGCTTCGCCTTGGACGTGATGAACAGCATCGTGGGCGCGGGCGTTTCCTCGCGGCTCTTCCGGCGTTTGCGCGAAGAGGAGGGCTTGTGTTACTCCGTATGCAGTTCCACGGCCACCCACCCCCACGCGGGGTTCTTCGGCGTATATTTGGCCACGGGCCCGCGCATGGAGGAAAGGGCGCTGCGCCTTATGGCCGAAGTGCTGCGCGACTTCGCGCGGCACGGCCCGTTGGAGGAGGAGACGGAACGGGCGCGCGAACAGATAAAGGCGAATGTGCTTATGTCGTTTGAGTCCACCATGTGGTGCGCTCAGCACCACGGCCAATCGGAGCTGCTCATTGGCAAGGTACCCGCGCCGGAGGAGGTTATGGCCTCGTTCGACGCCGTGACAAGCGAAACCGTGCGCGCCTTGGCGCGGAAGGTGCTCGACTTTTCCGCCCTCTCGCTCTCGGCCGTGGGGCGCGTGAGCGGCAAGGACTATATGTCGCTGCTGACGTGAGGGGGTTCTTTTGCCCGTTCGCTAAGCGCAAACCCCGCAACCCGGCAAGAAGGCGCAATCAGTTTTGCGTCACTATGCTCAGCTCGTACAATACGGTATCGCCGCCCGGCTCCCCGTAGCGGTTGTAGGGCGTGGCTTGGCAACTCAGGCGAAACGTGCTTGCGCCGGGCGGCAGCTCGCCCGAAGGGGGCACGGAGACCTTGAAGTAGAGCGTGGCGTAGCCGCTCTCGCCGTTATACACGCCGAACACGCCCAGGCTTTGCTTTGCGGTTATATCGGCGGCGGGTCGTTGCCCGTCGTTGTTGTCGCATATATACGCCGAGCCGGGCACCACGCGCAGCGCGCCCTTTCCGTCCAATTCCACCAAGGCTTGAAGCTCCTTCTCGGCGTTGGTGGTGTTATACACGGTGAAGCTCACGTCCACCACCTCGCCGGGCAGAGCCGCGATACTCTTTTTGTAATACTCCTCGCCCTCGGCCTTCACCCCCGCCGTCACGGTGAGGTTCGGGGCGGTGTTCTTCGCCGTTTGGTTGAGGGCGACAAGCTGTATGCCGTTGATAACCAAGCTCGCCACACTGATGAGGAAGCTCAGCGCCGCGCAGGTGACCACAATGGCGGCGATACGCCGCCGCCCCTTCGCCCCCACGTCAAGCGCGTTGTTGGTGGCGTATGCCTCCACATCGCCCCAAAACCCGCGCGCCCGGTGCCCCACACCGCCGCCCTCTTCGCCGTTATCGGGCATATCGCCGCCACCTCCCGCCGCGGATATATTGCCTCGGAAACCAAGGGAGGCAATTTTTCCCGTGTATCTCCCCGAACGGGGAGATACACCCGCCCTTTCATATTTGCGCCTGTTTGTCGCGTGGGTAATACCGAGCCGCGGGTTTACGCCTGCTTGGCTTTCTCCGCGTAATGCTCCCTCCTGCGTATATCCGCGCCCAGCGCGCGGAGTTTATCCACTATATCCTCGTAACCGCGCTCTATGTGGCGCACACCCTCGATGGTCGTCCGGCCGGAGGCGGCGAGCGCCGCTATTATCATGGCCGCGCCGGCGCGCAGGTCGCACGCGCTCACGGGCGCGCCCGTCAGGCGGCGGGCACCCTCGATAACGGCCACTTTGCCGTCCACGGTGATATGCGCGCCCATGCGGCGCAGTTCATCCACATATTTATACCGGTTGTCGGACACGCTCTCGGTAATCATGGAAGTGCCCTCGGCAAGCGACATACAGGCCGCCATCTGCGGCTGCATATCCGTGGGGAAGCCGGGGTACGGCAAGGTCTTCACATTGGCGGCGGTGAGTTTGCCGCCGGACACCACGCGCACGGCGTCGTCGTATTCCTCCACGTCCACGCCCATCTCGCAGAGTTTGGCGGTTATACATTCGAGGTGCTTGGGTATGACGTTTGTCACGGTCACGTCTCCGCCCGCCGCGGCGGCGGCCGCCATAAAGGTGCCGGCCTCAATCTGGTCGGGTATAATGGCGTATGTGCCGCCGGCAAGGCTTTGCTTGCCGCGTATTTTGATAACGTCGGTGCCCGCGCCCTTGATGTCCGCGCCCATGGCGTTGAGGAAGTTGGCGAGGTCCACGATATGCGGCTCCTTGGCGGCGTTGTCTATGAGCGTCATGCCGGAGGCAAGGCAGGAGGCGAGCATGATGTTGATGGTAGCGCCCACGCTGGCCATGTCGAGGTATATATTCGCGCCCGTAAGGCCGTTGCGCCCCTCCGCCGCGATATAGCCGCCCTCTGTGAGCACATGCGCGCCCAATGCGCGGAAACCCTTGATATGCTGGTCAATAGGCCGCACGCCCAAGTCGCAGCCGCCCGGCATGGCCTCCCTCGCTTTGCCGAAACGCCCCAGCGTGGCCCCGATGAGGTAGTACGATGCCCTCATGCTGCGGGCAAGGTCGTAGGGGGCGGGCCGCGAGGAAATGCCGGAAGCGTCAATCTCCACGGTGGTGCTGTCTGTGAGCCGCACCTGCGCGCCGATGGAGCGCAGTATCTCCAGCATGGTAGTCACGTCGGAAATGCGGGGGATGTTTTCCACCGTCACCTTGCCCGCGCAAAGCACACAGGCGGGCAATATGGCCACCGCCGCGTTCTTCGCCCCGCCCACAAAGGCCTCGCCTTTCAGTTTCTTGCCGCCTTGTATGGTGTAGACCGTCAAGTTGACACACCCGCCCGCCGTGTATTTTACATAACTCCTGCAAGTGTATCACCTTTTGCCGCCGAATGCAAAGGTTTTTTGCTTTTGACGGTTTGCCCGAATATCCCCGCGAAAGTTTTCCCCAAAACGCCCTTGACAGGGGCTTGCGGGTGTGGTAGAGTGTCAAGTAGGGTCGCGATACCTCTTTTACCCTCAGGCAAATGTAGCCCGGTAGGATAAAAGGGTTTCGTGGCTTTTGCTTTGTCCGTTTTCCCCAAAAACTCTTGACAAAGGCTTGCGGGTGTGGTAGAGTGTCGGCAATAACACCCGTCGGTAAGCCTTTGTCCTCGGACAATGAGCCGCAGGCCTGAAAACCTGTTTCCCCGATGGGTGTTATTTTTATGCCTTTGAGGTTCCGCGTTCGCTTGGGCGCGCCCTCGCGCCCGCCGTTTCTG
>JAIRWH010000012.1 GCA_031253545.1 Oscillospiraceae bacterium
GCCGGCAGAAATGTCCGGCTCCCACCGCGATGTGGAGCAACAACAGTGAGCGAAATTCCTTGTCGGGTAAGTTCCGACCTGCACGAATGGCGTAACGATCTGGGCACTGTCTCAACTACCCACCCGGCGAAATTGTAGTACCGGTGAAGATGCCGGTTACCTGCGGCAAGACGGAAAGACCCCATGGAGCTTTACTGCAGCTTGATATTGGGTTTTGGTATTTTATGTACAGGATAGGCGGGAGGCAGCGAAACGGAGACGCCAGTTTCCGCGGAGTCAACCTTGGGATACCGCTCTTAGAGTGCTGAAATTCTAACCTGCGGCCGTTATCCGGTCGGGGGACATTGTCAGGTGGGCAGTTTGACTGGGGCGGTCGCCTCCAAAAGAGTAACGGAGGCGCTCAAAGGTTCGCTCAGCATGGACGGAAACCATGCCCTTGAGTGCAAACGCATAAGCGAGCCTGACTGCGAGGCTGACGGGCCGAGCAGGAACGAAAGTTGGAGTTAGTGATCCGGCGGTATGTGAGTGGAAATGCCGTCGCTCAACGGATAAAAGCTACCCTGGGGATAACAGGCTTATCTCCCCCAAGAGTCCACATCGACGGGGAGGTTTGGCACCTCGATGTCGGCTCATCACATCCTGGGGCTGAATTCAGTCCCAAGGGTTCGGCTGTTCGCCGATTAAAGTGGCACGCGAGCTGGGTTCAGAACGTCGTGAGACAGTTCGGTCCCTATCTATTGCGGGCGTTGGAGATTTGAAGGGAGCTGTCCTTAGTACGAGAGGACCGGGATGGACGTACCTCTGGCGCACCGGTTGTCCTGCCAAGGGCATAGCCGGGTAACTATGTACGGACGAGATAAACGCTGAAGGCATCTAAGCGTGAAACTCTCCCTGAGATTATATCTCCCACCCCTTGAGGGTGTAAGGCACCGGAAAGACTATCCGGTTGATAGGCCGGAGGTGTACGCACGGTAACGTGTTTAGCCGACCGGTACTAATCTGCCGAGGGCTTGACTAATAGTCAAGGAACAAAAGTGAGCAACCAACCTGCGCCTTCTTTATTCGATGAGGTCTTTATTCGGTTTTCAGGGCGCAAGCCCTGAGTCGTCAGTGCCGATAGCGGCGAGGGTCCACCCGTTCCCATTCCGAACACGGCAGTTAAGCTCGCTTGCGCCGAAGATACTTGGCCGGAGACAGCCCGGGAAAATAGGTAGACGCTGACATTATACGCCCCGGCGCGGGTCATTCCGCGCCGGGGCCGTGTTTTGCGCCCGGAGCGCGTGTTGACGGCGAGGCGCAAACGGATGTATAATCTCAACATAGGCGGGGATTTCCATTACGTTTACGGGAGACGCGTGTATGACGGAAAAAGCAGCGGCAATCGCCGTGAAAAAAGCTAACGGGCGCTACTACACGCCGGCGTGGATTGTGGGCGAAATGCTTGACATGGCGGGGTACGCCGGTCCCTCGATACTCGGTAGGCACATCATGGAAAACAGTTGCGGCGACGGCGCTTTTCTTGCCGAAATAGTCCGGCGTTATTGTGTTGCCGCCGCCGAAAGCGGCAAGAGTAAAGCCGCCTGCCGCGCCGACCTGCAAGAGTTTATCCACGGTCTTGAAATAGATGCCGCCGAACACGCAAAGTGCGTTGGCAGCGTCAGCGCCGTTGCGGCGGAATACGGTGTATTCGGCGTTGACTGGGACATTGGGTGCGCCGATGCCCTTGCGGTAACGAAGTATAACGGCAAAATGGACTTCGTGGTGGGCAACCCCCCTTATGTGCGGGTACACAACCTCTCGAACTATTCCGGCGTGAAGCGGTTCGGGTTCGCGCAAAGCGGCATGACGGATTTGTTTATTGTTTTCTACGAAATCGGCTTGGCAATGCTCAACGAGGGCGGTACTTTATGCTATATCAACCCCTCGTCCATATTCAACAGCGTCGCCGGAGCCGCCGCGCGGCGGCATTTTGTGACGGAGCGTTTACTGACGAAAGTGGCGGACTTAAAGCATTATCAGCCTTTCAAGGCGACGACGTATACCACGATAATGACGCTTTCGAAGCGAAACCGCAAAGACGAACTGGAGTATTACGAATACAACGCTCCGACGGGTCGTCTCGCTTTTATGAGCAACATCAGATACGACAGCGCCTATATTGACGGCTCATACTATTTTGCGGACAACGCCTCTCTTTCCGAGGTCAAGCGTATCCTTCGCCGCAACCCGCCGCGCGGCGTTTTTGACGTAAAAAACGGGTTTGCCACCTTATGTGACAGTTTTTTCATAGGCGACCTCGGTTTCAGCGATTACACCATTCCCATTGTAAAGGCTTCCACCGGGCGCGTGAGCGCGTGTTTTTTTCCCTACGACAAAGACGGGAGACCGCTTCCCTACGAGGCGCTGACCAAGAAGCCGCAAATCAAGAATCACTACGAACGCCACGCCGGGGCGTTGAGGGCGAGGAGTTTGGAAAGTCCCGATGTTTGGCATGTTTTTGGCCGTTCTCAGGGCATTAAAGACGTGTATAAGCATAAGTACGCCATCAACACCCTGATAAGGGGTAAGGGCGACATAAAGCTCACGCCCTGCGACCCCGGCGTGGGCGTGTACGGCGGACTGTATATTTTAACCGAAGAAAGTTACGATGTGCTGAAACAGATGTTGTTCTCGCCCGGCTTCTCGGCTTATGTCAAGGCTCTCGGCAAGTATAAAAGCGGGGGATATTATACCTTTTCCTCCAAGGATTTGCTGAAATACCTCGATTACAAACATTCGGAAAGGAATGGGTATTGTAATGAACAACAGTGCATTCTTGACCGCACTTGAGGGGTCTTTTGCCGAATATCTCGAAAGCGGAGCCCGCAGCAACGAGAAGCTGAAGGTTTTACACGGAGCCGTGGCGAAAGATATCGCGTCAAGGCTCGCGGCTCAAAAGGGCGGGGAGAACCTTTCCGTATTTTCGCTCGACACCGGCGAAGGCAAAGAAAAAGGCATAGACGGGCGGTACACGCAGAAGAAGGCGGATATAGCGATATGCAGGGACGGCCGACCCATCGCGGGGGTAGCCGTCAAATTCGTAATGAGCAATTATAAGCAAAACTCCAACAATTATTTCGAGAATATGCTCGGCGAGACCGCAAACATACGCTGCGCCGACATACTGTATTTTCAACTACTTGCAATGCTCGACAAGCTGCCGTATTTTAACCGCGACGGAAGAATTACCAAGTGGGAAAGGATAACCGAGAGCAACCTCAAGAAATATCTCGCGCTGTCGCGCGACAACCCCGGATTATACAGGCACACGCCCGATAAAACGCTCGTGTTCGTGGTGAGGATATGCGAAGGCGAAAACCCGACGCTCACGAGCAAAAGCGAGTACATAAAGCACTACCTCGGCACTTCTTTCACGTTCGGCCTTTCGGAGTTGCAATTTTGCGGCGGACAGGCGCTTATATACAACGATTATGAAAGTTTTGCCGATAAGGTGACGTATGCCGTGTTGAGCGTATAGACCGTTCCCATTCCGAACACGGCAGTTAAGCTCGCTTGCGCCGAAAGAGGAATATCGGCTAACCGCCTACCGTTATGGCAACGCCTTGAAATCCCACCCGCCCGCCCGCAGTAGAGCGGGGGCTTCGCCACCGCAACCCCCGTCCCTCGTCCGCGTAGGGGCAGTTGGCCTCAGTTCCTTCAAGCCTTGCGCTACGTTTGCCGTCTCCCGTCCCCGTAGTGGCGGTTGCCCTCAACCGCCCGCCGTAACTCTCGCAACAGACGAAGAACGCGCCTTTCGGGTACGGTTGAGGGGCTTCGCCCCCGCGCCCCGTCCCCTCGTCCGCAATCCCCGTCTCTTGACAACCTGTAATTTTATTCCCACTCACGTGGTGTGCTATTATGCTTCGCATAATAGATTTTTCCGTCCCCTAACCACCAACCACTGACAACTATCTTCCCGCTCACGCGGGGTGCCGTTACGCTTCGCGTAACAGGGTATCGGATAACCACTAACGCGCCCCCGCCTTTCTCGCTTTTCGTGCTTGACATTTCCCTCGCGGTGTTGTATTCTGTTATCCTGGAAGGATAACGCGCTCACATACGTCCCGCGCTCCACACAATAATAGGAGGGAATACGGCAATGGCACTGAAAAGAGAGAGATACGACAGCTTCCCCGCGGTTGAGCCCCCGCCGGACACCACGCCGAGCTTCATCCAGTCGGCCACGGTCATCGGGCAAGGCATCAAACTTGAGCTCGCGAAGCTCTCCGGCTCCGAAACCGTGATTATCAACGGCACTTGCTTGGGCGACATTGACCTCAACGGCTCCCTCGTCGTGGGCGAAACCGGCAGCATCATCGGCAATATCCGCGCGCGCGGCATCGAAATCGCCGGCAAGGTCAAAGGCGGCCTGCTCTGCGACGGCACCATCTACCTCGCCGCCACGGCGTATGTGGAGGGCGCCATAGCCACCAACGCGCTCAAGACGGAGGAAGGCGCCCGCATCAACGGCCAATGCCGCATGAGCGACGAGAAGTCCGAGCGTATGTCCTTGGAGCTGTACGAAAAAGAGGGCAAGTTAGAGTTTGACTTCGCCGAGCTCGCCGATGCCGTCATACCCGACACGGGCCTCCCCGCGGTACCCGCGTGAACTCTCGCGCCCTTCTTGTCCCATCGCTCGCGGTCGCCTTAGGGTTGGTCGGAGCCATACTTCGCTCTATTTCCGTAGTCTGGGAGTTTGACCCATACACTAACGCCCTTGCCCGCTCCTCCCCCGTGTTTTGGGCGCACGCGGCTTTCTCCGCCCTTGCCGCCGCGGCGCTGTTCGCGCTCGCCGCGCGCGCTCGCCTGCCGCGGGAGGGGCAAAGCCGCCCCGGCCCGGCGTGGTTCTGCGCCGAATGCGCGGCGCTCGTGGCCTTGCTCGCGGCCGCCGCGGTCAATATCGCGCGTTACCTCGGAGCGGGGGGCGGCGCGTGGCGGGGTTCGTTGCCCATACTCATACGCGGCCTGTTCACCCTCTTTGCCGCCGCTTGCGTCGCCGCGTTCGCGCGCAGGGTGCTCATAGGCCGTGTTGACCCCCCGTGCGGCATATTCCTCACGGTGCCGGTCTTTTGGTCTGTCTATATGCTCATATACGATTATTGGAGCCGCGCGGGCAACCCCTCCGCGGGCGAGTTCATCTACCTGCTCTTCGCCCTCATCGCCGCCACGCTCATGCTCTATTACGCGGCGGCGCTCTTCTACGCGGTCCGGGGAGGCCGGGCGGCGCTCGCCGCCTGCGGCGCGGCCGTGTATTTTTCGCTCACGGCGCTGTGCGGCCCCCTGTTCGCCCGCCTCCTTGCCGGCACAGCCCCCCTGCCCCGCGCCGGCAGGCTCGCCCTGCCCGACGCGCCGCTCCTGCTCTTCGCGTTGGCTCACGCCTTCGCCCTGTCCGCCCTCATCGGCAGCCGCGTCCTTTGCGCCACGGCGCGCGCGGGGGGCGCGGAAGACGAGCTTGCCGCCGGGGGCGAAGAGCCGGGGGAAGCGGGCGAACACGCGCCGCCGGAGCGGGCGCGGCCCGAATGAAACGCGCGGCGGCATTGGCCGCGTTGCTTTTTTTGCTCTTGCCGCTCCCGGCGGCGGCGGAGGAAACCGAAGAAGACGTGTGGCTGCCGCCGCTTGAAAAGGCCGACCTCCTGCTCTTTTCCGCCCACGGCGACGACGAGCACATCTTCTTCGCGGGCATATTGCCCTACTGCGTGGCGCGCGGCATTACCGCCCAAGTGGTGTATATGACCCACCACCGCAACCACCCCGTGCGCGAGACGGAGCGCCTGGAGGGGCTGTGGGAGGTGGGCATACGCAACCTGCCCGTCATCTCCGACTTCCCCGACCTCTACTCCGAAACCCTGCCCGACGCCATAGCCGCCTACAAAGCGCGGCGCGTCACCGAGCAAGACTTCACGGATTACGTGGTCGCAAACCTTCGCCGCTTCAAGCCCCTTGTGGCGGTCACGCACGACATAGCGCGCGGCGAATACGACCACGGCACCCATATCCTCTCCGCCGAAAGCCTTGTAAAAGGCGCGGAGCTTGCCGCCGACGAGAGCTACCACCCCGAATCGGCGGAGCTGTACGGCACATGGGCCACGCCCAAGGTCTACCTCCACCTCTGGGGCGAGCGCCCCATACTCGTCACATCCATAGACGAACCGCTCGAATACTTCGGCGGCCTCACGGCGTTTCAAGTCTCGCAACAAGGCTATTTGCGCCACAAATCCCAACTCCCCTACTTCATGACCAAATGGCTGCTCGGCACAGATGCCTCCCCCATTACCGCCGCCTCGCAAATCCGCAGCTATTCGCCGCTGAAATACGGCCTGCACAGCACCCTCGTGGGCGAGGACCCGCCCGGCGCGGCGGACTTCTTTTCCAATGTCACGCTCGCCAAAGACATACCGCCGCCTTCCCCGTCCCCCTCGCCGGAGCCGCCTTCCCCGTCCCCCTCGCCGTCCCCTTCCCCGTCGCCTGCGCCCACACCCTCCCCGTCGCCCTCCCCGTCGCCGTCGCTTGAAGCGCCCCCTCCGTCCGATGTGCCGCCCGATGATGAAAACCCGTTGCGTTACGCGTGGGTTTACGCTATAATTACCGTGGGCGCGGGCGCGCTCGTCTGCGCCGTGGCGTTGCCCTTGCGGAAAATCGCCCAAAAGGCCCGATAGGCCACCCTCCATTCCCGCCCGCCCGCTGTATTAGTTGTCAGTTGTCAGTTGTTAGTGGACGGGGGCGCGGGCTTCGTCTCTCATTCCCGCCCGCCCGCCCGCAGAGGAGCGGGGGCTGCGCCCCCGCGCCCCCGCAACGGACGGGGAACGCCGGCACATTTGAGCGCTGCAATTCTCCAACGCCCGGCTGACATACAGACCCCGCGCCCCCGCAACTCTCGTCCCCGTAGGGGCGGGTGCCAACCGCCCGCCGGAACCCCCCGTCTCTCCGTCCACAACCCACGACCCACTAACCCCGGACAACTAACAACTAACGCGCCGCAAGCGTGCCCCCGCGCCCCCGCAACGGACAGGGAACTCCGAGTTGGTGACTGCTGAGTTTGCGGGAGAGGAACCGCATCCCCGCAACGGACGGGGAACGCCGGCACATTTGAGCGTTGCAATTCTCCAACGCCCCCGCTCTCCCGCAACTCTCGTCCCCGTAGGGGCGGTTGCCAACCGCCCGCCGTAACCCCCGTCTCTTCGTTCCTTCGTCTCTCATTCCCGCCCGCCCGCCCGCAGAGGAGCGGGGGCTGCGCCCCCGCGCCCCCGCAACGGACGGGGAACGCGCCGTCCCCATCCCGTCCGCTAACCACTAACAACTGACAACTAACCACTAACGCGCCGCCCCCGCGCCCCCCGTCCACTAACCACTAACCACTAACAACTAACAACTAACAACTAACCGCCAAAGGCAGGTGCGTGCCGGATGCTCAAAAAAATACTTGTCTCCCTCGCCGCCGTGTTGCTCATGGCGGTGCTCGCCTTAGCGGGCGTGCTCTACGTGGCGTTTTTGGGGCCGAGCGCCACCACGCGCGACGTGCTCACCCTCTCGTGCTTAGAAACCAGCGCGGCCAAGTTTGTGCCGCGCATATACCTTTCCGCCGCAACCGTGGCGGAGATTGTGGCGAAAAACAGCGTGGCGGAGACCGACGACATCACCGACCCCTCGCTCGTCACCCCCTTCAAGCCGCCCCCGCCCCTGCAGCCGGGCGAGAGCGCCCCTCCCTCCGAAACGCCCCCGGAGGGCGACGAATGGGCGGATTACCCGGACGGCATACGTTTGGAATACGTCAAGGGCGACAGATACAGGGGCTATGTGCTCCTCATCCGTGACCCCTCCCGCGTCTACACCGCCACATCCTCCGACTTTCGCGGCGATGCCCCGGGTCTGCGTATCACGGAGGCCTACCAAATCGAAGGGGCCGTGGTGGCCGTCAACGGCGGCGGCTTCCCCGATGCCGGCGGCATTGGCGACGGCAATATCCCCAAGGGCTTGGTCTTCTCCAAGGGCGTGCACCTCTGGGGCTCCGAAAACACGGTCTACTCCTCGGTGGTGGGCTTCGACAGCAACAACGTGCTCGTCGTGGGCAATATGTCCCCGGCCACAGCCAAGAAGATGGGCATACGCGACGCGGTCTGCTTCGGTCCCACGCTCGTTAAAAACGGCGAACCCGCCTCCATACAGGGCAGCGGCAGCGGGCTGAACCCCCGCACCGCCATCGGCCAAAGGGCGGACGGCACAGTTATACTGCTGTGCGTGGACGGGCGTATGCCCAGCAGCATGGGCGCGTCTTACGGCGACCTCATAGACATAATGATGCAATTCTCCGCCGTGAACGCCTCCAACCTCGACGGCGGCACCTCCACGGTCATGATATACAACGGGGAACAGGTCAACGTCAGGTCCTCGCTCTACAACCCAAGGCGTATGCCCACGTTTATCATGGTGCGCCCCTGACATGGAGCGGAAAAGAAAGCGCGCGCGCAGACCCAAAAAGAAGACCTTCACCCCCCTGTTCACGGCCATATTCGCCACGCTCATCGTGGTTTGCGGGGCCGTGGTGTTTGCCGGGCTGACGCGCCTCTGGCGGCAGCTCGACGCATACGAAAAGTCTTTGCCGTATAATTATTCGGATGCCATATTCGAACGCTACTTCGCCGGCGACATAGATTACAGGCTGTTCTACATCACGGAAAAGCAAAATATATCCCCCTTGGAGCCTTACGATAACTTCCAAAAGAGCCTGGCGGCTTCCGTCGGTTCCGGCGCGCGCTCGTATGTGAGCGTCCGCTCCGACGACCCCGCCGTCCTCAAATACGCCGTGCTCTCCGGCGAAGCCAAGTTCGCCGAGTTTGAGATGACCCACACAAACATACATGGCGCGGCCACCTGGGAACTTTCCGCCATGCGTATCTTCTACCAAAAACTTGAAGACTTCAAGATTACCGTATCCGCCGAGGCCACGGCATACGTCAACGGCCTGCCGCTCGGCGAGGAATACGTCACCGCGCGCGCCGCGGCCGACCCCATTTGCGGCGAGCAGCTCACATACACCGTGCGCAATATGCTCTTCGAGCCCACCGTCGCCGTCGCCTACCCTAACGGCGAGCAGGTTGCGCCGTATTACCGCGAAGACATAGACGCCTACGCGCACGAGCGCGCCTTCACGGCGGACCTGCTCACAGGCTGGGCACTCACGGTAAACGGTGAGGAATTGGGCGAGCAATACCTCACGGCGGAAGACATCGCCACCCCCGAAACCTCCCGCCTGCGCCTCTCGCGCAAGCAATACGCCTACTCCGGCAGCTTCGGCAAGCTGACCGTGACCGCGGCGGACGGGTTCGGGCGCGAATACGCGCTGCGCGAGCGCGGCGAGTTTGACTATTACATGGACATACCGTACAGCCCCGAACTCGCGCCCACGGTGGGCGAGTTTTCCAAAAACGCCACCACGGCCTACTGCGAATACCTCACGCGCGATTCCACCATGGAAAACATACGGAAATACTTCCAAACCGGCACGGCCACCTACGAAGGTATACGCACCTCGGAGGTCTCCGCCTACACCAACCACATCGGCTACCACTTCGAGCGCGTCGAAGCCTCGGAAATGTACTACCACGGCGAGAGCCTCTACTCCTGCCGCGTCACGCTCGACCATTACGTGCACCGCACCGCCTCCGACATCCGGCACTTCCCCCTCGACGTTACGCTCTTCATTGTGGAAAACAACGGAAAATACTTAGTAAGGGATTTGGTGAGTAACGCATGAACGCTTCCTTGGTCTGCGACTATTACGAACTTACCATGGCGGGCGGCTACTTCGCCGCCGGCATGAGCGAAAAGACGGCGTACTTCGACCTCTTTTTCCGCTCTGTGCCCGACGGCGGCGGTTACGCCGTGGCGGCGGGGCTGCGCGAGGCCGCCGAATACGCCGCCGGTTTGCGCTTTTCCAGCGAAGACATTGACTACCTCCACTCGCTGGGTGCCTTCAACGACGACTTCCTGCGCTATCTGCTCTCCTTCCGCTTCACGGGCGACATATACGCCGTGCCGGAGGGCACCCCCGTATTCCCCGGCGAACCGCTGCTCACGGTGAAGGCCCCGATTATCGAGGCGCAGCTTTTGGAAACATACCTGCTCCTCACGGTAAACCACCAATCCCTCGTCGCCACAAAGGCCTCGCGCATAGCGCGGGCGGCGGCGGGCCGCCCCGTCACGGACTTCGGCGCGCGCAGGGCGCACGGCGAAAGCGCCGCCGTGCTCGGCGCGAGGGCGGCGTATATCGGCGGCTGCGCGGGCACATCCTGCACGGAGGCCGCGCGCCTGTTCGGGTTGCCCCACGGCGGCACAATGGCCCATTCGTGGGTCATGCTCTTTCCGGGCGAATACGAGGCGTTCACGGCGTACATCGCCCAATACCCCGATAAACCCACCCTGCTCGTGGACACATACAACACCCTCGGCAGCGGGGTGCCCAACGCCATACGCGCCTTCACCCAAAGCGGCGTGACCGAGGGCGCGATACGCCTTGACTCCGGCGACCTTGCCGCGCTCAGCAAAAAGGCGCGCGCGGCGCTCAACCTCGCCGGGCTGGAGCGCATACGCATCGTGGCATCCGGCTCCTTAGACGAACACGCCATACGCGCTCTCATAGCGCGCGGTGCCTGCATAGACGCTTTCGGCGTGGGCGAGCGGCTCATTACCTCGCAAAGCGACCCCGTCTTCACCGGCGTATATAAACTCGCGGCCGTGGAAACCGACGGCGTGATTACACCCGCGGTGAAAATCAGCGACACGCCCCAAAAGCATACCATGCCGCACTATAAACGCCTTTACCGCCTCTACTCCGCCGAAAGCGGCAAGGCCTTGGCCGACTGCCTGCGCCTGCACAGCGAAAACCCGCCCGCGCTGCGCGGGGCGGCGACCCGGGAACTGCACGGCATAGTGGTGAAAAACGGCGAACTTACCTCGCCCGCGCCGGACGCGCGCGCGGTAAGGGATTACTGCGCCGAGCAGCTTTCCACATTGCCGGAGGGCGTTAAGCGCCTGAACAACCCCGCCGCGTACCGCGTGAGACCCTCGCGCAAGCTAATCTCCGCCGCAAGGAAAGCCCGCCGCCGATAACTAACGGCGCGGCGGGTTTCCGCCGCGTTATCGCACACGCCGCCGGGGGAGCCTAAACCTCCGGCTGTGTTTCGTCCGTTTCGGTTTCGCCCGCCTCGGTCTCGGAATACATACGGGCGAGCGCGATTACCCTCGCGCCGCCGGAAAGGCGCATGAGTATCACGCCCTGCGCCGTGCGGCTGTATATATTCACGTCGGACGCGGCCATGCGGATAACCACGCCGTCGTCGGAGATGAGCATAATGTCGTCGTTGTCGTCCACCACGCGTATGGCCGCCACTTTGCCCGTCTTTTCGGAAAGGCCGTGGTTGCGCAGGCCCTTGCCGCCGCGGCTTTGCGTGCCGCCCGCCCGCAGATACTCCGCAAGCTCCGTGCGTTTGCCGTAGCCGTTTTCCGTCACGGTGAGCAGCGCGCCGCCCTCGCGCGCCCGCACCGCGCCCACCACATAGTCGCCCCCGGCAAGCCTGATACCGCGCACGCCGGTGGCCGAACGGCCCATGTCGCGCACGTCGTTTTCCGAAAAACATATGGCCATGCCTTCCCTTGTGGCAAGCAGCATATCTTGATTACCGTCCGTCTTCCGCACGGCAATCAGCTCGTCGCCCTCCACGAGGTTGAGGGCTTTCAGCCCCGCCTTCCGCCCGGCGTTGGCGAACTGCTCCACGTCCACGCGCTTCACCACACCGTATTTGGTCACGAAAAACAGATACGAAAACTCCTCGCCCTCGCGCACGGGTATGGCGGCGGTGACCTTCTCGCCCTGTTCGAGCGGCAGCAGGTTCACAAGGTTCACGCCCTTGGCCGCGCGCGAGGCTTCCGGCACGTTGAAGCCGCGCTTTTTGTAAAGCCACCCGGCGTTGGTGAAAAACAGCAAATCGTCGTGCGTGGAGGCCACAAACAGCTCCTCCACGAAGTCCTCCTCGCGCATGGGCTGGGCGGACACGCCCTTGCCGCCGCGCTTTTGCGCCCTGTATGCCGCTTTCGGCCTGCGCTTGATGTAGCCGAGCCGCGTGAGGGTAAACACACAGTCTTCGCGCTCGATAAGGTCCTCATCCTCCAAGTCCACGTCGCTGTCGAGTATTTCCGTGCGGCGCGGGGTGCCATAACGCTCGGCTATATCGAGCAGCTCCTCGCGCACGATGGCGCTCACGCGCTCCGCCCTTGCCAATATGTCGCGGCAATCCTCTATTTTCGCTTGCAGCGCGGCAATCTCGTTTTCCAACTTCTCAATCTCCAAGCCCTGCAAACGCCCTAAGCGCATATCCACAATGGCCTGCCCCTGCGCGTCGCTGAGGGAGAAACGCTCCATGAGCCGCTGCTTCGCGTCGTTGTACGCGCTCCGTATGATGGCGATAACTTCGTCTATATTGTCCACGGCGATTTTAAGGCCCTCTAATATATGGATTCTCGCCAAGGCCTTGTCGAGCTCAAATTGGGTGCGGCGGCGCGTGACCTCGCGGCGGTGCTCCAAATAATGCTCCAAAGCCTCTTTGAGCGAGAGCGTGACCGGCTGGCCGCCCACAAGCGCGAGCATATTCACGGCGAAGGTGGACTGCATATCCGTCTTGTTATAGAGGTTGTTGAGCACAACCTGCGCGTTGGCGTCGCGTTTGAGGTCGAGTATGATTTTCATGCCGCCCCTGTCCGATTCGTCGCGCAACGCCGCCACGCCGTCGAGCGACTTTTCGCGCACAAGCGCGCCTATGCGCTCGACCAATTTCTTTTTGTTTACCATGTAGGGTATTTCCATGACCCGTATGCGCGTCTTGCCCCTGTGCTCTTCTATGACGGCCTTAGCTCTCACGCGCACGCTCCCCCTGCCTGTGGCGTAGGCGGCGCGTATGCCCGCCCTGCCGTGTATGAAACCGGCCGTGGGGAAGTCCGGGCCCTGTATATGCTCCATGAGGTCGGCAAGTTCGGCTTGCGGGTCGTCGAGCAGGCACACGGCCGCCGCCGTGACCTCGCGGAGGTTGTGCGGCGGTATGTTGGTGGCCATGCCCACGGCAATGCCCGACGAGCCGTTTACAAGCAGGTTTGGGAAGCCGGAGGGCAGCACCACGGGCTCCGTGCGCGTGTTGTCGTAATTGGGCAGGAAGTCCACGGTGTTTTTGTCTATATCCGCCATCATTTCCAAAGAGATTTTGGAAAGCCGCGCCTCCGTGTAGCGGTATGCCGCCGGGGGGTCGCCGTCTATGTTGCCGAAGTTGCCGTGGCCGTCTATGAGCGGCGCGCGCAACGAAAACGGCTGCGCCAAGCGCACGAGCGCGTCGTATACCGAGGCGTCGCCGTGCGGGTGGTAGCGGCCGAGCACATCGCCCACGGCTGTGGCGGACTTGCGAAACTGCTTGTCCGGCGTGAGGTTTTCCTCCCACATGGTATACAGTATGCGCCTGTGCACGGGCTTCAGGCCGTCGCGCGCGTCCGGCAGCGCCCGCGCCACTATGACGCTCATGGCGTAGTCTATGAACGACTTTTTGACCTCGCGCTCCAAGTCCACGGGCAAAATCTTCTGGTTCTCAAACGATACGGTATTCTCGGCCATGACGCACTCCCTTTGGGCGTATTGCGGCGGCGGACAGCGCCGCGCCGTATTTTGCCGCCGCACCCGTTAATAATACGCCTTCGGGGGCGTTTTGTCAAGCCGCCGCTCGCCGCCGCGCAGAATCCCGTTTGCCTTTTTTGAGGATATGTGATATTATGGCCTTGGCCGATTCGTGATTACGGAGGTTGTCATGAAGAGCTTCGACTTATCCTATTCGCACGAGCAGGCGCAGCCCGACATAGACGCCCTGCTCGCTCTGCGCGCGCCGCCCGGCGCCTCGGACGCCGATGCCGACGCCCGGCAGTTTCACATATTGCAGGCGGCCGAGAGCGACGGCATACTCATTGGCGAGAGCAGAGCCTTGGCCGTATTGTCCGGCGAAGCTCCCCGCAGCGCCGACGAAGCCGCCTTGGCGGGCGCGCGCGATTGCTTTGACCTGCTCTGTTCGCGCGCGGGAGCGCCGTGTTTCTCCGAGCGTGAGGTCAGGCTGCTCCATATGCTCACGGAATCGCACGGCCCCGGCGGCGGCAAGTATAAAACCTCAAACAACATCGTGCCATATATCACCGAAGAAGGCAAAAAAAGCGCGAGGATAGCGCCTGTGCCGGCCGCCGAGGTGCCGGAGGCCATGCAGCGCCTTTCAGACGCTTTCAAGGCCGCGCTCGCGGGCTCTCCGTCCGCGCAGTTGGCGGCTGTGCCGTGCTTTGTGGCGGACTTTTTATATATTTCCCCGTTTGCCGACGGCAACGGCAGGTTGGCGCGCCTGCTCGCCTTGCAGTTGCTTGATATATGCGGCTTTGGCGCGTGGCGTTTCGCCCCCTTCCGCATACCCGCGCCCCAAGGCGATACCCGCCACCCCTTTGTGCCGCAGTTTCTCAAAAACCTCCGCGCCTGCCACGAAAAAACCCGCCGCCCCGCAATAGCTCCGCCTTTGGGCGGGGGGCTCACCAAACGCGAACGCATCGCGGCGGCGGCGCTCTCCGGCGGCGAGGTGTCCAAACACTCCCTGTGCGAAGCGTTGCCGGACGTATCCGTCACATTGGCGGAGCTTGTGCTCGGCGAGCTTATCCGCGGCGGCAAATTGGTCAAAGTCGGCGCGGGGCGCGCCACAAAGTACCGGCCTCTGCCTTAAACTTGCTTTTTCCGGTAAAGCATACTATGGCTCCGCGCTTTTTTCGCGTTTGTTCACAGAACGCCCACCGACTTTCCGATTTCAATGACAGCGCCTTGCGGCAACGGCGCGTGTATCACGTCAACCGATTTGTCAAGCTCCGCTTCCAAAAACCGTTTCAGCCTAATGACGGTGAGGATTGAGACAGACGGCTCTTCAAACTCGACAAGCAGGTCAAGGTCGCTTTCCTCGGTCGCTTGCCCGTCCGCGTAAGAGCCAAAATACATAGCTTTTGTCAGCGGGAATACTTCGGAGGCTCTTTTTACGGCATCCACAATCTTGTCGTGCGTCAGCATACGGCAACGCCTCCCCAAATCATCGCTCAATCCTCCGCCCTTCGGGGGTTTGCGGTTTCGTTGCGGCTACCTGTCTCAGCAGTTTCGCGCGGCTATGCGCTCATACATATCCACGCGCGTAGCGTGGCGGCCGCCCTCAAACTCCGCGTCGAGCCACGCGTCCAATATCATGGCGGCGAGTTCCGGCGCCACCACCCGCGCGCCGAGCGCGAGCAGGTTGGCGTCGTTGTGTTCGCGCGAGAGCTTCGCCGAATACGGTTCGGAGCAAACGGCGCACCGCGCGCCCGCCACCTTATTGGCGGCTATGCACATACCCACCCCCGTGCCGCAGATGAGCACACCCCTCTCGCACTCTCCCGACACCACCGCCCTTGCCGCGGTTTCGGCGTATATGGGGTAATCGCTGCGCTCGTGCCCGTGAGCGCCGTAGTCTTTCGTCTCAAAGCCCCTGCCCGCCAAATGTTCCGACAGCATACGTTTCAAGGCGAGCGCCGTGTGGTCGCACGCAATGGCTATCATGTTTTCACGCCTTTACCGTGTATTGTTGTTTTGGTAATTAAAGCAAAGGGTTTTTGTTCCCCTCCCTTTCGGGGGCGGGGAAACAACCGGCTTTTCGCAAACGCGGGTTACGACAGCGTCAGCAGCACGTCGCCGGTCCGCACAATATCGCCCTTGGCCGCCACCACGCTCGCCACCACGCCGTCGCGCGGGGCGGCTATATCGTTGCCCATCTTCATGGCTTCCAGCACAAGCAATGTGTCGCCCTTCTTCACGGCTTGCCCGGGCGAAACGACCACATCGGTTATAGTGCCGGGCATGGGGGCGGTCACCGCCTCGCCCGGCCCATACGACGCGGCGGGCTTCGCCGCTTGCGCGGCAGGCGCGGCGGATACCGCCGCGGCGGGAATAACGGGCGCGGCGGCGGGCGCGTCGGACACGGATATAAGCTGCGCCTCGCCCTTCACCACCTCCACCTCGTAGAGCTTCCCGTTTAACATTACTTCGTATTTCATACAGCCGGTTCCTCCCCCGCCGCTTCGCGCACATACACAAAGCGCAGTTCATTTAACGGTATGCCGATGTCGTCGGCCACAATCGCCATAAGCAACGCCGCCGTGGGTTCGTCCACGTCGTTGAGCTCAATTTCGCCAAACGAGCCGGGCGAAGGCACCATGCCCGCCGTGCGCGCTATGCGCGCCTCCTCCCTTTCCACCACCACTTTCACGGGGTCGGGCGGGGCGTGGGCGCGGCGTTCGGCAAGCGCCCGCACTAACGTCATGAGCAGCGCGAGGGAGCAAAGCGTGAGCAACAGGCCGAGGCCGCCGCGGTAGAGCGAGTCTTGCGCGAGTAACATAAACATGGGCACACCTACGCTTTCACAATGCTGTATGTCACGCGGTTTTTCTCGTCTTGCGCGCGGCGCTCGGCAAACGCCTCAAACACTTCCGGGAATACGATATACGAGAGCAGGTCCTCGTCGTTGCGGGCGAGAGGGCCGATTTTCTCCCGGGCGGCCTCCAAGGCGGGCGCGAGCGTGTCCGCGAACCTGCCGGTATGCGGCTCCTCGCCGCCGAGTACCTTGCGCTGCAGCTCCCTGTTCACCTTGCCCGGCGGCAAGCCGTATTCGCCGCGCAAATATGCCGTCACTTCTTTGGACACATTCTTGTAGCGTTCGCCCGTGAGTACATTCACCGCCGCCTGGGCGCCCACGATTTGCGAGGTCGGCGTCACGAGCGGCGGGTAACCCATGTCTTCGCGCACCCGCGGCACTTCGGCGAGCACTTCCGGGAACTTTTCCATGGCACCCGCCGCTTTAAGCTGCGAAATCATATTCGAGAGCATACCGCCGGGCACCTGATAGTTGAGCGCGTCGGTATCCGTGGAAAGCACCTTCGGGTCGAGCGTGCCGTCTTTGAGGTAGCCGGCGGCCATGGGCTTGAAGTAATCATTCACGGCTTTGAGCGCGGAGTAATCCACCCCCGTGTCGTAGCCGAGCTGCGCGAAGGCGTATACGAGCGATTCCGTGGGCGGCTGGCTCGTGCCGCCGGAAAAGCACGATATGGCCGTGTCCACCACGTCCGCGCCCGCCTCGGCGGCTTTGAGGTAAGTCATGGGCGCAAGCCCCGTGGTGGAGTGCGTATGCACATGCAGCGGCAATTTGGAAGATTCCTTAATGGCCTTCACAAGGTCGTAGCACTCACCCGGCCCCATTATGCCCGCCATGTCTTTTATGCACAGGCTCGACGCTCCCATATCCTCGATACGCTTTGCCAGCGCGGCGAAGTTTTCAAGCGTATGCACGGGGCTTGTGGTAAACGACACGGCCACCTGCGCGATACCGCCGTATTTGAGCGTGGCCTCCACGGACGATTCTAAGTTGCGCAAGTCGTTGAGCGCGTCGAATATGCGGATAACGTCTATGCCGTTTTTGACCGACAGCTCCACGAACTTGATAACCGCGTCGTCGGGGTAATGCTTGTAGCCGAGGATATTCTGCCCGCGCAGTAGCATTTGCAGCTTTGTGTTCGTCACGCGCTTCTTTATGTCGCGCAGGCGTTTCCACGGGTCCTCGTTGAGATAGCGCAGGCAGGTGTCGAAAGTGGCGCCGCCCCAGCACTCCAACGAATAGAACCCGGCTTTGTCGAGCAGCTCCAGCGCCCCCTCAAACCCGGCGTAGGGCAACCTCGTGGCTATGAGCGACTGCCCCGCGTCGCGCAACACCGTCTCGGTAAACATAACCTTCTTCATATTCTGCGCAAGCCCTCCTTCAACCATATACTTTCGGTATTATAACACACGCTCCCGCCGCAGGCAACGGCGGCGGATGTCACACCGCTTGCCGCCCCGCTTTGTGGGTTACTTCCCGCGTTCGGTTATCTCTTTCAGCACGGCTTGAAGCTCCTCCTCCACGGTCTCGATAATCGCCGGGTCTATCTCCTCGCCTTCGCGTATCATCTTCTCGGCGGCGGCGGCGGCGGCGCGGAGCATATGCCTGCCTATCTGCCCGGCGGTGCCTTTCAGGGTGTGCACAATGCGGAAGGCGAGCCTGGTGTCGCCCTCGGCCAAGGCGCGCGTCACCGCGCCCGCTTTGTCGCGGTTTTCCTCAAGAAACATATCCTCAAGCTCTTTGATGAGCGCCTGCCCCGACGGCAGCGGCACGGGGGCGGGCACGGCCACGGGGCGGAGGTGGCGCATGAGGCATTTCCACAAATCCTGCGAGGTAAACGGCTTGCCCATGCAATCGGCCATTCCGCTGGACTTGTAAAGGTCCATGTCGCCCACCATAATGCTCGCCGAAAGCGCCACGATGGGTGTGCCCGTGGCCATGCCGCTGATGATGGAGGCCGCTTCCAAACCGTCTACTTCCGGCATATATATATCCATAAGGATAAGGTCGAAGGGTTTCGCGCCGCTCTCAAGGCGCTGACGCACAAACTCCACGCCGGCCGCGCCGTCGAACGCCGCCACGGAGGTAAGCCCCACGCGGCTGAGGTGTTCGCAGATAATGCGGCGGCTCATGGCGTCGTCTTCGCACACGAGCACCTCGCCGCTAAACGTGGGCCTCGCCATGGCGGGCGCGCCCGTGACCTCCGACGAGAGCACTTGGTCGGCGGGCACGGTGGAAAACTCCAAGGAAAAGGTAAACTTGCTGCCGCTGCCGGGCTCGCTTTCCACTTCCAGCACACCGCCCATAAGCTCCACAAGGCTTTTGGTGATGGTAAGCCCAAGGCCGGTGCCGCCGTGGGTGCGCGCCACCTGCGAACCGAACTGCCTGAACGGCTCATACAGTTTCTCCATCTGCTCCTGCGTAATACCCGGCCCCGTGTCGCGCACCTCAAAGCGCACCACACATTCGTCTTCCGTTTCCATAAGCGGTTCGGCATCCATGCGCACCACGCCGTCGCGCGTGAACTTCACGGCGTTGGAGAGCAGGTTCACCAACGACTGCCGCAGGTGCACGGGGTCGCCCACGAGCATCTTGCCGGCGGGCATCCACGAACGGAAATCGAGTATCACGTTTTTGTCGTTCGCCTGCGTCAAATACATCAGGCGGCTGTGGGCGAAGATTTCCCCCAGGTCAAACGGCACGGAATCGAGCACGAGGTTTCCCGACTCGATTTTAGACACGTCCAGCACGTCGCTGATAATCTGCAGCATCCATTTGGCGTTGTTGTAGATGTGGTTG
Source organism: Oscillospiraceae bacterium (assembly GCA_031253545.1). Classification (GTDB taxonomy): domain Bacteria; phylum Bacillota; class Clostridia; order Oscillospirales; family UBA929; genus WRLJ01. The sequence continues at coordinate 19,341 of JAIRWH010000012.1, forward strand.
ATGTATTCCCTCATCTTCGGGGGAGGGTCATCGCCGAGCGCGAGCTCCGAGTAGCCGATAATGCTGTTCATGGGGGTGCGTATCTCGTGGCTCATGCCGAGCAGGAAATCGCCCTTCGCTTTCAGCGCGCGTATGGACTCCGCCTGCGTTTCCAAAAGCGAGAGGTGCGTCTCGATGCGCCGCAGGAGCAGCACGCTGTTGAACGGTTTGTGTATATAGTCGAGCGCGCCTAAGCTCAGGCCCTCCATTTCGCTCTTGGCGTCGTCCATAGCCGTGAGAAACACCACGGGAATATTCTTCCACGCCGGCTTCGCCCTAAGCCTTCTCATGGCTTCAAAGCCGCTCATTTCCGGCATATTCACGTCCAGCAGAATGAGGCTCGGCACAACGTGTTCCAATATGGCAAACATTCTTTCCGCGCTCTGGGCGGGGTACACCTCATACACGTCTTTGAGCATTTGCTTTGAGGCCTCAAGCATCGTCTGACTGTCGTCCACCACGATGATTCGCTTCTTTACCATGCCGCGTTCACCCCTTAAAAACGTAATAACGCCCTGAAAATCGCAAGCAAAAACCGCGCTGCGCCCGCCTTTGGCTTTGCCCGGACAACACACCATATACATTATATCACAAAGGGCGCGCAAAGGCAACGGAAAAAAGATAAAGGCAAAAAACTGTCGCGCCCTTTCGGGCGCGACAGTTGCCGTGCTGCACGGAGGGGGCTGTCAATACATATCCATGCCGCCGCCCATGCCGCCGCCGGGCGCGGGGGCGGGAGGCTCTTTCTTGTCCGCCACGAGGCTTTCCGTGGTGAGCACGAGCGAGGCCACGGAGGCGGCGTTTTGCAGGGCGCAGCGCGTGACCTTGGTGGGGTCCACAATGCCGGCTTTTATCATGTCGCAGTATTTCTCGGTGAGCGCGTCGAAGCCCATGCCCTTTTCCTTGGAAGAGAGGACTTTATCGAGCACCACGCCGCCGTCTAAGCCCGCGTTTACGGCTATCTGGCGCAACGGTTCGAGCAGAGCGCCCGCCACAATCTTCACGCCCGTCTTCTCGTCGCCGTCGGCGTCTTTGTAGAGCGCCTCCACGGCGGGCACGGCGCCCACATACACGGAGCCGCCGCCGGCCACGATGCCTTCCTCCACGGCCGCGCGCGTGGCGTTGAGAGCGTCTTCAATGCGGAGTTTCTTCTCCTTCATCTCTATCTCCGTGGCCGCGCCCACCTTGATGACGGCCACGCCGCCTGAGAGCTTGGCAAGCCGCTCTTGCAGCTTTTCTTTGTCGAAGTCGGAGGTGGTAATCTCGATGGCGGACTTTATCTGCGCGATACGCGCCTTGATTTCCTCGCTCTTGCCCGCCCCGTCCACGATGATGGTGTTCTCTTTCTGCACCTTCACCTGGCGCGCCTTGCCGAGCTGGCTGATTTTGGTCTCTTTCAGCTCCAGGCCCAGCTCGTCGCTGATGACCTCGCCGCCCGTGAGCACGGCGATGTCTTTGAGCATTTCCTTGCGGCGGTCGCCGAAACCGGGGGCCTTCACGCACACGCAGATGAAGGTGCCGCGCAGGCGGTTGACGATGAGGGTGGACAGCGCCTCGCCCTCCACATCTTCGGCGATGATGAGCAGTTTTTTGCCCGTCTGCACAATCTGCTCCAATATGGGCAGTATATCGGCCACCACGGAGACTTTTTTATCGGTAATCAGCACGAGCGGCTCGTCGAGCACAGCCTCCATCTTCTCGGTATCGGTGACCATATACGGCGTTACATAGCCGCGGTCGAACTGCATGCCCTCCACCACTTCGGTGAAAGTCTCGGCGGTCTTGCTTTCCTCCACGGTAATCACACCGTCGCTGGATACTTTCTCCATGGCCTCGGCAATCAGCTCGCCGATGACGGAATCGCTGGACGACACGGTGGCCACGCGGGTGATGTCCTCTTTGCCGCCCACCTTCACGCTTTGCGACTTTATGGCTTCCACGGCCGCGTCCACGGCCTTGGCAATGCCCTTCTTCATTATCATGGGGTTGGCTCCGGCGGCCACGTTCTTCATGCCCTCGCGCACCATGGCCTGGGCGAGCAGGGTGGCGGTGGTGGTGCCGTCCCCGGCCACATCGTTGGTCTTGGTGGCCACTTCCTTCACAAGCTGCGCGCCCATATTCTCAAAGGCGTTGTCAAGCTCAATCTCCTTCGCTATGGTAACGCCGTCGTTGGTAATCAGCGGCGCGCCGAACTTTTTGTCGAGCACCACATTGCGCCCCTTCGGCCCCAGGGTAATACGCACTGTGTCGGACAGTTGGTTTACTCCGCGCTCCAACGCGCGGCGGGCTTCCTCGCCGTAAAGAATCTCTTTTGCCATGTCTTACACCCTCCCTTATCTTTCCACAATCGCCAAGATGTCTTTTTGGCGCACGATTATCAGTTCTTCGCCGTCAATCTTGATTTCCGTGCCGGAATACTTGCTTGTGACCACTCTGTCGCCGACCTTGATTTGCATCTTTACCTCGTTGCCGTCAATGACTCCGCCGGGGCCCACGGCAAGCACCTCGGCTTCCTGCGGCTTCTCCTTCGCGTTGCCGGTTAGGATAATGCCGCTCTTGGTGGTTTCCTCCGCTTCCACCATTTTGATGACTACTCTGTCTTCAATGGGTTTCAGCTTCATGTGGTATCCTCCCTCTCATTTTCCGATATTATTAGCACTCTTATGTGAGAGTGCTAACAGAATATATAATACGGAAACGCGCAGACATTCGCAAACGCGCTATTCGGGCATATTTCGGCATAAAACGCCATGCAGCGCCAATATACCCGGCATAGCCGCGATTATCTGACGCATACTCTTTTTTACTCAATCGCGGCACCCTTTGGCACTAAAAACCTTACGCATGAAGGCACCACTTTTGCCGTCAACCTCGCGGTGACTTCGTTTTCCCCGTCAAAGGTCGCGGGTATGGGCTTCGGCGTGGTTATGTCCGCGGAAAGGCAGCGGCGGTAAATGAGCAAATCGCCGAAAGCGGCGTGTTCGCCCTTTTCATAATGCCCAATCAGGCGCAGCAGCCCCGCCACGCTCACCTTCCTCACCATTACCAAGTCGAGCAGCCCGTCGTGCGGCACAGCCTCCGGCGCGGGACGGAACCCGCCGCCGTAACAGCGCCCGTTCATCACCGTAACAAGCGAAAAGTCGTCCTCAAACGTTTCGTCGCCGTCCACGGTCACGCGCAGCGGACGGGCGATACCGCCGAGCAGCGCGGTGAGCACGCCGAGGTTATACGGCAGCTTTTTGCTAAGGAACGAGGCCTTGCGGTAGCGCGTCATGTGCATGGCGGCCCGCGCGTCAAAACCCATAGCGCAGGTGTTCAGCGCGAAGCGTATGTTGGTGTCTATGCCGTCGCAGAGCATTTCGTCGTAGGTTTCCGCGCACTCAAAGGCGGCAAACCGCGCCGCGTCGGCGCCGAACATACGCACAAAGTCGTTGCCCGTGCCGCACGGCACGTGCGTCAGCGCCACATCGCCGCGTCCCGCCGCTCCGCCCGCCGCCTCGTTGAGCGTGCCGTCGCCGCCGCAGGCAAAGACATGGTAAACCGAGCCGTCGCCGTCAAGAGCGCGCACAAGCTCCCGCGCGTGGCCGGGGCGCTCCGTGAGCAACGTGACCCCGCCGGCCTTGCGGCAAAGCTCCTCTATTTGCGGCAGCAGCTCCCGCGCGCGACCCGTGCCCGCCTTCGGGTTTACAATGAAGACGAGCTTGCGCATTACGCGCCCTCAATCAACCCGTATCCGCCGCTCTTGCGCTTATAGACCACGGCGGTATCGCCCCCGCTCCGGTGATTCTTGAACACGTAAAACTCGTGCGAGAGCAGGTTCATCTGCAATATGGCCTCCTCCGGGGTCATGGGCTTCAAGTCGAACCGCTTCACGCGCACAATGGGGAAGTCCTCCTCTTCCTCCACAATCGGCTCCAATATCACGGAGGGGACCTCGCGCTCAAACGCGCCCTTTTGCAGCCGCTTGGAAAGCCGCGTCTTGTTTTTGTGAATCTGGCGCTCGATGGCGGCAAGGCCGCTGTCTATGGCGGCGTACATGTCGTCACGGTTTTCCTTCGAGCGGAAATACAGCCCCTCGTTGGCGATGGTGACCTCCACCACATACCGCCCCGCCTCCTTGAGAAACGCCACGGTGGCCTCCGCCTCGTTCTTGAAGTATTTGTCCAACTTACCGAGCTTTTTCACCGCGTATTCCCGCAGCGTGTCGGACACATCCACCTTCTTCTCGTGAAACCGGAAATTCATGTTTACATCCTCCTTATTTGTATTGGCGTTGCTGTCAGATTACCGCGCTCGCGTGCCGCGTGACCCAACACCCCACGGCCACGCCGAGCGGCAGCCCGGCGATGTGGGTGGGCGAGGCGGCGATATGCACGGCAAGCGCCGTGGTCTTGCCGCCCATGCCTTGCGCGCCTATGCCCAGCGCGTTCACGGCGGCGAGCGCGTCGCGCTCCATGGCGGCGTAATAGGGGTCGGCGCTCGGCGCGCCCGCGGCGCGCAGGAGCTGGCGTTTGGCAAGCGCGAGGCAGGTATCCGCCGTGCCGCCGAGCCCCGCGCCCACAATGACCGGCGGGCAGGGGGCGCTCCCCGCGTCGCCCGCCGCTTCCGCGATTTTGGCGATTACGTCTTCGCGCGAGGCGGAGGGGTCGAGCATAAAGAGCCGCGTCATATTCTCGCTGCCGAAACCCTTCGGCATCACGGTCAGGGTCAGCTTGTCGCCGGGCACCTCCGTCAGATACAGCGCGGCGGGGGTGTTGTCGCCCGTATTCTCGCGCCGCAGCGGGTCGCGCACCATCGAGGCGCGCAGGCAACCGTCTTCACAGGCCCGCCTCACCCCTTCGTTCACAGCCGCCTGCAAGCCCCCGTGTACCGCGGCGAAAGCGCCCTTCTCGCAATATACGCAGCAAAGACCCGTGTCTTGGCATATCGGCAAGCCTTGCTCCCTCGCCGCCCGCGCGTTATCCAAGCACATATTCAGGCAAAAGGCCGCGATGGCGTGGGTCTCCGTCCGCGCCGCCGCGCGCAGCGCCGCTTCCGTGTCCGGCGGCAGATATACGTTTGCCTGCGTAAAAAGCTCCGCCACGGCCTTTGCCACGGCCTCGCCCGATATCACCCGCGTATTCATCGGAGGAACTCCGCGGCGGCCGCGGCCGCGGCCGCGCCGTCGGCGCAGGCGGTCACTATCTGCCGCAGCCCCTTGGCGCGTATATCCCCGGCGGCAAACACGCCCGGCACATTGGTGCGCGTGTCTTCCCCCGCCAACACAAACCCGCCCTCGCCTAACGCGATTGCCCCGCCGAGCGTTTCCGCGCGGGGCTTCATGCCCACGGCCGCAAACAGCCCGCTCACGGCCAGTTCGCGCGCGGCGCCGGTGGTAAGCTCGCGCACGGTCAGGCCTTCGAGCGCGCTCTCGCCGGAGAGCGATTCTATTACGGCGGGCATGAGGAAACGTATGTTGCCTTTGCCCTTCGCCTCCTCGCACAGCCGCGCCCGGGCGCGGAACCGCTCCCCTCGGTGTATGAGCGTAACCTCCGCGCAGACGGCGGAAAGGTAAAGGGCATCTTGCAGGGCGGTGTCGCCCCCGCCCGCCACAGCCACGTTTTTGCCGCGAAAGAAAAAGCCGTCGCACACGGCGCAGTAAGACACGCCCCTGCCCGCGAGGCGTTCCTCGCCCGGCACGCCGAGCGCGCGGCGCTCCGTGCCCATAGCCAATACCAAAGCCTTCGCGCCACAGACCTTCCCGCCGCAAAACGCGGCAAGCGCCGAAGGCGTGAAGTCGAAACCCGTCACGGTGCCGACGGCGAACTCCGCGCCCGCCGCTTCGGCTTGCACACGCATTACCGACGCGAGCTCCGCGCCGGAAACGCCGGAAACGCCGGGGTAATTTTCCACCTTCGGCGCGTTATTCATCTGCCCGCCGCAGGCCTGCGCTTCCAGCACAAGAGCCGAAAGACCCGCCCTGCGTGAATACAGCGCCGCCGTAAGCCCTGCGGGCCCCCCGCCCGCGATTACAACATCCACCGTTACCGTTTCAGCTCCGCAGCTTTTTTGTGCGCCTTTTTCAGCTCTTGTATTATGCCGAGCTTCTGCGGGCATTTCGCCTCGCAAAAGCCGCACTCCGTGCAGGCGTCAGCTCTGCCGCCCTCCGGCTTTTTCCAGTATTCATGCATCATATACCACGACGAGGCGAAGCGCACGTATTCGTTATACGCGCCGAACAGGCGCGCTATGTCAATGCCCTGCGGGCAGCCCGCGCAATAGCGGCATTCCGTGCAGGCGATGAGCGGCAGGTCTTTCATGGCCGTCAGCACTTTCTGAATCACCGTCTCTTCGTCGTCGGTGAGCGGGTTCGGCGCGTTAAACGTGCGTATGTTGTCCTCAACTTGCGCCGTGTTGCTCATGCCGCTGAGCACCACATACACGCCCGGCAGCGACGCGCACCACCGCAAAGCCCAGGAGGCCTCGCTCGCGGCGCTGTTCGCCTCGCGCATGGGCGCGCGCGCGTTTTCCGGCAGCCGCGTCAGCCCGCCGCCGCGCACGGGCTCCATTACGATGATGGGCACGCCCCTGTCGCAGGCGGTGTGGTAGAGCGTATCCGCGCCCACGCTCCAATCGTAGTAATTGAGCATAATCTGCGAAAAGTCCCAGTCACGCTGCGAAAGCACCCATTCGTAATCGTCGAAGCTGCCGTGGTAGGAAAACCCGAAGCGGCGGATAGTCCCCGAAGCCTTCATCTGCTCCAGCCACGCCACCACGCCGCTGTCGCGGAAGGAGATGTAACCCGGTTTGCCTATGCCGTGGAGCATGTAGTAGTCCACATAATCCACGCCGAGCCGTTCGCGTTGCGTGGCAAAAATTTCCTTCGCCTTCGCGAGCGAACCGGAGCCTTCCCCCGGCATTTTGTCCGCCACGGTGAACTTATCGCGCTCATGGCGCTCGATGAGCGCCTTGCGCAAAAAGCCCTCGGACTTTCCGCCGTGGTACATATACGCCGTATCGTAATAATTAACACCCGCAGCCATGAGGCGGTCAATCATGGCCGTGCCTTCGGCAAGGTCAATCTCGCCGCCGCTCATGGGCAGGCGCATCGCGCCCATGCCTAAGCGCGACACGGGCATGAGTAGCCGCTCGTGCGTTTTGTACTCCACCCCTCACACCTCCTTTTTCCGT
>JAIRWH010000047.1 GCA_031253545.1 Oscillospiraceae bacterium
CGCCTGTCTTCCAAGGTCAGGTACTTGTATTTCCCCGCCACCGCGCAGCCTCCCCGGCATAGGCAAAAAGCCCGTAATCAAGGGCAAGAGACCCCTTGCACTTAATTATGGACTTTGGGGTGCCGGCAATTTCCAAAAGTAATGCTTGCAATTCAACTTGTTGTTATGTATACTTAAGTGGAATGGGAATTGCCCGGCGGCGGAGGTGGATGTTTTGGGCGGAATTACCCGGCGGCTTGTGTGCCTGTCGCTCTTGCCCGTGTTGCTCACGGCTTGCTCGGCAAACGCTGTCGGCTTGGTTGCGGCGCTTTTGCCCTCGCCCGCCGAGTCGTTGCCGTCTGCCGATTTGCCGCAGCTTGCCCGGTATTTACCCGCCGCGGTCATACCCGCGCCGCAACTTCCGAGTCAACAGCCGGATGATGTTATGGCAACCGATGAACCCGCGCCGAGCGCCGAGCCCGGCGAAGCGCCGCCGCCGGAAATCGCGCCGGTGCCGAAAATGAAGGTGGCGCTCACGTTTGACGACGGACCCACGCGCGGCAACACGGAGCCGCTTTTGGAGCTGCTGGCTTCATATGATGCCCGCTGCACGTTCTTTGTTATAGGTTCGCGCGCCGAGGCGTTCCCCGACCTCATCCTCGCGATTACGGCGGGCGGGCATACTATCGGCAACCACACATACGACCATAAATCGCTCAAAGCCGCCGGGGCGGAGGTATCTGTGCGTAAAACCAACGATATTGTGGAGTCCATAACCGGCAAAGCGCCCGTGCTGCTGCGCCCGCCTTACGGCGCTTGGCACAAGGGGGTGGCCGAGGGCTTCGGTATGCGGATTGTGCTCTGGAGCGTGGATTCGCGGGACTGGGAACTGAGAGACGGCCAAAAGGCGGCGGAGATTGTGCTGCGCGATGTGCGCGAAGGCAGCATTATACTCATGCACGACGTGAAGACTTATTCCATAGAAGGGGCGGAAATAGTGCTGCGCGCCCTCACGGAGCGCGGCTATGAGTTTGTGCCCGTGGAGGAGCTGACGGGTTACCGATAATCGCAGGGCATCATTGCCTCGGTAAGACTCTATCCTATTCCCGCCCTTTCGGTACTTGCTTTGCAGGAGCCTCATTCTTTTCTTAACGCGCTTCTTGCCCTGTGTGGACAGCTTGCGTATACCTTTCCGGTCTCCGTCAAGAATTGCAGGTGCTCCCCTCGCCCGCGCTCCTACCGCACCACGCTGAACATCAATATGCTCGCCTCGCGGATATACCTTCCCAGCGGGTTCACCCTCAGCTCCGTGGTGCTGCTGCCGCTCATGTAGCCACTGTTGATACAGAAGTTCAGCCCGTCGCGCGTGACGGGGAAAGAGGCGAGGCCAATATCCACCGCCCCCGCGTCGGCGGTGTCGCTCACGTCCATGCCCGCCGCGGCGCAGGCGTTGCGGAACATACCCGCCGCCGCCTCGCGGGTGAACACTCCGCCCGGGCGGAACTCCAAGCCCTGCGGTGTGGGTGTGCCCGCCACGATGCCGAGCAGATACGCCGCGAGGATATTCGGGTCTTTCGTATCCCTAAACGTGTTGTAATCCCTCACCAAGCCCTTTTCCTCAAGGATTCTGTCTATGCTCTTGCCCGTGTAATACTCCAAAAAGCCCACGGCAAGGCGGCAGAACTCCCCGCGATTGACGTTTTCCGTGTAGCCGCCCAGCAAATCCGAGGGTATATAGCCTTTCTCGTAGGCTATCTGCAACGCCTCCCTCGCCCACGGGGAAGCGGAGGAAAGGTTGGGCATAACGGGGTCATACGCCACGAAGGGTATTCTGTTCTCTTTTGCGTATGTTTGGGCGTAGGAGCCTTCGGGGGCGCGGATGGTGAGGTTATAGGTTGCGACGTACGGCTCGAAGGTCTGGCATAGCACGACCAAGTACCGCCGCACCATTTACCAGTGCAATCACAAATTCAAGGGCGAGGAGCGGTGCAAAACGCCACACCTTGATGAGGAAACGGTCAAGCGGCTGTTTGTGTCGGCGGTCAATAAGCTACTCGCCGATAAGGACGAGATTATCGCCAACTTCGCGTTATTGAAGGACGACCTTTTTGGCACGGCAGACCTCGAAGCGGAGCGCGCCGAACTGCACGGCGAGGTCGCGGTCATCGCCGAACTGATACAGAAGTGCATCGAGGAGAACGCCCGCGTCGCCCTCGACCAGAGTGAATACCAAGAACGCTACGAGGCTCTGGTGGCGCGGTATGATACCGCAAAGGCTCGGTTCGAGGATGTCTCGGAATTGGTGTCGGGCAAAAAGGCGCGCGGCAAATTGGCGGAAGCCTTTATCGCCGAACTCGGCAAGCGGGACGGCTTGGTAACCGAATTTGACGAGCGGCTCTGGTTTGGCCTTGTAGACTTCGCCACGGTCTACGGCGAGAATGATGTGCGGTTCACGTTCAAGGACGGGACGGAGGTACGGGCATAACATCCATCACACAAAGACCCCTGCGATTCGGCTCAAGCCGTTATCGCGGGGGATTTTTATACCTTTTGATTTTTGCACCCTTTCGAGCAGTTTTGCACCCTTTTCTGTTTTGGCAAAAATGA
>JAIRWH010000087.1 GCA_031253545.1 Oscillospiraceae bacterium
GTCCACACTCGCGCTCTTGCTCACGCTCACGCTCGCCCTCTCCCTCGCCGCTTGCGTGAGCGCGCCGGACGTGCCGGGCAACGGCAACGGCGCTACGCCGTCGGACGCACCCACCCAAAACGAAACGCCGTCAACCGACCCCACGCCGGGAGAACCCGGCGCGGACGATGCCGCCGCGATTGCCGCCATAGCGGAGCGGTATATAGAATATATGCGCGAGGGCACATATATGCGGCACCTTGACTTCTTTAAGACGGGCGACGCAGGCAGCCCAAACGGCTTGGACGAAAAATTATGGCTGGGCGCGACCGTGGAATGGGATGTTGTGCTAAACCACCACAGGCAGCTTGTGATTGACCGCTTCGGTGAGGGCGCTTGGGACAACGCGGGCTTTTATATCACCGAGATATACGGCGCGGAGCGGGTGGACCGCTGGCTCGAATCGGATACGGGCAGGCTGCTTACGGAGGAAGAAATGATAGCGGTGCGCGACACAAGCGGCTACGGCTACACCCCGGTGGGGGTGCCCACCGCTCAGCGGACATGGCTCCGCCTCACTTTCTTCGGCGAGGGCGAAGCGCCCACGGGTGAATACGACTTCTGTTTGCAGCTTGGCGACAAAGGCGGCGCGTGGCACATTGAAAGCGGCTTGAGCTGGTCTGTGCCCTTTGCGGACGGGGACGGAGACTAACCATACGGAAAGCGGAAGCGGGCAAGGCAGGCGGGGAAACCCGCCGCTTGCCTTTTGCGTCCGTTTATGGTAAACTGACGCTATCACAAGGCGCAAGCGAGGTGACGCGCGATATGGACGAAGATATTACCGGCTCCCGCCGGGGCGGCGAAAGCGCGGAAATCGGCCAACCCGAAGCCGCCGAAGCCGACCGAATTACCGACGCGACCGCCGAGGTCGTCGCGGTCGCGGGGTTCGCCGCACCCGACAACGGCGCTGGCGTTGACCCCACGGGCGCGGGGCAAGCCGGCGGCGACGCGGCCGCCGACGCGACGGCGACGGGCGGAGCCGAGAGCGCCCCGGATACCGTCATGGTCACGGAGGCGCAAGGCGCGGCCGACACGCAGCCCGACGCGAAGAAAGCCCCAAGCCGCAGGAGGGCGTTCGCGATGCCCGCGCCGCTGCGCCGGGGCGTTATGGCCTTGTGCATAGCGGGCATGGTCTTCTCGCTCGCGTATATCGGCAATTACGTATACGGCAGCGTGCAGCAGCGGGCCTTGGAAAAACGCAACCAAAACCTGCTTTCGGACTTGCCGCCCATGCCCTCGGCACCCGTGTACAACCCCCCGCCCTCCCCGTCCTCGCCCTCCCTGTCCTCGCCCTCCGGCCCGCTGCCCTCGCACTCCGAGGAACCGCCGCCTCCCCCCATAGACTACAAAGCCCGCTTCGAGAGCGTGCTTGCCGTGAACGAAGACTTTTACGGCCTGCTCTCCATACCCGGCACCTCCGTGGAAAACGACTTCGTGGTGCAGGGCAAGGACAACGACTATTACCTGAACAACAGCTTCGAGAAAAAGCGCAGCTCCCACGGCACCCTCTTCCTTGACGCGGACAACACCCCCGGCTTTACCGACAAAAACTATGTCATATACGGCCACAATATGTTCGACGGCACGATGTTCAGCAATATCACGGGGCTGAACAGCGTGTCCGCCTACCTGAAAGCCCCCGTCATAGTCTTCGACACCATATACGGCCCCACCTACTGGCTCATCTTCGCCGCGTATGTCTGCGAGAGCAATTTCAGCTATTTCCACACGCGTTTCGCGGAGGGCGGCTTCGAGGAGCTGCTTGAAGAGATATATATGCGGAGCATATACCACACCAACGTGGAGGTGCTGCCGAGCGACACCGTACTCACGCTCTCCACGTGCAACTACACGTTCCAAGACGCGCGCTTCACCGTGCAGGCGCGGCTGCTGCGGCAGGGCGAGGACATAGGGCAATTTGAGCCGCAGGCCGAGAAGAACACCAAACAGAAGTCATACAATGTGCCAAAGCAAATGCGTATAGACAAAATGCCCGCGCTCGATTCCTCCTTCACCTACTACAAAAACCTCCGCCGCTATTACTTCTTCCGCACGGCGGGCGCGGCCATAGAGTGGTATGTGGGCACTACCCTGTCTAACGTGCAGGGCCCGTATACCGGCTACACGGGCGCCATTAACGAGAAGTATTACACATGGCTCGCCTCCGGCGCTTCGTACACGCCGTATAAAAACTTCTACATCGTGGCGGCGGGTCTCAAAGGCAACACGCCGGGGCTTTTCGTGCTCCGCACCGGCAACACGCCGGGCGGGGAATACAAGATGGTGGGCGGCGGCCCGATTACCCCCTCCGGGGTGGACGCGCGCTGGCCCGCCGTGTACACCGACGAAGAGGACAGGGTTATTGTATATTACACCGTTTTGGAAGAGGGCGAGAGGGTGTTTTACTCCGTGCCGCTCTCCGGCGGCGTGCCCACCCGCCTGTTCGCCACAAACGAAGCCGACGACCGCCGCCCCGCCGCCGCGCTCGCCACCCCTTACGGCACCTTACTGCTCGTGCAGGAATATGCCACGGGGGCGATGTACGGCTACTACACAGACCCGCCCGCCGGCGGCGAAGACGCCGCCCAGACGCCGGAGGGCGCGGAGGAACCGGGCGAGCCGGAAGAGCCTGTGCCCGTGTTGCTCGACCTGCCCTTGCTCGAAGGGCGCTACACCGTGTTTTACGACACCCGCGCGTCGGCGCTCCGCTATATAGCCGAAAAATCCGGCAAGGTGCAGAGCGGCGAGTTTTCCATGGACTGTGTACCTCCCCCGCCCGGCGCGCCGGAAGACCCTCCCCCCGAAAGCGACCCCGCCCCCGGCGAAGGGGCTCCCGATATATCGGCGGACATACGGCAAGGGAAGGACGGCAGCGCGGAAGATGAATGACTTCTTGGAATATACCCTTTGCGAATGGATGGACAAAGCCGAAGCCGAACACGGAGACGCGGACGCGCTGGTGTATGCCGACGGGCGCGCCCTGCGCCTGTCTTACGCGCAGCTGAACGCCGTTTCGCGCCGCGTGGCGCGCGCCTTTATGGCGCTGGGTATCGGCAAGGGCGACCATGTGGCCGTGTGGGCGGCCAACACGCCCGAATGGGTCTACACGCTCCACGCCTGCGCCCGCGTAGGCGCTGTGCTCGTCACGGTGAACACCAACTACAAAGTCTTTGAGTTAGAATACCTCCTGCGGCAGTCCGACTCCAAGGCGCTTGTATTCTCAGACGGCGTGAAGGGCTCCGACTACCACGACATACTCGCCCAACTCACCCCCGGCGCCGTGCCGCTGCTGCGCCGCCTTATACATATGCCCGGCGCGCGGAAGGCCGAGGGCGGGGCGATTGAATGGGACGATATGCTCGCCCTGGCGGACAATGTGCCGCCGGAGGCGCTTGCCGCCGCCGAGCGCGACCAGCATACGCGCGAGGTCATCAATATGCAGTATACCTCCGGCACCACGGGGTTCCCCAAGGGCGTATGCCTCACGCACCACAACATACTCAACAACGGCTACTTTATCGGCGAGTGCATGAAGCTCACGCCCGCCGACCGCCTCTGCATACCCGTGCCGTTTTTCCACTGTTTCGGCCTTGTGCTCGCGCAAATGGCCGCCATCACGCACTTTTCCGCCATGGTGCCCGTGGAGCAGTACAACCCGCTGCAAGTAATGCGTACCGTGCAGGCCGAGCGCTGCACCGCGCTCCACGGTGTGCCCACCATGTTTATATTCATACTCGACCACCCCGACTTTGCCTCCTACGACCTCACCTCGCTCCGCACGGGGATTATGGCCGGCAGCACTTGCCCCATCGAGGTCATGCGCCGCGTGGTGGAGCAAATGCACCAGAAGGAAATCGTTATCACCTACGGGCAGACGGAATGTTCGCCGGGCATGACCATGAGCCGCACCGACGACCCGTTGGAGCTCCGCGTGGCCACGGTGGGCCGCCTGCTGCCCCACGCCGAGGGCAAGGTCATCGACCCGGAGACGGGCTTGGAGAACCCGCCGGGCGTGCCCGGTGAAATCTGCACGCGCGGGTACCACCTCATGAAAGGCTACTACAAAATGCCCGAAGCCACGGCGCAGGCCATTGACGCGGACGGCTGGCTCCACACGGGCGACATCGGCGTCTGCGACAAAGACGGCTACTGGTCCATCACGGGGCGGCTGAAAGACATGATAATACGCGGCGGCGAGAATATATCGCCGCGCGAGATTGAGGAGCTGCTGTATACCCACCCGGACATCGCCGATTCGCAGGTGGTGGGGGTGCCGTCGGAAAAGTTCGGCGAGGAGGTCTGCGCGTTCGTCATACCGCGCTCCGGCGCGTCCCTCACGGAGGAGGGCGTGAAGGAGTTCGTGCGCGCGAAGATGTCGCGCCACAAGATACCGAGCCATGTGTTCTTCATAGACACTTTCCCCATGACGGCCTCCGGCAAGATTATGAAGTACAAGCTGCGCGACAAAGCCGCCGAAGCGCTGGGAAAATGACAAAAAGATGAATGAGGGCGTTGTGCGAAAAACAGCGAAACCTTTTGTTAAGTGGGCAGGCGGAAAGGGGCGGCTGCTGGATGAAATTCGCGCGAATTACCCCGCCGGAATGGGCGAGCGCGTGAGAAAGTACGCCGAGCCGTTTGTGGGCGGCGGAGCGGTGCTGTTTGATGTCTTAAACCGTTATGAGCCGGACGAGGTGTACATCAGCGATATTAACGGTGAATTGATTTACACATACACGGCAATCCGTGACCACGCGGTTACAATAATTGAGGCACTGCGGGCGTATGAATTTGAATACATTTCCGCAAAAGGGGGAACTCGCAAAGAATTCTATTACGCAAGGCGGCAACGCTTTAACGCATTGAGAGCATCGCGGGATAAAACTCCGGAGTTGGCCGCTCTGTTCTTATTTCTGAACAGGACTTGTTTCAACGGGTTATACCGCGTGAATGCCAACGGTTGCTATAACGTGCCGCAAGGCGACTACCCCAATCCTCGCATTTGCGATTCCGCCAATCTTCTCGCGGTGTCGGAGCGGCTGCGGGGTGTCACAATCGTTCATGGCGATTACAGGTTAGCGCGGGACTTTATAGACGAAAAGACCTTCGTCTACTTTGACCCGCCGTATCGCCCACTAACGGAAACATCGTGTTTTACCGCATATTCGCAAGATAGATTTACCGATCATGAGCAAGTGGAGCTTGCGCGATTCATTGGCGAAATGAGCGGGCGCGGAGCATGGGTTGTGGCAAGCAACTCCGACCCGAAAAACAAGGGCGAGGACGATTGCTTTTTTGATTCGCTCTATTCCGGATACCGAATAATCAGAGTGGATGCGAACAGGGCGATAAACTCTGACGGCGGAGGGCGGGGCCGCATAAAGGAATTGCTGATTGTGGGTGTCTCAAATCATCGTTGTTCGGCGAAGGTTGAATGTCATGCACCGGGATGAAGCGGTTCGGAGATTAAAACAGATTGAGGGGCAAGATTTGCGCACCTTGGCGCGAGACTGCGGGATAACGATCCTATCCGAAAGCGGCCGTGTCAACAAAGGGTGGGCGGGTCATGTTTTCGAGCGCTATCTGGGTTTACCGTTAAACTCCGCCCAAAGCCCAAACTTCGGCTCATGGGAGCTGAAAAGCATACCGTTAAAGCGACTCACAAGCGGCGTTCTGTCTTTCAAGGAGAGTATGGCCATCACGATGATAGATGAGTATCACGTGAGGAATACGCCGTTTGACGGAAGCCACTTGCTCTCGAAACTGAAAAAAGCCGTTATTGTCGCAAGGGTGGTCGGGAGCGATTACTCCAAACCGACATTTGTCCATTCTGTCACTTCCGTTGAGTTGAGCGGGGATTTATACGAGCTTGTCCGTGCCGATTACGAGTTGGTGCAAGAATGTTTGAACGATCCCCAAAAAGGGTTTTTGGCATTAACGGGCGCTATGGGCGTTTATGTGCAACCCCGCACCAAGGGCAAGGGGCACGGAAGTGTTTCCAGGGCATTTTACGCGCGCCCTCGCCTGTTAGGGCGGTTTATTGATTTAGGCGAGCGTCCGCGCAACCGTCATGGGTAATCACCTCCTCTGCATAGTCGGCCCCACGGCCTGCGGCAAGTCGGCCGTCGCCGCGCGCCTTGCCGAGCGCATAGGCGGCGAGGTGGTCAACTGCGACTCCGTGCAGATATACAGGGAGCTGAACGCCGGTTCGGCAAAGCCCCTGCCGGAGGAAACGCGCTCTGTGCCCCACCATATGCTCGACTGCGCCTGCGCGTTCGACCCTTGGAACGCCGCGCGTTACGCCCGCGAGGCCTCGCGCCGCGCGGAGGAAATACGCTCGCGCGGCAATATACCGGTTGTGTGCGGCGGGAGCGGGCTGTATATGCGCGCGCTCACGGACGGGCTTGCCGACATACCCGACTGCCCCCGCCGGGACCACGGCCCGCTCGCCTACGAAAAGCTGCTCGCCGCCGACCCCGTGACCGCCGCCCGCCTGCCGCGCGGCGACACCCAACGCGTTGCCAGGGCGCTTGACGTATACGCCGCCACAGGCAGGCCGCTTTCCTCGTTTTTCGCGGCCGCGCCGCCGCCCGCCCACACGGCCGCGTACATCGGCATAACCCGCGACAGGCAAGAGCTGCGCGAGCGCGTGGCTTTGCGCGCGGCGGCCATGCTGCGCGGCGGGCTTTGCGAGGAAACCGACGCTTTGGTAAAGAGCGGCCTGAGCGCCGCGCGCGGGCCGTTGCTCTCCATTGGCTATAAGCAGGCGCTGCAATACCTTTCCGGGCTGCTGAGCGCGGAAGAGCTGCCCGAAGCCGTAAACAGCGCCACTATGGCTTACGCGAAACGGCAATACACATGGTTCCGCCGCCTGCCGGGCATACGGTGGTTTGACGCGGCAAGCGACGGCTTTTTCAACGATTTGGCGCGGTACGCCGAAGGGTTAGCCGCCGGCGGTTAGCGGTTGGTTGTCAGCGGACGGCGGCAACGGAGCGGGAGCGGACGGAGAACGCCGCGTCTGCAGGGAGCTGATGCTTGAGGGTTTGACCTTCGCGGGCACTTCGGGAACTGCGCGGCATACGGGTACGCGGCGCTCCTTCGTCCGCCGACCGCTAAACTCCGCCCGCCCGCAGATGTAAAATATATGATACTTGCGTATTCCGCGAGGGCGTGTTATAATGACAGAACCGCAAGCGGCTTCGCGCCGCGGCGCGAATATGTTTGCAAGGAGCTGGTCACTACGCCGAACATCAAATCAGCAAAGAAACGCGTGTCTGTCATAGCCAAAAAGACGCAAAAAAACAAAATGGCGCGGTCGAGCCTCAAAACCACCGTGAAGAAGGCGAGGCTTGCCGCCGACAACGGCACGGCGGACGAGGCGCTCGCCGCATACGCCGACGCGCAAAAGGCATTGGACAAAGCCGTGTCGCGCGGATTGCTCCACAAAAACACGGCCGCCCGCCGCAAATCGCGTCTGCAAAGGAAAATACCGAAAACGTAGAAATCAACGGTTGACAAAACGCGCTTTTTCCTGTATTATGAGCAGTACGCCATTTATCCTTTAAGGAGGTGCACCCCGTGGCAAACAGAAAAGACGGCCGTATACTCGATATGCTCGCCCGGCACGGTATCGTGGAGAAAAACGACATCGGCGCTCCCATGGAAGTGAGAATTGATGAAATCCGCAGTGAGGACGAATCTCCCGGCGTATCGCCGGAGATGGAGCGTTTCTTCACGGAGCAGCAGGAGGCCACCAAGCAGCAAGCCTTGGCGCAGCAGGCGCAGCAGGTCGCCGCGCCCCCCGCCCCTGAGGCAGCCCCCCCTGTGGTCGCCCCCGCCCCCGTGGTCACTCCCGCCCCGGTGGTGCCGCCCGTTGCGCTCGCGCGGGAACCGGAGCCGCCCCCGCCTCCTCCCCCTCCCCCGCCCCCGCCGCCGCCCGTGCAGGCAATCGAGGCTCCCCCGGCGCACAGCGCGGCCTCCATTATGCCTAACCTCATAGACAAGCCCGACACACGCTACGGCGTGAGCGAGGCCGTGCTCGACAAATCCTTCTGGGACGACCCGCCAGTCAATGTCTCCCACAGCCTCATGGAGTCCGATTTCGACACCTTCCGCGATGTGCCCGTCATCTACCAAGACAACGGCTTCGCGCTCACCGGCGTCAACACGGTTTACCTCATTGAAGAGTATATCAAGACCTTGCCGGAATCCCTGCCCGCCGAGATGCGCCGCTCCATCGTCCTCAAAATCCTCCACGCGTCCGGCTTTGACTTCGATTCCCTGCTCAACGACGGCATAGACCGCGTGACCAAGCTCAACGATTACTCCGCCATGTTCTCGCAGCGCACGGAGGAGCTTGTTTCCAACAAAAACGCTCAAATCGAAGAGCTGCACTCCAAGATTGAAACCATAAAAGACCAAATCTCCGAGCGCAAAAACCTCCACAAACGCCAATTCCTCACCCTTGAAGGCGAGGCGCAGCGCCTCAAAGAAATCCTCGACTTCATCACGAAGTAGCGTCCCGCGCGCGGGCGGCGCGGCGTTTGCCGCGTTGCCGTATTGCGCCGAGAAGTTTTCCCCGTAACGGGAAAGCCCCCGGCTTACGCTTTCCCAAGCGCTATCGCGCAACCGAAAACCTTGAACGCGGAGGTGCCCGATGTCCCCCTACAAAATCACGTCAAAAGGCAGGCTGGCGTTAATCGGCGCGTCTTTTGCGTTGTTGTTGGGTCTTGTGATATTCGGTGTCGTGTATTTGGTGCGCGCCAATTCGCCGGACACCTCGCCCACCCCTTCGCCTCCGCCCGCGTCGCCCTCGCTCGCGCCCTCTCAGTCCGACACGGTCACCACCCCCACGCCCACGCCGAGCGTCACCCCCGGCATTACGCCGAGCGTCACCCCCGGCATTACGCCCACTCCCACTCCCACTCCCACTCCAACCCCTACCCCTACCCCAACGCCCTCCCCCACGCCGAGCCAAATACAATCCGACCCGCCGAGCGACCCGCCGAGCGACCCGCCGAGCATACCGCCGAGCCTGTTGCCCTCCCCGCCGCCGGACAGCGTGACGCTTGAATACGCGCCGGGCGAGGCGCAACCGACATACTGGCCCGTCGAACTGAAATATATGGTTATACCGAGCCGCGGCTATATCATGGTGGAAGGCCGCTCCACCGCCGGTTCCTCGCTTGCCCTGCGCCGCGCCCAAGCCGTGGTCGAATACCTTGCCGATGAGTGCGGGTTAGACGCTTCGCGCCTTGTGCCCATGACCGATACGCGCGGCGAGGACACCGTCAGAGTCTATGTCCTCAGAGTGAGCGACAAATAACGGGAGGTGCGGGCAGTGACTTTGGAGCTTACGGTCAAACAATTCCGCCGCCTCTTAGACATGGCTTATATCGGCAACTGGGTGCTCAACTCCGTGCGCGGCGACGACCGGCTTACCGATTACGACGACGTGGAATCCGCCCTGTTTGCCGCCGCCGCCGCCGAGGGTATGGATAAACTCGCCGAGCTTGCCGAAGGCCGCTCCGTGCCCTCGCAGGCCTTTGTGGACGGCGGCATCCACGACGCGATTATGGATTACGAAGATGCCGTGTTTTTCGAGATACTCGCCGAGGAGCTCGCGCGGCGCGACCTTGCCGCCGAGGGCGCCCCCGAGGAAGACGGGGAACTCCTCAGCGCCCGTATCAACGAATATATACATGAGTTTGAGCTAAACGGCACAGACAACCTCAGCGTTGTCACCCTCTGACACGCCGCCGTATCTCAGCCCCCAACGCTCCCGTTGGGGGCTGCTTTGCGCCCCCCCGCAAACCCCCCGTCCACTAACAACTAAAAACTAACCACTAACAACTAACGCGCCGCAGGCGCGCACCCCCGTCCCCCCGTCTCCTAACCCCTAACAACTAACAACTAACAACTAAACTAACCGCCCTTTGTCCCCGGCGAAAAACGGCGAAAAGCGGCGAAAAGCGGCGGGAAACGGCGGAAAGTAGGGACAGTCAAGGTCCAA
>JAIRWH010000092.1 GCA_031253545.1 Oscillospiraceae bacterium
AGGTCCTGAACACGGATATAGACGAACTGGCAAAGCAAGCGAGAGACCAAGGCGGGCGATAGCGGCCTGTTCGCAGGTTACGGGAAGGGGTCTCCGGCGCGAATTACAGTAAATCGCCCGCAGCGGCGCTTACGCCAAGCTCTGCGCCTCGCAGCTTTTTGTGTTGCGCGTGACGGGGAATAGCCGCCGCGGGGTATGGAAAAAGGGAGGCAACGCCGGGCAACCGGCCTTCCGCTCATTCGGCGGCGAGCACGGTAATGCTGCCGCGAATCATGCCCATCCAGCAGGTATATATGTAAGTGCCCGCCCTATCGGGCGTAAACTCGATGAGGTTTTCCCCGTATGAGAAAGTGTGCTCAACGCCGTATTCGCGGATAAACATTCTGTTGTTGCACCCGTTGATACTGCCGCGCGGCGCGTCAATCGTCCATCGCACCGGGACACCCTCGCGCACGGTGATGGCGGGGTACGCGCGCGGGGAGAGCGTGCCGACGACGAGTTGGGCGCCGTTTTCCAAGGTTATGCCGCCGTCCGCGTCCGGCGTTGCCGTATCCGCGCCGGGCGCGGAAAAACCGCCGAATCCAAGGTTTATGCCCTGCGTGAGCATAGACAGGCCGAGCGTGAGCACCAAGACCGCGCCGACCGTGACGGCCCGGCTCATGAACTTTTTCCCGGCGGCCGCGCCGAGCGCGCCCAACCCGAACATGAGCGGCAATGTGCCCGCGCCGAACAAAAACATGGAGAAAGCGCCCGCGGCGGCGCTGCTCGCGGAAAGCGCGTACAGCTGCATGGCTTGCAGCGGGCCGCACGGCATGAAACCGTTCAGCAGACCCACTATCAACGGGCCGCCGCGCCTTGCCGCTCCTTTTCCGGCGAGCCGGGCAAAAAACCTCGGCATCCTCGGCGTGAGCCTTCGCAGCGCGGGGAATAACCCGAGCATATTCACTCCCATGATTAGCATAAACAGACCCGCCGTTAGTTTCAGCGCGCCCTGCGCGAGGGCGGACAGGCTGAAAACCGCGCCGAGCGCGCCTGCGGCAAAACCCAGGGCGGTGTAACACAAAATCCTGCCCGCGTTATACAGCAGCGTCGGTTTGAGCGCCGCCGCGCGCGGTTTTCCCCGCGAGGCGGCACCTTGCGGCAGGCATTGGGAAAGGTTTATGCCGCCGCACATTGCCACACAATGCGCGGAAGTGAGAAGACCCACCGCGAAAACCATGCCGAACCCCATGCCGCTTTGCGCAAGGCGGCTTGGCGCGAGGAACCCGAGCAACCCGAAATATTCCGACAGCGCATACAAAGCCGCGACAGCCGCCGCGACAGCCGCGACGCGACCCGCGCCGCCGGGCCGGGCGGTATCGGAAAGCACCTTATAGCCGCTCTTTTTCACGGCGGCGATTACCGCGTCGCGGGAAACGGCGTGAATATCGAAAGTAACGCGCGCCGTGCCCGTCACATAGCTCACGTCCGCTTTTATAACACCGCGCGTCTTTCGGAGGCGCTCTTCCACCGCGGCTTGGCAGCCCTCGCAGGTCATGCCGCCGATATTCAGCGTTACGGCGGTTTCTTTCATTACCCTTCCTCCCGGCAAACTTCCGCCACGGCCTCTATCTCCACCCGCGCCCCCTTCGGCAGGGCAAGCACAGCCACGCAAGAGCGGGCGGGCTTTGCGGTGAAATACTCGGCGTAAACCTCGTTGAAAGCGGCAAAATCGCCCATATCGGTGAGGAAACAGGTCGTTTTCACCACATGGGCAAGGTCGCTGCCGGCCGCGCGCAGCACGGCGCGCAGGTTATCCAGCGCCTGCCTTGTCTGCTCTCCGATACCGCCGTCCGCAAGCGCCCCCGTGCCGGGCAAGAGCGGAATCTGCCCGGAGGTATATATCATGTCGCCCGCGCGCGCGGCGTGGGAATAGGGGCCGATGGCCTCCGGCGCCTCGGCGGCCGTTACCGTCCGCATATTTATCCCCCGTTCTATATGGTGTAGTTGCCGGAGCCGTGTCCGCCGCGCCGGTCTAACATATCCTGCAGCGTCACCCCGTCGAGATAGTCGGCGATGACCTTGCCCAGCCCCGCCCACATAGGCAGCGTCGCGCATACGTCCGCCTTGGGGCATGGGTTTGGATTGCCCTCCAGGCAGTCCACGGGCGCGATACCGCCCTCCGTGACGCGCAGCACTTGGCCGACGGTGCAGACGGCGGGGTCTTTGGCCAGCATATAGCCGCCCTGCTTGCCGCGCTCGGCGCGGATGATGTCCGAGGTATGGAGGAGCGCCACGATTTGCTCCAAATACTGCTTGGATATGCCCTGTTTCTCGGCGACGGTTTTCAGGGAAACAAAGCCCTCTCCCCTGCGCGAAGCCAATTCCAGCAGCATACGCAACGCATAGCGCCCCCTTGTGGAAACTTTCACCGCGCGGCCGCCCCCTTTCCATATTCCCATAATAACATATATATACTATGTTAGTCAAGGGAGGGGCGTCTGTTTTACCGCCGCAGGCGATTCGTAATGAAAGGATTCGCGCCGCGCGGCTCTACGTGTACAGCTTTATGCTGCCTATACGGTTTTCCCTGTCTATGCTGCGGGTTTTGAGCGCGGCAAGGAAGTCGCCGATGTCGTCGCTTCCGAAATTGGAAACTACGGCGTGGAGCGTGAAGTACATGTCATATACCCCGGAAATTGAATAGTTTTGCCCGCCCACAATGCTCGCGGTAACGATTTTCGGTTTCAGAAAATCTGCTGTGGCGGTATATACCAGCATCGCGTATTTCGCATCGAAATCGTCTTTGTGATAAAGCTCAAAACAGACGTGTACCAAGTCGCCCGCGTCTTCGGGTACTTCGTGTTCATAAAGTACGCGGCAGTACGAACGTATTGTCCAATACTTCGCGTGCAGCCTGTGGATATGTTTTTTCAGCTTGTCCAATTCTTTTTTGCCGTCTATTGTCCTGAAACTGATGCTGCCGTCCATATCCGCCTCCGAAACGCGCCGCAGGGGTCTCTCCCGCAGCCGTCCTGCCCATTTTCGATAGTATAGCATATTTCGCGTCGTTTGTCAACCCGCGGTACCATAACCCGGATGCGGCACGGGGAAACGCGAGGGATTTACCCTGACTGCGGCGCGCGAGTGCGCTGTTATGTGGCAAATACCTTGCAGGCAAGAACGAAAGCGCTCCCCAAAGGCTGAATCTTGTCTTCCCCCTTCTCTTCTTTCCGGGGTTTTCAGCTTGTGCGGGCCGCAACGGGGTTGTATTGCGCCGTGGCTGCGAGGGTGAGTGACATGGCTTGCAACCCTGTGCGGGGTGTTTTCCCTTTTCGCCGCAAAGCGCCGCCCTCGCTTGCCTTTTACCTCGCGTCTGTTATAATGGGGTTGCCGCGTATTCGCGGAGATAACGACAAAAGGAGCCGGGTGCCGCGTATGAATAAGTTGCTTGCCTTCGACCTTGAAAACGCCTTGCTCGCCCGCCTGCGCGCGTTCTCCGCCGCCGTAAAGACGGCCTTTTTCACGGCGCTTGGGGCGGGCTTGGCCACGCATATCGTGTTTTTCACCGGCACTCTTTTCAACGAGGATTCGATAAAACGCTTCCGCCACACCTCCGAGGAGGGCATATCCGGCGGCCGCTGGCTGGGCAATGCGCTGGGCGAGCTGCGCATGAATTACAGCCCGCCTTTCCTCATAGGGCTGCTGACCATATTGTTTGTGGCCGTAGCGTCCGTGATTGTCTGCCACACGCTGGGCATACGCTCGCGCGGCGGCGCCGCCGTAGCCTCGCTGCTTATTGTCACATTTCCCGTGACCGCCTACACCGCCGGCTATATATACGCCGTGGACGGCTATATGCTCTCGTTTGCCCTCGCGGCGGGGGCGGTGGCTTGCGTGAAACGGCATAAGCTCGGCTTTCTGCCGGGAGCCGTGTGCCTCGCGCTTTCGCTCGCCATCTATCAGGCGTACCTTATGGTGGCGGCCTCGCTGGCTTTGTTTTGGCTCGTTACGGAATGTGTCAGACCCGGCGGTCTCCCGCTGAAAAAAGTCGGCCTCGCCGCGTTGCGTTGCCTTGCCATGGCCGCGTCCGGCTACGCGCTCTATTACCTCTCCGTGCGCGTCTCGTTGCTTGTCACGGGCAGTGCCCTCACAAGCTATCGCGGCATAGACACAATGGGCGCCGTGGATTTTTCCTCCCTGCCCCGCAACCTGCTGCGCATATATTACCGTGTGTTCGGCGTGCTGCGCGGCGAGGCTTACCCGCTCTCGAAATGGGGCGCGCTGCTTGCCGTAGCCGCCTTCCTCTCCGCCGCGGCCATGCTCGCCGCCTCGTTTGTTTCCCGTCGCGGCAAGCGCTCCCCCGCTTCCTTCGCCGCCGCGCTCGGTCTTCTGGCGCTGTCTCCCGTGGCGCTGTATACCCTGCCCATATTAACGCCGCAGCCTTGGCTGAATATGCTGGTTATGTATAGCTTCATACTGCCGTTTGTGTTCGTGTGCGCCCTTGCCGACACCCTATCCGGCGAATACCCGCCGCTGCTCCGCTCCGCCGCCTTCGCCGTGCTACTGCTGCTCTCCGCCCGCCATTTCACCGTGAGCGAGATATATTACCTGAAAATCGAAACATACAACAGGCAGGCGCACGCTTTATATAACCGCGTCATGGCGCGCGTGGAGCCGCTCTTTGAGTATTCGCCCGGCCGCGCCGTATATGTCATCGGCAGCCTGCCCAATTACTATTACGCCGCTCAGGAGAGCCTCTTCGGTGAGTTTGCCGTGGACCAAGGGCTGTGGGGACCGTTTATCGGCGTGAGCTCGATTGACGATGCCACCAACAATTCGCGTTTCGCGCGCTACGCGAGCGACCATTTGGGTATACCCGTGACAACGGCGGAGCCGGAGGACATAGACGCGCTCAGGGCCGCCTCGCCCTCGCTGCCGATATGGCCGGAGGAAGGCTCCGTGTTCTTGCGTCACGGCGTTATAATAATAAACCTCGGCCATCCGGTCATAGACCGCGAGGCGCTCGGCGGCGCGTCCGCGCGCTTCACGGCGCGCCTGCCCGCGCGCGATACTGCCGGCTACACCTTGCGTTGGCTGCTGGAAAAAGACGGCGTAATTGTGGAAGCCCGACCGCCCGGCGGCGACTTCGAGCAGGTCTTCGACTTTGCCGCGCCCGGCACATACAGGGTGTTGTGCGACTACCGCCGCGACGGCGAGATAGGCAAAACCGCCCGCACGGATTACTTCGAGGTGTAGGCGCGAAACGCAAAACACGCACTTGCGTTACGGGCGCGGCGGTGCTACAATGACTACACAAGGTCGGAGCGGCTTTCTGCCGGGCAAAACGTGTCGTTGACAGCAGGGGGAATACGGTGGAGCGTGTATCCGTCAGACAGTTGCATGAAGACCCCGCCGCGTTTGCCGGGCGCGAGGTTTATATATGCGGTTGGCTTAGGAGCGTGCGCGAATCCAAGACAGTCGCCTTTTTGGAACTTGCCGACGGCTCCGCGTTGCACACCGCGCAACTTGTGGCCGAGGCGGACTTGCCCTGTTTTGCCGCGTTGCCGGGAGCGGGAAGCGCGGTGCGTTGCCTCGGCGCGGTGGCGCTCACACCCGACCGCCCCCGCCCGTATGAGATTAAGTTGCGGGAGCTGACCTTGGAGGGCGAGAGCCCGCCGGATTACCCGCTGCAGAAAAAGCGCCATTCCATGGAGTTCCTGCGCGAAATCGCGCATTTGCGCCCCCGGGCGAATACTTTTCAAGCGGTGTTCCGCATACGCAGCGAGGCCGCCTTCGCCGTGCATGAGTTTTTCCGCGAGCGGCGCTTTGTGTACCTCCACTCCCCCATTATCACCGCCGGCAACGCCGAGGGCGCGGGCGAGATGTTTCGTGTGACGGTGTTGCCGCCCGGGGAAAGCGACTATTCCAAAGACTTCTTCGGCACGCGCGCGGGCCTTGCCGTCACGGGGCAGCTTGAAGCGGAGGTATTCGCGCAGGCTTTTGGCAAGGTTTACACCTTCGGCCCCACGTTTCGCGCCGAAAACAGCAACACGCCGCGCCACGCGGCGGAGTTTTGGATGATTGAGCCGGAGGTGGCGTTCGCCGACCTTGCGGACAATATGGCTTTGGCCGAGGACATGCTCAAATATACGGTAAACCGCGTCTTGCCGCGCTGCGAGGCGGAGCTTGACTTTCTGAGCCGCCATGTGTGCGAGGGGCTGTGGGAAAAACTGCGCGCCTTTGTGTCCGCGCCGTTTGCCAAGATGACTTATGCCGATGCCATGACGGAGCTTATGAAGGCGCGGGGCGTGTTTGCCCTGCCGCCGCGCCCGGGCGGCGATATCGCCACGGAGCACGAAAAGTACCTCACGGAAAACGTGGCGGGCGGACCTGTGTTTGTGTATGACTACCCAAAAGATATAAAGGCCTTCTATATGCGGCAAAACGACGGCGGGCAGACCGTGGCCGCCATGGACTTGCTCGTGCCGGGCGTGGGTGAGCTTGCGGGCGGCAGCCAACGCGAAGAGCGTTACGATATGCTACTGCGCCGCATGGAGGAGCTGGGGCTGCCGCGCGCGGACTTTGAGTGGTACTTGGATTTGCGCCGTTACGGCTCCGCCACCCATTCGGGCTTCGGCGTGGGGTTTGAGCGGTTGGTGATGTATCTGACCGGCATGCAGAATATACGCGATGTGTTGCCCTTTCCCCGCACGCCGGGCAACGCGGGTTTTTGACCGGGAGGTGGCGTGATAATGACGCTTTACGAGGATATGACAAAAGCGCAAACGCGCGAAGAGCTTGCCGCGCTGCGTGAGACGCACGGGCGGCACAAAGCCAAGGGCCTCGCGCTCAACATGACGCGTGGGGTGCCCTCGCGGGAGCAGCTGGAGCTTTCGCGCGGGTTGCTCTCGTGTCTGGGGGAAGACGACCACACCGCCGAAAACGGCACGGATTGCCGCAATTACGGGCTGCTGGACGGCATACCCGAAATGAAGCGCATATTCGCGGACATATTGGACGTTGCCCCCGACGAGGTGATTGTGGGGGGCAATTCCTCTCTCACGCTCATGTTCGACAACGTGTCGTCCAACATGTCGCACGGGGTGCGCGACGGCGAACCGTGGAGCCTGCAAGGCAAGGTGAAGTTTATCTGCCCCGTGCCCGGCTACGACAGGCACTTCACCATCTGCGACTATTTCCGTATAGAGATGCTCCCTGTGGATATGACACCCGAAGGCCCGGATATGGACACCGTGGAGCGCCTTGTGTCATCCGACCCGCTGATAAAGGGCATGTGGTGTGTGCCCGTATTTTCCAACCCCACGGGCAACGTGTATTCCGACGCGGTGGTGCGGCGCATTGCCGCCATGCGCCCGGCGGCGGACGATTTCCGCCTCTACTGGGACAACGCCTACGCCATACACCGCCTGCGCGGTTCCGAGCGCAGGATACCCAATATCATACGCGAGTGCGCCGAGGCGGGCAACGAGCATATGCCGCTCGTGTTCGCGTCGTTTTCCAAGGTCACATTTTCCGGCGCGGCCGTGACGTGCATGGCTTCCTCGCGCAGCAACTGCGAATACATCAAGCGCCGCCTCACGGCGCAGACAATCGGCCCGGATAAGCTCCGCCAGCTCATGCACGCGCGGTTTTTCAGGGACGCGGACGGTGTGCGGGAGCACATGAAGAAACACGCCGCCGTGCTGCGGCCGAAGTTTGAACTTGTGGACAGTATGCTCGCCTCGCGCCTCGGCGGGTTGGGCATAGCCTCCTGGTCCTCGCCGGAGGGCGGATACTTTGTGAGCGTGGATGTGCTTCCCGGCTGCGCCCGCCGCGTCGTGGCGCTCTGCAAGGACGCGGGGGTGGCGCTCACGCCCGCCGGCGCCACATATCCGCGCGGCGAGGATAAACGCGACGCCAATATACGTTTGGCCCCCACGTTTCCCCCCCTCGACGAATTGCGCCTTGCCATGGAAGTCTTTTGCGATTCCGTGAGGCTTGCCGCCGCGGAGACCCTGCTCGGCGAAACGGAGGGCGCGCTATGAGCGGCTGCCGTGAGCTTTGTCTGTCGGTGGTAGACAATATCTCCCGCGTTATCGTGGGGAAAAAAAGGGCCGTGGAGCACACGTTGCTCGCGTTGCTGTGCGAGGGGCATTTGCTGATTGAGGATGTGCCGGGCGTGGGCAAGACCACCCTTGCCGCCGCGTTGGCAAAAAGCGTGGACTGCTCGTTTGCGCGCATACAGTTCACGCCGGATATATTGCCCTCCGACATCACGGGGTTTTCGCTGTTTAACCCCAAGAGCGGCGATTTTGAGTATCGGCAGGGGCTTGTGATGAGTTCGTTTATACTCGCCGACGAGATTAACAGAACCTCGCCCAAGACCCAAGCCTCGCTCTTGGAGGTCATGGAGGAGAACCAGGTGACCGTGGACGGCGTGACGCGGCAGGTGGGCAAGCCTTTCATGGTTATCGCCACGCAAAACCCCTCCGAATATGTGGGCACATACCCCCTGCCGGAAGCGCAGATGGACAGGTTTCTCATGCGCCTTTCCGTGGGGTACCCCGAACGCGACGACGAGATGGCCATACTGCGGAGGTTTAGGGTAAACGACCCCTTTGAGCAGCTTACGCCCGTGGTGAAGGCCGAGGACGTTACGAGATTGCAGGAGGCGGTGCGTGAAATACATGTGGAGGAGAGCCTGTACGCCTACATAGTGGACATTGTGCGCGGCACGCGGGCTCATCCCGACGTGGAGCTTGGGGCTTCGCCGCGCGGCGCGCTGGCGCTGTTTCGCGCCTCCCAGGCCCTCGCGCTGTATTTAGGCAGAGAGTTTGCCCTGCCCGACGACGTGAAGTATATGGCGCGCTATGTGCTGCCCCACAGGCTGCTGTTGCGGCAGGAGGCGCGACTGCGCCGCGTCAGCCGCGAGCAGGTGGTGGACGGCGTTATCGGCGGCCTGCCCGTGCCGATAATAACGGTGGGCTGACAATGGGGCAGAGTTTTCGCGCCGCCCGCGTCACATACCTTTGTTCGCTGACGCTGGCGCTTATGCTTATCCTGTTGGTGGGCGGGCAGATGACATACGCCTACCTTTTCCTCATACTCAGCCTGCCGATTTTTGCGTTGCTCTATCTGCTCGCCGCTTCGGCAAGCGTGGCGGTGTACCAATATGTATCCTCCCCCGCCGTCATGAAAGGCGAGGAGGTCACATATACGTTTGCCGCGCGCAATCGCGGGGTGTTGCCGCTCGGGCATCTCGGCGCCACCGTGGAAGACAGCAGGCACCTCACGCCGCAAGGGCGGGACATGGTCTTTTCGCTCCTGCCCTTTGCGAAGCGCGCCTACTCCATACCGCTCAGGTTTGACTACCGGGGGCTGTATCGCGTGGGTGTCGGCGCGATACATGTGGCCGACCCGTTTGCCCTCTTTCGGCGCAAACTCGGCGTAACCAAGCTGCCGCAAGTGGCCGTGTACCCGAGGATATACGACATAGCCCGCTTCGCCCCGTCGCGCCTTTCGCTTTTGCAGGAGCAGAGCGTATTCATGAAAGAGTCGGAAGAGCAGGCCTCCGACACGCGCCGCTATGTGCACGGTGACCCGCTCAACCGCCTGCACCGCAACCTCACCGCCCGCAGCGGGGAGCCCATCACCCGCCTGTTTGAGCGGGAGCGCGAGGGGCGGGTACTCCTTGTGGCGGACTTTACCCCGTTTGAGGCGGAAAACACGGCGCTGTGCGAGGACGCGGTTATCGAGCTCTGCCTTTCCGCTGCGCGGTACATAATGAACTTAGGCAGGAAAGCGGAGATTTGCTACGCCTGTGGCGGCGGGGAGGTTTGGACGGGTGAGCTTACGCAGGCGCGGTTTACAAAAGTGCTTTGGGATATGGCGGGCATGAGCTTTGACGCGCATATACCGCCGGATGTGTTGTTTTCCAAGTCGGACGCGCTGTATACCGTGGTGTTTTCCGCCCACGAGCCTTCCTCCCGCGCCCTTGACGCGGCGGCCTCGCGCCTGCCGTTAGATTATGTGTGCGTGAGGCGTTTTTCCCGGGCCGGACGCATAAACTACGATAACTCCGGCCGCCTGCGCGTATTCGAGCCGCAGGCGCACGATTCCCCCGCCGCCACGCTGGAGAGCATGCCGTGACCGCCGTACCGGCGGAAAAACTCGGGCGCGCCCCGCCGGACGCGGCGGAGCTGCTGCTTTCGGCGGCGTTGACGTGTGTGTTGCTCCTCACTTTTACGGGCACGCTGATTATACGTTTCCCGCCCGTTTGGCTCTTTTTTCCCATATTCGCCTTCCATGGCGCGGCGGCTTACGCGCCCCGCAACGTGAAGATGCCGCTTGTTTTTGTGCTTGTCGGCACACCGCTGCTGTTTGCGGCAATCGCGCTGCGGCGCGGCGAATTACTCCCTATAATAGACGGCTTCATGACATGGCTCGGCGGCGCGGACGACTACAACGCGCCGATGTACGCGGCGTACCGCGCGGTGTCGGCCGCGGCGCTGGCGTTGGCGCTGAGTGTGCCGGTTTATCTGTTGGTGCGCGTGAGGGTCAACACGGCGATACTCACCACGCTGGGCTTTTCCGTGTTCGTCGGGCGTTATCTCCTGTTGCGCGAAGACCCCTATTTCCTGTTTTATGTCTTTTTGTTCCTCGTGTTGGTATACGACGTGAAGAAGCGGCTTCCGCCCGGCAAGCCCGCCGCCGTGGCGGCGCTCTGCGCCGTGCCGCTCGCGGCCGTTATATCCGTCACCACCCTTGCCGCGCCGCACAGGGAGGAACCGCTCATTAACGACATAGCCGCCGCGTTTGCGCGGCTTACGGGCGGCATTGGCACACCTTCCGGCGAC
Organism: Oscillospiraceae bacterium; assembly: GCA_031253545.1. GTDB lineage: Bacteria > Bacillota > Clostridia > Oscillospirales > UBA929 > WRLJ01. The sequence goes on from JAIRWH010000092.1 coordinate 10,839, forward strand.
GGTATATTGGATTTGCCCATATTCTCATTTGACGGGGCGGCCGGAGAGGAAAGCGCCATAGACACAGAACTGGGCGGCGCGATAAACCCCTCCGGCTCCGTGCGGCTGTATTTGAGCGGCACACGCGCCGCCTACCTTCGCGGGCGCACCGCCTCCGTGTATACGGGGCGGCGTTGGGAGACCGAAAGCCGGGCGCGCGCCTATCCGTATACAAACCCGTTCGCGTTGCCGGACGGCGGCGTATACAGCTTGGATATACTCACGGACTTCGGTTTGACCGACGACGTGTATAACGCCGCCCTGACTTACCAAATACCGTTTATGCTCGACCTTCTGCGCGGCGGGGCGGTGAGCGATTATGTGACCACCCCGCCGTCCATTGCCGAGGACGGCGAGAGGGCGCTGTATACCCTCTCGCGCGCCACGGTATATCATTGGAATATTTCCACCTTCACGGCGTTTTTGCCGTCTTGCTTCGCGGACTTCCGGCGCGGGAGCAACGGTCTTGACAACCCGTTTTACCGCAGCGTGACGGGCGATATTACCGCGCGCGAGAAAATGGGCAAGGAATATAACTACGGTGTGGTGTTTTTGCAATATAACCTCACGCGGGAGCAATGGGACGACCTGCTCGACATGAGCTACGAGGGCTTCTCGTGGAGCATTACGCAAGACGGCGACCCGCATGACCGGGTGACCGAGAGAATGTTGAATGCCATGCGCGACGACGCGCTCGCCGCGCGGGAGAATTACCTGAACCTGCCGCGTTCGCTGCCGGGCAGGGTGGGCGAGCTCGCGCTCGCCCTGACGGAAAACGAACCCACCGATTACCGCAAGGCGCGCGCCATAGAAAAGTATCTGTCCGAGAATTTCCCGTATACCACGGAAACGCCGCTCACGCCCCAGGGCGAGGACTTTGTGGACTTTTTCCTCTTTGAGCTGCGGGAAGGCTACTGCGTGTACTTCGCCTCCGCCATGACCGTGCTTTGCCGCGCGGCGGGCATACCGGCGCGCTACGCGGAGGGGTTTGCCGTGGGCAGCGACAGAATCGAAGGCTATTACTACGCCACGGGCAGGGAAGCCCACGCCTGGACGGAGGTGTACCTCGACGGCTTCGGATGGGTGCAGTTTGAGCCCACGAGCGGATTTACGGCGGATTTTTACAACAATTACAGGAACTACTACCGCCCGGGCACAAGCCCGTCGGACGCGCCGCAGGAGCCGACTGAAAGCGTTACCCCGCCCACCGGCACATATACGCCGAGTCTTTCGCCCTCTCTTCCGCCTCCGGGCGGCTCCACGCTTTCCGATTATCTGCTCGCGGCGGCGAGGTTTTGGCCTGTGCTGCCGCCCGCGCTTTGGCTGCTGTATCTGTACATACGCAGGAGGCGATATGTCGCGAGCCTGAAAAACCTCAGCTTTTCCAAAGACATCGCGTACAGATACTGCCGCCATATGCTGCGGAATCTGAGGTTCTTCGACCTGCGGCAGGTTGCCGGCGAAACGCCCCTGGAGTTTTTCATCCGCTGCGAAGGCAGGCTTTACGCTTCGCGCGGGCAAATGCCGGCGCTGGCGGACGCGTATAACGAGCTGCGTTACGGCGAGGCGGAGCTGTCCGCCGCGCGCGCCGGGGCTGTGCGCGATGCCGTGCTGGCCGTGGAAGCGTGCTTGGAGGAAAAACTCGGCAAGACCGTGCTGCGTGTGCTGCGCAATGTGGCGGGAGTGGTGAGATGAACGCGCGCGCGCCGGATTTCGATTACGGCAGCCTCAACGAAAAGCAGTTGGAGGCGGCGCGGTGCACCGAAGGGCCGTTGCTTGTGCTGGCGGGGGCGGGGAGCGGCAAGACCACCGCCTTGATTGCGCGCGTGGCGCGGATAATAGAAAACGGCGTGAACCCGCACGAGATATTGGCCATCACCTTCACCAACAAGGCGGCAAACGAACTGAAAGAGCGGCTCTCGCGCCTTTTGGGCCCGCACGGGGAGCAGGTGTGGGCTTCCACCTTTCACTCCATGTGCGTGAGGTTTCTGCGGCGGGAGATTCCGGCGCTCGGCTACGCTTCCGGTTTTTCCATATACGACGCGGACGACTCAAAGCGGCTAATCAAAAACATCATGCGCGCGCTCGGCATAGACGAAAAAGCCATGACCCCGGCGGCCGTTTTGTCCGCCATATCGCGCGCCAAGAGCGAGGCGGTTTCGCCCAAGACGTACGCGCAGAGGGCGGGCGATATGTTTGAGGAGAAGGCCGCGCTTTGCTACGAAGGTTACGAGGAGACGCTGAAGAAGGCCGGCGCGCTGGATTTTGACGATTTGTTGCTGAAAACGGCACAGCTTCTGCGCGAAAACCCGCGCGTCACGGAGCGCTGGAAGTCACGGTTTCGCTATGTGCTGGTGGACGAGTACCAAGACACCAACCGCTTGCAGTTCCTCATTGTGGCGGCGCTTTCATCCGGCTGCGGCAACCTCTGCGTGGTGGGCGATGACGACCAGAGCATATACCGTTTCCGCGGTGCCGTGGTGGAGAATATACTGCAGTTCGAGCGGCACTTTTCGGGCGCGAAGGTCATACGCTTGGAGGAAAACTACCGCAGCACCGGGGCGATTCTCGCCGCCGCCAACGCCGTGATTGCCCACAACCGTTCGCGTAAGGGCAAGACACTCTGGACGGCGAACCCGCCCGGCGAAAAGGTGGGCTTCTACCGCGCGGACAACGACGAAGACGAGGCGCGCTTTGTGGCGGATGTGATAATTGAGGAATGTGACCGGGGGCGCGCGTATGGGGACTTCTGTGTGCTGTATCGCGTCAACGCCCTGTCGGCGCGCGTGGAGCGGGCGCTGCGCCTTTCCGGCATACCGTATCGCGTGGTGGGCGGCACCCGCTTCTTCGACCGCGCCGAGGTGCGCGATATGATGGCGTATTTGCATATACTCCGCAACCCGCACGACGACCTCCGCCTCACGCGCGTTATTAACAAGCCGCCGCGCGATATTGGCGAGAGGACGGCGGAAGCGTTGCGCGAAACCGCCGCCGCCGAAGGTCGCTCTGTGTTTGACATAATGCGCGATATACGGCGCTATAACTTTACAAAGAAGAAAACGGAGGCTATCGAAGGGTTCATGGCGCTCTACGACAGGCTTTCCCGCGCCCTTTCCACATCGGGGCTCGGCGAGTTTTACGACGGGCTGCTTGCCGAAACGGGCTACCTTGCCATGCTCGCGGAGGAGGGCGAAACCTCGCGGACGCGGGCGGAGAATGTGCTGGAGCTGAAATCTTCCTTGGTGCAATACTCGCTGAGCGCCGACGAGCCGACCTTGGCGGGGTTTCTCGATGAGGCGGCGCTGCTGACGGATATTGACAAATACGATGAGCAGGCGGATGCCGCCGTGCTTATGACCATACACAGCGCCAAGGGTTTGGAGTTCCCCGTGGTGTTTCTGGTGGGCGCGGAGGAGAAAATCATCCCCGGCGCGCGCAGTATCGGTATCGCGGAGGAAATCGAAGAGGAGCGGCGGCTTTGTTATGTGGCCGTGACGAGGGCGCGGGAAAAGCTGTATGTGACATGCGCGCGCGAACGTATGCTGTATGGGCAGACGGGTTATAACCCCGTGTCGCGCTTTGTCAAAGAAATGGAGCTGTATTGAGGGGACGGCGGCGGGGTTTTTACGGCTACGCCGGGATGCCCCCCTTCGGGGGAGCGCGGGGAAGAGCCCCCGGTTGCCAACCGGACGCGCCCTACTCCTGCGGCGGGGTTTTCGGCAACGCGCGCTTATGCTCCGAGGCGGCGTGGTAACGCTCGATTGTGGCTTTGTCTTCTTCGGAAACTTCGTGCTGCTTATTCAGTAAAAAAGCGTCCACGGCTTTGTACGTCACGCCCATTTCGCCTTCGTCCGTCTGGCCTTCATACAGCCCGGCGGAAGGCGCTTTGTCCAACACGCACCGGGGAGCGCCCAATTCCCGCAGCAGCGCGTATATCTCCGTGACCGTCAGGTCGGCTATGGGGTTGAAGTCGCAAGCGCCGTCGCCCCATTTGGTGAAGTAACCCATGTAGCCTTCGCTTCGGTTGCCCGTGCCCGCCACAAGCCTGTTTTCGCTTGCGGCCGCGGCGTACAGCGCCGTCATGCGCAGGCGGGGGGCAATATTTGCCGCCGCGCCGTCCGTGAGCGCCGTTACCTCTCCGATTATCTGCATAAGCCTTTCGCGCGCCGGCGCCAAGTCAATAAAGCGTGTGCTTATGCCGAAATGCTTTGCCACAACCTCCGCGTCCGCCCTGTCTTGGCCGTAGCCGCGCGCGCAGGCGCAGGGCATTATCAGCCCCACGGTGTTCTCACACGCCATCTTGCAGAGCGCGCCCACGAGCGCGCTGTCTTTGCCGCCGCTGTTGCCGTAGATAATGCCGGCGGCGTTCGCGTCCGCCACGCAGCGGCGGATAAACGCGACGCGCTTGTCGAGTAAAGCCTTCATTTGAGCACCTCCGGTTTCGGGTAATCCACGCCGAACTTCTCCACGGTGAGCCTTCTCATCACCTGGTCTTCGTGCGGCCTGACTGTGGAGCTGTCTAACTGCGTGCCGGGTTGGCTTGCGATGGCGCGCACCGTGTCCATGCCCTCGATAACCTTGCCAAACGCCGCGTAGTTGTTGTCAAGCCAGCTCACGTTGCCGTCGCAGATGAAGAACTGGCAGCCGGCGCTGTCGTAGGCGTTGCTGCGAGCCATGGAAATCACGCCCGCTTCGTGCGAAAGGTCGTTTTGCGTGAAGTCGTTGGCGGCAAACTCACCCTTGATTTTGTAGCCGGGGTCGCCCGTGCCGTTGCCGAGGGGGCAGCCGCCCTGAATCATAAACCCTTCGCCCACGCGGTGGAAGAGCAACCCGTCGTAAAACCCGCTGCTTGCCAAATCCAAGAAATTCAGCACGGTGTTGGGCGCTTTGTCGGGGTACAGTTCCAGCACAATCTTCTCGCCGCTCATCATCTCGATGGTGACTTGCGGGTATTGCGCTCCTTCCGGCAATGTAAACACCTCCCCGCCGCTGTCTTTGCCGCTTTTGCACGAGACCGCCGCAAGCGCCGCGGCGGCGCACAGCAGCATAAGCATAATTTTCCTCATTTTGACCTCTCCTTTAACTCCCTGTCCATTTCCCTTTGCGCGTCGCGGCGAGCCTGCGTCTCCCGCTTGTCGTAACGCTTCTTGCCCTTGCAGAGCGCGAGCTCCACCTTCACATACGGCCCGGCGAGATATAGGCCGAGCGGGAGCAGCGCGCAACCGTCTTGCGAGACCGCCGCTTGCAGCTTGCGGATTTCGCGCTTGTGCATAAGCAGGCGCTTGGGGCGCAACGGGTCGGCGTTGAAGATGTTGCCCTTGTCGTAGGGCGCGATATGCAGCCCCGCGGCAAACAGCTCGCCGCCTTTTACAACGCAGTAGCTGTCTTTCAGGGCGGCCTTGCCCGCGCGCACGGACTTGACCTCCGTGCCGCGCAGTTCCACGCCCGCTTCGTAACGCTCCAATATGAAGTAATCGTGCCGCGCCCTGCGGTTTTCCGCCAAGAGCTTCCTTTTTCGCGTCAAAGCCTCGCCACCTTGCAGCCGTGTCCGGCGGATACGAAAACTTTCACCTTAGTGTAACATAGAAACACGCCCGTTCGCAAGCGCAAAACGCGGTTGTGCGGATAAAACGGGCAAACGGGTCATACATCGGCAGGCTGTTCTCGCAAAACTCGGTTGTATGGAGAAAACACTTGACAGCGGGAGCAAAGTGACATAGAATAGTCACGAACAAGGACGTTCATCCGTCGGCGTATCCGCCGGCCGCCTTGCGGCTTCGGGCGCGCGTTGTGTGATGAACGCCTTTGTTTATGAAGGTGGAGGTTTTGCCTTATGCTACGCGAGGGAGACGCGCGAATACCGTCAGGCTGCGCCATATCGGGCATTTTCAGCAAGGCCGGCAAACGCATGAGCGGCGAGGCCATTATCAAGTCCATCGCCGTCATGCACGAACGCTCCAACGGCCTGGGCGGGGGCTTTGCCGCCTACGGCATCTACCCCGCCTACAAAGAGCTTTACGCCCTGCATATTTTCTACGACAACACGGGCGCCAAGAAGGAATGCGAGGAGTTCTTGGAGCGCCATTTTGATATAGTCAACCTCTCGAAAATACCCACGAGGAAGGTTAAGGAGGTAACCGACGAGCCGCTTATATGGCGCTATTTCGTTGCGCCCTTGCCCACCAAACTTGCCGAGAGCCAGCTCGACGAGCGCGAGTTTACCGTGCAGTGCGTGTTTCGCATCAACACGCGAATCACCGGCGCGTATGTCTTTTCCAGCGGCAAGGACATGGGGGTGTTTAAGGCGGTCGGCTACCCCGAAGACATCGGCCGTTTTTACCGTTTGGAGGAATACGAGGGCTACTGTTTCACGGCCCACGGCCGCTACCCCACCAACACGCCCGGCTGGTGGGGCGGGGCGCACCCGTTTGCCCTGCTCGATTACTCCGTTATCCACAACGGCGAAATCTCCTCCTATGACGCCAACCGCCGCGCCATTGAGATGCACGGCTACAAGTGCTCGCTCCAGACCGACACGGAGGTTATCACATACATCATAGACTACCTCCACAGGAAGCACGGCCTTACCTATAAGGAAATAGCCTCCGTCATCGCCGCGCCGTTTTGGCAGACCATCGGGCGCATGGAGCCGGCCGAGCGCGCCGAGCACGAATACCTGCGCATTATGTTCGCCGCGCAGCTCATCACGGGGCCGTTCTCCATCATCGTGGGCTTTGCCGGGGGTTTGCTCGCGCTAAACGACAGATTAAAGCTGCGTAGCATGGTGGTGGGCGAAAAGGGCGATATGTGCTATGTGGCGAGCGAGGAGGCGGCCATCCGCGTCATAGAGCCGGACTTAGACGCCGTGTGGGCGCCGAGCGGCGGCCAGCTCGTCATGTTTCGCCTGCACGGAGGTGACGAGTAATGCCCGTGAACTATATACACCCCGATTACGAGGTCATACGCAACCCCGACAGGTGCGTCGCCTGCCGCGCCTGCGAGCGCCAATGCGCCAACGGCGTGCATGAGTACCTGCCCGACGCGGGCAAATTGGTGTGCGACGACGCGCTGTGCGTGAACTGCCACCGCTGCGTGACGCTCTGCCCCACCCGCGCGCTCAAAATCGTCAGAAGCGGCAACACATACAAGGAAAACGTGAACTGGAGCGGCGAGACCATCAACGAGCTGTATCGCCAGGCGGGCAGCGGCGGTGTGCTGCTCTCCGGCATGGGCACCCCGAAGCCCTACCCCGTGTATTTTGACAAAATCCTGCTCAACGCCTCGCAGGTTACCAACCCCTCCATAGACCCGCTGCGCGAGCCCATGGAAACCAAGGTCTTCCTCGGCGCAAAGCCGCGCACTGTGGCGCGCGGCAAAGACGGGCGGCTGCAAAACAACCTGCCGCCGCAGCTTTCGCTGTCTATGCCCGTTATGTTTTCCGCCATGAGTTACGGCTCAATCAGCTACAACGCCCACGAAAGCCTCGCCCGCGCCGCCGAGGCGCTGGGGGTTTTATATAACACGGGCGAGGGCGGGCTCCACGAGGATTTCTACCGCTACGGCAAGAACACCATAGTGCAGGTGGCCTCCGGGCGCTTCGGGGTGCACCCGCAGTACCTCAACAGCGGCGCGGCCATAGAAATCAAAATGGGTCAGGGCGCGAAGCCGGGCATAGGCGGGCACTTGCCGGGCGCGAAGATTATCGGCGACATCTCCCGTACGCGCATGATACCCGAAGGCAGCGACGCCATATCCCCCGCGCCGCACCACGACATCTACTCCATAGAGGATTTGCGCCAGCTTGTGTATTCGCTCAAGGAAGCCACCGATTACCGCAAGCCCGTCATCGTCAAAATCGCCGCCGTGCACAACGTGGCCGCCATCGCCAGCGGCATCGCCCGCAGCGGCGCGGACGTTATCGCCATAGACGGCTTTCGCGGCGGCACGGGCGCGGCCCCCACGCGCATACGCGACAACGTGGGCATACCCATCGAGCTTGCGCTCGCGGGGGTGGATAAGCGCCTGCGCGACGAAGGCATACGCGACAACGTCTCTATTGTGGCGGGCGGGAGCATACGCTCCAGCGCCGACATCATCAAGGCCGCCGCCCTCGGCGCGGACTGCGTGTATATCGGCACGGCGGCGCTCCTCGCCCTCGGCTGCCACCTCTGCCGCAGCTGCCACGCGGGCAAGTGCAACTGGGGCATCGCCACGCAGATGCCGGAGCTTGTGAAACGCCTGAACCCCGACATAGGCTATATGCGCCTTGTGAACCTGCTCACGGCGTGGCGGCACGAGATAAAGGAGATGATGGGCGGCATGGGCATAAACTCCATAGAGGCGCTCAGGGGCAACCGCCTTATGCTGCGGGGCGTGGGGCTGAACGAAAAAGAGCTGGAGATACTGGGAATAAAGCACGCGGGGGAATGAGCGTATGTGCGAGGTACTGTATGAGGGAAAATCCAAGACCGTTTGCCGCGGCCCCGACGGGGGTAGCCTCATTCTGCGTTACCGCGATTCCGCCACGGCCTACAACGGCGAGAAGAAGGCTGAACTGGACGGCAAGGGCAAACTCAACGCCGCCATCAGCCATAAACTGTTTGGGTTTCTTGAAGGGCACGGCATAAAGACGCATTTGCTCGAAGCGCAAGGCGACACCGCCGCCCTCGTGCGCAAAGCGGATATTGTGATGGTGGAGGTCATTGTCAGGAACGTGGCCGCCGGCAGCTTCTCCAAGCGTTACGGTGTGCCGGAAGGCTCGGAGCTGAAAAACACCGTGGTGGAGTTCAGCCTCAAAAGCGACGAACTGGGCGACCCGCTCATCTGCGAATCCCACATCACGGCGCTGGGGTTGGCCACAAAGGAAGAATTGGACGAAATGACACGCCTTTCGCTGAGAATAAACGACTTGCTGTGCCCCCTTTTTGCCCGCGCGGGCATTAGGCTCGTTGACTTCAAGTTGGAGTTTGGCAGAGCCGGCGGCGAGCTCATCCTGTGCGACGAGCTCTCGCCCGATTCGTGCAGGTTTTGGGATATCGCCACCGGCGAAAAACTCGACAAAGACAGGTTTCGCCGCGACTTGGGCGATGTGCTCGCAGGTTACGCCGATGTGCTGCGCAGGCTCGCCGATGTCTGACCGCTACGAAAACCCGCTGTGCAGGCGCTACGCAAGCGAGAGGATGCAGCGCCTGTTTTCCGACGACAATAAGTTTTCCACATGGCGGAAACTCTGGGTGGCGCTCGCCGAAAGCCAAATGGAACTGGGGCTCGGCGTTACGGCGGAGCAAATAGCCCAAATGAAGGCGCGCGTTACCGACATCGACTACGGCGCGGCGGCGCGCTATGAGCGCGAAACGCGCCACGATGTGATGGCGCACATCAGGGCGTATGCCGAGCAGTGCCCGCTTGCCGGCCCCATTATCCACCTCGGCGCCACAAGCTGCTATGTGACCGACAACACGGACATCATCATCCAGAAAACCGCCTTATCGTATATACGCGAGAAACTCACGGCGACCATTGGCGCGCTCGCCGCGTTCGCGGAGCGGCACAAAGCGCTGCCGTGCCTCGCGTACACGCATTTTCAGCCCGCCCAGCCCACCACGGCGGGCAAGCGCGCCACGCTTTGGATGCAAGACCTCTTGCTCGACCTTGAGCATTTAGACTTTTCCGCAAGCCGCCTCAAGCTCCTCGGCTGCAAGGGAGCCACGGGCACGGCGGCCGGCTTCCTCTCGCTCTTCGGCGGCAACCACGAAAAGGTGGTTTCGCTTGAGCGGAAGATATGCGAAAAGATGGGCTTCCCGGAGGTTTTCCCCGTCACAGGCCAGACTTACCCCCGCAAATTAGACTTTTTCACCCTCTCCGCGCTCTCCGGCATCGCCCAAAGCGCGTATAAGTTTTCCTCCGATGTCAGGCTTTTGCAGCACCTGCAGGAAGCGGACGAGCCGCGCGAGCCTTCGCAGGTCGGCTCCTCCGCCATGGCGTATAAGCGCAACCCCATGAGGAGCGAACGCATGGCCTCGCTCTCGCGCTTTATCATTGTTTCGGCGCAGAACACGGCCCTTACGGCAAGCGAACAATGGTTTGAGCGCACGCTCGACGACTCCGCCAACAGGCGTATTGTGCTCCCGGAAGCCTTCTTGGCCGCCGACGCCGTGCTCTCGCTCTACATCAACGTTATCGGCGGCCTCACGCCGTATCCCGGCGTTATGCGGAAGCACTTGCGCGAGGAGCTGCCGTTTCTCGCCGCCGAGAATATACTCATGCAAGGCGTGAAAAAAGGCGGCGACAGACAGGAGCTGCACGAGCGTATTAGGCGCCATTCCATGGACGCGGCCGAAAACATTAAGCTGCGCGGCAAAGACAACGACCTTTTGGAGCGTATCGCCTCAGACAGGGCCTTCGGATTGGACGCGGACGAATTGGCGGACATTCTGCGGGCCGAAGACTTCACGGGCAGGGCAAAGGAGCAGACGGAAGAGTTTCTCGCCTCTCTCGGCAACGCGCTCGGCGCTTTCGGGCAAATGCGAAGCGAAGACATAAACATTACGGTGTAGGGGGGCTTCACAATGCTGACGGCAATAGTGGGAGTCAACTGGGGCGACGAAGGCAAAGGGCGCATGGTGGATTTGCTCTCGGAGCGCTACGGCGTTATCTGCCGCTATCAGGGCGGCAACAACGCCGGGCACACGGTGGTCAACAGCGGCGGCAAGTTTGTGCTCAACCTCTTGCCGTCGGGCGTGTTGCGCGAGGGCACCGTCAACGTCATGGGCGCGGGCATGGTCATAGACATCGAGCACCTGTGCGGCGAGATGGACTCGCTTGCCGCCAAGGGTGTGAAACTCACGCCCGAAAACCTCATCATCAGCCACAGGGCCTTTATATGCCTGCCGTATCACAGAACGCAGGATGTTTTGGAGGAGGAGCGGCTTGCCGACAAAAAATACGGCTCCACAAGGCGCGGCATAGCCCCCGTGTACGGCGACAAATACATGAAAAAAGGGCTGCGCATGGGCGATTTGCTCGAGCGCGATACCCTCGCGGAAAAAACGGAGCATTTGCTGGCATGGAAAAACCTCACTTTCAGCGGTTACGGCGCGCGCACGGACAGCGCCGGGGACACCCTGCGCTGGCTGGAGCGATACGCCGAGCCCATAGCGCCGTATATCGCCGACACCACGGCGTACCTTCGCTCCGCCGCGGCAAGCGGCAAAGATATACTCTTTGAGGCGCAGCTCGGCTCGCTGCGCGATATTGACTACGGCATATACCCATACACCACTTCCTCGCAAACCTTGGCCTGCTACGCCACGGCGGGCGCGGGTATTCCGGGCGCAAGGCTCGACAATGTGGTCGGCGTGATGAAGGCCTATTCCAGCTGCGTGGGCGAAGGGCCGTTTACCTCGGAACTGTTTGGCGACGAGGCTTCCGCCCTGCGGGAAGCGGGCGGCGAATACGGCGCGGCGACGGGCCGCCCCCGCAGGGTCGGCACATTCGACATACCCGCCTCCCGTTTCGGCATCGCCGTGCAAGGCGCGGACGAACTGGCGCTCACAAAGCTCGATGTGCTCTCGTATCTGCCCAAAATCCCCGTGTGTGTGGCATACGACATAGACGGCCTTCGCACGGGCGAGTTTCCTTCCGGCGACAAACTCGTGAGGGCAAAGCCCGTAATCGAGTATTTAGACGGCTTCCGGACGGATATTTCGCGTTGCCGCAGCCCCGGCGAGCTGCCGCCGGCCGCCTCCGAATATGTGCGCTACATAGAAAACGCCGTGGGTTGCCCGATAAAGTATGTGTCCGTGGGCGCGGGGCGCGAGGATTACCTTGTGTGGAGGTGACGGCGTGAAAAGGGTATATGTGAACGAAAAATGGTGCCTCGGCTGCCACCTGTGCGAATATTACTGCGCCTTCGCGGCTTCGGGGGAGAAAGACATGGCGAGGGCGCTCAAAGACATCGCCATCAATCCGCGTATTCGTATTGAGGAGCGCGACGACATCAGCTTCGCCGTGTCTTGCCGCCATTGCCGCGAGCCGCTCTGCGTGAAAAGCTGCCTCACGGGCGCGCTCACCGCGCAAGACGGCGTTATCGCCATAGACGGCGAGCGCTGCGTCGGTTGCTACACCTGCATACTCGTCTGCCCATACGGCGCGGTGTCGCCCTCCGAAAACGGCGCTGTGCAAAAATGCGAGCTTTGCGTGAAAAACACCGGCTCGCCCGCCTGCGTGAAGGGCTGCCCCAACGGCGCGATTGTGTATGAGGAAAGGGGGTAACGCGCGGTGAGATACGTTATCATCGGCAACGGCGCGGCCGGGGTCGGCGGGGCGGAGGGCATACGCTCCCGCGACAAAGACGGCGAGGTTACAATCATCTCCGCCGAGGGCGCCCGCATTTACTCCCGCCCGCTCATCTCCTACCTCGTGGCGGGGAAGGTCGCCGACTCCGGCATGGATTACAGGCCCGCGGACTTTTATGAGCGCAATAACTGCAAGGTGACGGGTGAGCGGGCCGCGGCCGTGGACGCGAAAGGGAAGGCCGTGATACTCGAAGGCGGCGCGCGCGTGCCATACGACAAACTGCTCGTGGCCGCCGGTTCCTCGCCGTTTGTGCCGCCGTTTGAGGGCTTGGACACGGTGAAGGGCAAGTATTCGTTTTCCTCGCTTGCCGACGCCCGCGCCTTGGGAGCCGCCCTCGCGCCGCACAAAAAGGCGCTGATTATCGGCGCGGGGCTTATCGGGTTGAAGTGCGCGGAGGGCATTTCGGAAAAAGTGGCGAGTATCACCGTAACGGACATAGCGCCGCGCATACTCTCAAGCATACTCGACGAGGGCGGCGCGGCCGCGGTGGCGCGCCATATCGAGGGCAAGGGGGTGAGCTTCCGCCTCTCCTCCTCGGTAAAGCGCTTCGAGCCGGGCACGGCCTATTTGGAAAGCGGCGAGGCAATCGCCTTTGACTTGCTCGTCACGGCCGTGGGCGTACGCCCAAACACCGCGCTGCTTAAAGGTGTCGCCGACACGGACAGGGGTATCATAATAAACGCCCGTTCGGAAACCTCCGCGCCCGATATATACGCCGCCGGCGACTGTGCGCAGGCGCTCGACGCGTCGAGCGGCGAGAGCAAGGTTATGGCGCTGCTGCCAAACGCCTATATGCAGGGCGAATGTGCCGGGGTGAATATGGCGGGGGGCGAAAAGAGCTTTGACAAAGCCGTTCCCATGAACGCCGTGGGGTTTTTCGGCCTGCATATCATCACCGCGGGCAACTATACCGGCAACGTCCGCGCCGCCGGGGAAGGCGACGGTTACAAGCGCCTGTTTTATTCGGACAACAGGCTAAACGGATATATTATGGTCGGCGACGTAGGCAAGGCCGGCATATACACAAGCCTGCTCCGCGACGGCACCCCCTTAGACACGCTGGACTTTGAGCAAATCTGCGAAAAGCCCGGCCTCATGGCGTTTACAAGCAAGGCGCGGCAGGAGAAACTTGGGGAGGCGCGGTAAATGATTACAATCTCCGCGAAAAACTTAAACCACAAGGCTTTGGGCGAGAAAATCAAAGCGGCCGCCTCCGACGACATCACCGTGCACGACTGCGCCGGGCAAAGATTCATCGCCGGCGGCCTTCGCTGCAAAACGCTGACGCTCCGGGGCACCCCCGGCAACGCCTTGGGCGCTTACTTCGACGGCGGCGTTATATATGTGGGCGGCAACGCGCAGGATGCCGTGGGCGACACCATGAACGACGGCAAAATCGTGATAGACGGCAACGCGGGGGACGCCCTCGGCTACGCCATGCGCGGCGGCGGCATCTTCGTGCGCGGCAACAGCGGTTACAGGACGGGCATACACATGAAAGAGTATGAGGGCAAAAAGCCCTCCATAGTCATAGGCGGGCGCGCCGGCAGCTTCTTGGGCGAATACCTTGCCGGAGGGCTTATTGTGGTGCTCGGCATGGGCTGCTCCGATGTGCCCGTGGGCAACTTTACCGGCACGGGTATGCACGGCGGGCGCATTATCATACGTTCGCCAAAGCCCCCCGCGAACCTGCCCGCGCAGGTTACCATGCAGGCGGCCGAGCCCGGCGACATAGACGAAATCACGCCTTTGCTGAGCGAGTTCGCGGGGTACTTCGGCCTCGATTTATCGCAGCTGCTGCGCGGCGAATACTACGCGCTCAAACCAAACACGCAGAACCCCTACGAACAGCTCTACACCGCGAACTGAGGGGCCGGAAGGTTATGGCGGCAAACGATAAGCCCCGCGAAGAATGCGCCGTGTTCGGCGTAAACGTCACCGTGCCGGAAGCCGCCGGCATTGCCTACAACGGCCTTCTCGCGCTGCAGCACAGGGGGCAGGAGGGCGCGGGCATAGCCGCCGTGTGCAGCAACAGGATTGTCTGCCGCAAGGGCGTGGGCTTGGTGAGCGAGGTGTTTTCCGGCGAAAGGCTCGGAGAGTTCGCGCATTCCAATGTGGCCGTGGGACACGCGCGCTATTCCACCACGGGCGGCAACACCCCGGAAAACGTGGGGCCCTTTGTGACGGAGTACCTTACGGGCAGGATTGTCATAGCCCACAACGGCAATGTGACAAACGCCCTGGAGCTGCGCGAGTGGCTCATGGACAAAGGGCTCCGCTTTTACGCCACGAGCGACAGCGAGGTGGTTTCCGCCCTTTGCGCGTATATGATAACCAAAGAGCGCGGTACTGTGCGGGGCATTATCGCGGCCGCCGGCATGATGCGCGGGGCGTTTTCGCTCGTTGCCGCGAGCGGTAAGAATAAACTCATCGCCGTGCGCGACGGCACCGGTTTCCGCCCGCTCTGCATCGGGCGCAACGCGAGCGGCTACGCGGTGGCGTCCGAGAGCTGCGCCTTCGACGCCTGCGGTTTCGAGCTTGCGGGGGATGTGCTGCCCGGCGAGGTTGTGGTAATTGAAAACGGGGAGATAACGCGGCGCGAGGTGGCGCTCGCCGGAAACGAACCCGGGCACGGTTTCTGTATATTCGAGTATGTCTATTTTTCACGCCCGGATTCGATAATCAACGGGCTTTCCGTGTATAAGGCCCGCTACAATATGGGCCTCGCCCTGGCGCGGGAATACCCCGTGCGGGCGGACGTGGTGTGCGGGGTGCCCGATTCCGGCTTGGACGCCGCTTGCGGTTACAGCGCGGAAAGCGGCATACCGCAGGCGGCGGGCTTTGTGAAGAACCGCTATATAGGCAGGAGTTTCATCTACCCCACGCAGACCGAGCGCGACAGCGCCGTGAGGCTGAAACTCAACCCGCTGCTGGAAAACATCGGCGGCAAGCGCGTTGTGCTTGTGGATGATTCCATCGTGCGCGGCACAACCATTGAGAAAATCGTGAAGAGCCTGAAAAACGCGGGGGCGGTTGAAGTGCATATGCGGGTTTCCAGCCCCCCGTTTTACCACCCTTGCCATTACGGCACGGATATAGACAGCGAGGAAAACCTCATCGCCACAAAAATGGGCATTGGCGAAATCGCCCGCGCGATAGGCGCGGACAGCTTGGGTTATATCAGCATAGACGGCATGAGGGCGGCCTGCGCGGGCTGCTCGCTGCCGTTTTGCACGGCGTGCTTCACGGGTAACCGCGGGCTCTCGCGCCCGAGGAAAGAAGTTTTGGAGCAGGAGGCGATATGATGGCGGCTTACCTGACCCTGGCCGGCGGCCGCAGCTTTCGCGGGGAGTATTTCGGCGCCGAAGGCGAGGTTACCGGGGAGGTGGTGTTTTCCACCGGCATGGTCGGTTATTTGGAAACGCTCACGGACCCCAGCTATTACGGTCAGATATTGCTCCAAACATTCCCGCTTATCGGCAATTACGGCGTTATACCCCCCGACTTCGAGAGCGCGGGGGTGGCCGCCGCCGCGTATATCGTCAAACACCCGTGTCAAACGCCCTCCAACTTCCGCAGCGAGGGCAAACTCTCCGACTTCCTGCGCGAGCGCGGCGTGGTGGGTTTGTGCGGCATAGACACCAGGGCGCTCGCGAAGACCATACGCAGCGGCGGCGTGATGAACGGCAAAATTACATATTCGCCCCCCACGCCCGCCGACATGGCCGAAATATCGGCTTATTCCGTGCGGCGCGCCGTGGCCGCCTGCTCCGTGAAACAGCTCGAAAAGCACGGCGCGCCCGGCGCCCGGCGCGTGGCGCTGATGGACTTCGGCACAAAGCGCGGCATTATCGAGGCCCTCGCGACCCGCGGCTGTGAGGTGTGGGTTTTCCCGCACGATACGCCCGCCGCCGACATACTGCGCTGCGAGCCGCGCGGCGTTATGCTCGGCAACGGTCCGGGCGACCCCGCCGAAGACGCGAACAGCGGCATTGTGGCCGCGCTGCGCGAGCTGCGCGGCGCGGGAATCCCTATATTCGGCATATGCCTCGGCCACCAAATGCTCGCCTTGGCAAGCGGCTACAAAACCGGAAAGCTCCCGTTTGGCCATCGCGGCACAAACCAGCCCGTGCTCGACACGCGCACAAAACGCGTGTATGTCACAAGCCAAAACCACGGATACGCCGTGCTCGCCGACGACTGCTCCTTTAAGAACATCAACGACGGCACATGCGAGGGTATGGATTACGGCTTGTCTTTTTCCGTGCAGTTTCACCCGGAGGCGCGCGGCGGCCCGCTCGACACGGCCTTCCTGTTTGACAGCTTCATCGAAAGGATGGACGCTTATGCCGCTCGATAAAAGCATAAAAAAGGTCCTGGTCATCGGCTCCGGCCCCATAGTCATCGGCCAGGCGGCGGAGTTTGACTACGCGGGCACTCAGGCCTGCCGCGTGCTGCGTAAGGACGGCATAGAGATTGTGCTCGTCAACTCCAACCCCGCCACGATTATGACCGACGGCAATATCGCCGACAGAATCTACATCGAGCCGCTCACGCTCGCCACGGTGAAACGTATCATTGAAAAAGAAAGCCCGGACAGTATCCTCTCCGGCCTCGGCGGCCAAACGGGGCTGACGCTCTGTATGCAGCTCTCGCGCGCGGGGTTTTTGCGCGAGCGCGGCGTGAGGCTGCTCGGCTCTTCTCCCGACGCCATAGACAAAGCCGAGGACAGGCAAATCTTCAAGGAAACCATGCGCTCCTGCGGGCAGCCCGTGGTGCCCTCCGTCATCGCCACGGACG
Organism: Oscillospiraceae bacterium; assembly: GCA_031253545.1. Lineage (GTDB taxonomy): Bacteria > Bacillota > Clostridia > Oscillospirales > UBA929 > WRLJ01. Next base: position 28,035 of record JAIRWH010000092.1, read on the forward strand.
TATCCGCCGCCTTGGCGTTCGCGCAAGCCGAGGGCTACCCCGTGATAGTGCGCCCCGCCTTCACGCTGGGCGGCAGCGGCGGCGGTATTGCCAAAGACGAGGCAAGGCTGCGCGACATCGCCTCCGGCGGGCTCGCGCTCTCGCCAATCGGCCAGATACTCGTGGAAAAATCCATCGCCGGGTGGAAGGAGATAGAGTTTGAGGTCATGCGCGACCGCGCGGGCAACGCCGTGGCCATCTGTTCCATGGAAAACCTCGACCCTATGGGCATACACACGGGCGACAGCATAGTCATCGCCCCCGCCGTGACGCTCGCCGACCGCGAATACCAAATGCTCCGCACGGCGGCGCTGAATATTGTCCATTCCCTCGGCGTGGAGGGCGGCTGCAATGTGCAGCTCGCGCTGCACCCGCACAGCTTCGAGTATGCCGTCATCGAGGTCAACCCGCGTGTGTCGCGCTCATCCGCCCTCGCGAGCAAGGCCACGGGCTACCCCATTGCCAAAGTGGCCACAAAGGTGGCTGTCGGCTACACGCTCGACGAAATCGTCAACGCCGTGACCGGCACCACCTTCGCCGCGTTTGAGCCGGCGCTGGACTATGTGGCGGTCAAGTTCCCCAAATGGCCGTTTGATAAGTTCGTATACGCCCAAAAGGACTTGGGCACACAGATGAAGGCTACCGGCGAGGTTATGGCCATCGCGGACACGTTTGAGGAGGCGCTGCTCAAAGCCGTGCGCGGGGCGGAAATCGGCGTGAGCGACCTTGCCCTGCCGAGCCTTGCCGCCAAGACGGACGGCGAGATTCGCGCCATGCTCTCCGCCGTGACCGACGACAGGCTCTTTGTGCTGTACGCCGCCATAAAGCGAGGCTTTGACATAGACGAGATATACGAGGCCACAAAGGTGGACCGCTGGTTCCTGCACGGCATAGCCAACATCGCCCGAGGGGCTTTCGCCCCCGCCGCGCCCCTCATTTACAAGATGGTGGACACCTGCGGCGGCGAGTTTGAGGCGAAAACGCCGTATTTCTACTCCGTCAGCCGCGGCGAGGAAAACGAAGCCCTGCCGTTTGCGCAAAAGAGCGCCAAACCGCGCGTGGCGGTGCTCGGCAGCGGCCCCATACGCATAGGCCAGGGCATAGAGTTTGACTACGCCTGTGTGCATTGCGTGTGGACGCTGAAAGAGATGGGCTATGAGGTCATCGTCATCAACAATAACCCGGAGACGGTGTCCACCGACTTCGACACGGCGGACAGGCTCTACTTCGAGCCGCTCTGTGTGGACGACGTGATGGGCGTGATAGAGGTCGAAAGGCCGCAGGGAGTCATAGTGGCCTTCGGCGGCGGCACGGCGATAAAACTCACCAAAAAACTGAGCGAGCGCGGCGTGCCCATTATCGGCACCTCCGCCGACAGCATAGACATATGCGAAGACAGGGAGCGCTTCGACGCGCTGCTGGAACGCCTTGACATAAAGCGCCCGAAGGGCTTCGCCGTCACCACGGAGGCCCAGGCGCTGGAAGCCGCCGAAAAGCTCGGCTACCCCGTGTTAATGCGGCCGTCTTATGTGCTCGGCGGGCAGAATATGATTATCTCGTTTTCGCGCGAGGACATACGCGAATATATGGCAATCATCCTGCGCCACAAGCAGGAGAACCCCGTGTTGATAGACAAATACCTCAGCGGGCCGGAGATAGAGGTGGACGCCATCTGCGACGGCTCGGACGTGCTCATACCCGGTATCATGGAGCACATCGAGCGCACGGGTATCCACTCCGGCGACAGCATAGCCGTCTACCCCGCCGTCAGCTTAGACGACGAGACCTTGGAGAAGATATGCGCCATTACCGGGCGGCTTTGCAGGGAACTTCGCGTGAAGGGGCTTGTGAACATACAGTATGTGCTGTACGATAACGACGTTTACGTTATCGAGGTCAACCCCAGGGCTTCGCGCACCGTGCCGTATATCAGCAAGGTCACGGGCGTGCCCATGTGCGAGCTTGCCACAAAGGCCGCCTTGGGCCACACCCTCGCCTCGCTCGGCGTATCGCCCGGCATTGCCAAAATCCCGCCGTATACGGCGGTGAAGGTGCCCGTGTTTTCCTTCGAGAAGCTCGCCGATGTGGACACCCACCTCGGCCCGGAGATGAAGTCTACCGGCGAGGTGCTGGGCTTGGGCAAAAACTTGCAGGAAGCGCTTTACAAGGGGCTTGTGGCCGCGGGCTACAAAATGAAAAAGAGCGGCGGGGTGCTCATAACGGTGCGCGACGGCGACAAGGCCGAAATCGCCGCCGTGGCCGAAAAGCTGCTCAAATGCGGATTTACCCTCCACGCCACGAGCGGCACGGCGCAATTCCTGACGGGCAAGGGCATAGCGGCCGAGAGTGTGCCCAAAATCCGCGAAAACCCCGCGGACAACACGGCGCGCCTCTTGGAAAGCGGCAAAATCAGCTATATTATCTCCACCTCCGAAAAAGGCAGAGACCCCGCCCACGACGATGTGCAGCTCCGCAGGAAGGCCACGTCGCTGGGCATACCGTGCCTTACCTCCGTGGACACCGCCAACGCCTTGGCGGACAGCCTGCTTTCCGACTACACGGAGACCAACACGGAACTTATTGACGTCAGCCGCCTCAGGAGCGAACGCGTGAAACTCCGCTTCACAAAAATGCACGGCTGCGGCAACGACTATATCTACATCAACTGCTTCGATATGGCGCTCAACTCCCCCGAATCGCTCTCGGTGTTCCTCTCCGACAGGCATACGGGCGTGGGCGGCGACGGGGTGGTGCTGATATTGCGCTCGGATGTCGCCGACGCGCGTATGCGTATGTTCAACCGCGACGGCAGCGAGGGCAAGATGTGCGGCAACGCCATACGCTGCGTGGCCAAGTACCTCCACGACCACGGCATCGTGAAAAAGCGCGGTATGCGTATCGAAACCGCGAGCGGCGTGAAGAACCTCACCCTCTCCACAAAAAACAAGCTCGTGTGGGCAGTGAAGGTGGATATGGGCCGCGCGGAGCTTTCGCCGGGAAAAATCCCCGTAAACCTGTCCGGCGAGAGCGTGGTGGCGCGGGAGGTCGGCATCGGCGGCAAGGCATACGCCATCACGTGCGTGTCCATGGGCAACCCCCACGCCGTGGTCTTCTGCTCCGGGGTGGATAAACTCGACATCGCCGCCATAGGCCCGCTGTTTGAGAACAACCCCCTCTTCCCCGACAGGATAAACACGGAGTTTGTGGAGCTGATTGACAAAACCCACATAAAGATGCGCGTGTGGGAACGCGGCAGCGGCGAGACACAGGCCTGCGGCACGGGCGCTTGCGCCGCCGTTGTGGCGGCCACCCTCAACGGCCATTGCGACAAGGGCGCGGACGTGAAGGTGCGGCTGCTCGGCGGCGAGCTGATTATTAACTATACCGACGAGGCCGTGTTTATGACGGGCGACTGCGTGGCGGTGTATGACGGGACGGTGGAGATATGAACGAGCTTGTGTTGGTGCTCGACTTCGGCGGCCAATATAAAGAGCTTATCGCCCGCGCGGTCAGAAATTGCGGCGTGTACTCGGCCATCGAGCCCGGCAGTATCTCCGCCGGGGAGATAAAGGCGCGCAACCCCATCGGCATAATAATGACGGGCGGGCCGGACAGCGTGTATCTGCCGCTCTCGCCCCGGTGCGACGGCGATGTGTGGAGCTTAGGCATACCCGTGCTCGGCATATGCTACGGCATGCAGATGATGTGCCATATGCTCGGCGGCGAGATTACCCCCGGCGCCGCCGGCGAATACGGGCGTGTTGTGGTCAGCCCCTCCGCCCCTTCGGCGCTGCTCGGCGCCGACGCGCCGTTTCCCGCCCTCATGAGCCACGGCGACATCGTATCGCGCCTGCCGGAAGGCTTTGCCGCCACATCCTCCACGCCTTGCTGCCCCGCGGCCTCCTGCGAACACGCGGGGCGGAGGCTGTACGGCACACAGTTTCACCCCGAATCGGCGCACACGCAAAGCAAGGTTATCCGCAACTTCCTCTTCGATATATGCGGCGCGCGGGGGGACTATAAGTTAGACGACTATATCGCCACCGCCACGGAGCGTATCCGGCAAAAAGCGGGCGAAGAGCGGGTGCTGCTCGCCTTGTCCGGCGGGGTGGATTCCTCCGTGTGCGCCGCGCTGCTGGCAAAGGCGCTGCCCGGGCGGCTTACCTGCATATTCGTGGACCACGGCTTCATGCGGCAAGGCGAGGGCGACGAGATAGAGCGCGCGTTCGCCTCGCGCAAACTGCGCTTTATCCGCGTCAACGCGGCGGACAGGTTCTTGGATAGGCTCAAAGGCGTGACCGACCCGGAGGATAAGCGCAAACGTATCGGCGAGGAGTTTATCAAGGTATTCGAGGAGCAAGCCGCCGCGCTCGGCAATATACCCGTGTTCGCCCAGGGCACCATATACCCGGATATCGTGGAGTCCGGCGGCAAATACGGCGCCACCATCAAAAGCCACCACAATGTGGGCGGGCTTCCCGAAAGGCTGAACTTCAAGGAAATCATCGAGCCGCTTTCCGGCCTTTTCAAAGACGAGGTGCGCCGACTGGGCAAAAAACTCGGCCTGCCCGCCTCGCTGTATGCCAGGCAGCCGTTTCCCGGGCCGGGGCTTGCCATACGCGTAATGGGCGAGGTCACGCGCGATAAACTTGATGTGCTGCGCCGCGCCGACGCTATAATGCGTGAGGAAATTGACAAATCGGGCAAAAAACCCCACCAGTATTTCGCCGTGCTCACCGACACGCGCTCGGTGGGCGTGAAGGGCGACGGCAGGACATACGACCGCGTGGTGGCGCTGCGCGCCGTGACCACCAACGACTTCATGACGTGCGAATACGCGCCGCTGCCGCACAAGACGCTGCGCGCCATATCCTCGCGCATTACAAGCGAGCTGCCGTCGGTGAGCCGCGTGGTATACGATATAACCTCAAAACCCCCCTCCACGGTGGAGTGGGAGTAGACGCTGACGTTTTCTATCGTTTCGTAAAGTTTCGCAAATCGTTGCAGCGTAAGGCTTTCGGCTATTTGTGCTTTTCGTGTCGTTTCGTAATGTGGACCACTTTTTTGCTTTGTGGCCCACAAAATGGGCTACAAAAAACCGTATGTATTCGTACCCATTGTTCCTCTGTATCAGCTTTATGTAGGTGGCCTGCACTCAGCGGATGTATTGATAGGACACATAGCCGTAACCTTGCGCCGTCTTTGCCGTAAGTTGACAATTCCCGGAAGATGTGCTATAAATGAAAAACGGCTTCTATTTGCGACCGATATTACGTTTTGAGGAGTGGATTGTAATGGAAGGACCCCGCCACACACACACACACACACACACACACACCGCGACGGCGGTGATGTCATGAAAGCGCCCGCGGTGAGAATCCTTGCGCTGCTGCTCGCCTTGCCGTTGCTGCTTGCCGCGTGCGCGGGCGTTTCGCCGTCTTCGCGCCCCTCGCCTTCGCCGTCGCCCTCGTCCTCTCCCTCGCCGTCGCCGTCGCCCTCCCCGGCCGCCCCGCTTCCCATAGCGCGCGGCAACACGGCGGGCAATATAATCAACGGAGGCAATGTGGCCTTGCAGGGCGACAGGCTTTTTTTCCGCAACTATTCCGACGGCGGCAAACTCTACACAATGAACCGCGACGGTTCGGGGCTGACCCGGCTTGCCAACGCCGAGGCGGGCTTTATCAACGTCTCCGGCGACAGGCTCTTTTTCCGCAACTATTCCGACGGCGGCAGGCTCTATTCCGCCCGCACCGACGGCACGGACGTTAAGAGGCTGACCGACGGCGCCGCCGACTATGTGAGCGTGGTGGATAATAAGGTATACTACATAGACAAAACCGACGGCGACAAAATACATGTTATCAACACCGACGGCACGGGCGACAAGCCCCTCGCCGACGACGCCGCCGATTACCTCAACGCGGGCGGCGACAAGCTCTGCTTTGTAAACAAAGACGACGGCGACAAAATCTACGTGATGACCGCGGACGGCGAAGACGGCCATGCCATTACCGACGAGGCCGCCGGGCCGGTTGTCGCCGACGGCGACACGGTCTACTTCATAAACAAAGATGACGGAGACAAAATCTACGTCATGGATGCCGAGGGCGAAGGCGACGCCGAGAAACTCACCGACGAAGGCGCGTCCACGCTCAACGTGGACGGCGACACCGTATTCTTCACCGACGGTGAAAAGGTATATGCCGTGGACACCGAAGGCGAAGGCTTGCAGGTTATCAGCGACGACGGCGCGGTGAGTTTGGATATCGCCGGCGACAGGGTCTACGCTGTGGACGAAGAGGGCGAGATGCAAACCATGAAGCCCGACGGCAGCGACAGCCAAAGCATGGACGACTTCGCCGCAGAGGGCGAAGAGCCGGGTCACGGCCGCGTGGCCGAGGTCGTTGGCATAGGCGGCAGCGCCGAGATTACCGACGGCGAAGGCAGCGCCGCCCCGGCGCAAATAGGCTCGCGCCTGTTTTACGGCGACACGGTTGCCGCAGGCCCGGCCTCGTGGGTGGCTTTGGAACTGCCGTCGGGGCAGTATATGCTCGTCGAGGAAAACGCCACCCTGCGAGTGGGCGAGTATCTGTTTGGCGCGGGAAAGATATGGGTAAACGTAAACAACCCCCTTGAGGCCGAGGCGCAAGGCGTGCAGCTCTACGCGCGCAATGCGGTCTTCTCCGTCGAGTACGCGGGCGAGGGTATATGCGTGGCCGTGTTTGAGGGCGCTGTGTCCGTGGGCGGCGTGGAGGCGCAAAAACAGGCGGCCGTGGTGGACGGCGAAGGCGTTGTGACCACGCGCGACCTCACCGAAAGCGACTACGCCTCAAGCGTGCCGAGCGAAGAAGCGCCGGCTTGGCTGCCCGCTCTTCCGTCGCCATCCCCCTCGCCTTCCCCTTCCCCCTCCCCGTCGCCCTCGCCGAGCGTCAGACCCAGCCCGTCGCCTTCCCCGTCGCCTTCCCCATCGTCGCCGCCTCCCCCCTCCAAACACCAAGCCGTGACCAACGCGAGCAAGACGGTGTCTGTGTCCGGTGGCAGCAGGAGCGTGACCGCCGTGCAGGTGGACCTCACCGCGTCCGACATACGCGTAATGGCAATCACGGCGGGCAGGGCCGGTCAGGTGGCCTCTTTCGCCTCGCTCATTAACAGCGTGGACAGCAACAAATACGAAGTCCTCGCCGCCGTGAACGGCACGTTCTTCGACAGCTACGAAAGGGAGCCGATAAAGCAGATAGTGCTGGGCACGGTAATCAGCGGCGGCAACGTGGCGGTGGCTGTAAACGCGCCGATGACATACATCGGTTTCTCCCCGAACAACAACGTGCAGATGAATTACGCGAACTACGCGCCGAGGGTCTATGTGGACAAGAAATACGACTGGAGCGGCTGGTTTAACATAGACTCATGGAACAGGACATATTCCGGCGCCAATTACCAGGCTATGTTCGACAGGTATTTCGCCACCACGTCCACGAATACCAACCACGATGTGACCGTGACAATCGAAAACGGCGTGGTTACGGCAATCGGCAAGGGCAACACCGCCATACCCCAGTCCGCCGGCAGCTATGTGCTGACCATGACGAGCGGCAGCAGCCAAAACGACGGGCGCTTCAAAATTGGCTCCTCGGCGGAAATCGTAAACAGGTTCCTGAACCCAAGGAACCAAGAAGTTGACTATATTGACCAATGGCGCGACAAAACCGACGTTATCGGCTGCTGGCCGAGCCTTATACTCGAAGGCGCGGTGACGGCGAACGCCGCCAACGAGCAACGCGGGGGCGATGCCGCCGTAACGCCCACCGCCTCGCGCCCGCGCTCGTTTATCGGCTTTTCGCAAGACAAAAAGACCCTTGTGTTCGGCAACGCGCCCGACTGCACCATGACGCGCCTTGCGGAGATAGCCAAAAGCTACAATCTGCACAACGCCATGAACTTAGACGGCGGCGCGTCCTGCGCGCTGTATTTAGACGGGCGTATGCTCACGCCTGCGGGGCGCAACCTCTCGAATATCTTAGTGGTGGTGAGGGTGAAGTAGCCCCGCCGCCGCGCCGCGACCACCCCGGCAGACAAGCGCGGCCCGTCCGTCTCCTCCTGCGGGAGGGGGACATCCCGGCATATCGGCCGCCGGCGCGATAATATCCGAAGGAGCGCGGGAGAATGAACCTTTTTGAGTACACCCTCGACACCTCGCGGCAGGGTTTCTACAATATCACGGGGCAAGTCCGCGAAGCTGCGGCAAGCAGCGGCGTGGCGGACGGCTTTGCCGTAGTGTACTGCCCGCACACCACGGCGGGTATCACCATCAACGAAAACGCCGACCCCGATGTGGCGCGCGACCTGCAAGTCGGCTTAGACAAAGCCTTTCCCCGCCGCCCGGAGTTCCTGCACGGCGAAGGCAACAGCCACGCGCACCTGAAAGCCTCTGCGGTCGGCTCTTCCGCCACGGTCATCATAGACGGCGGCAAGCTCCTGCTCGGCACATGGCAGGGTATATTCTTCTGCGAGTTTGACCCGCCGCGCGGCAGGAAATATTATGTCAAGATAATAGGTTCATAGCCGCAATAGGGCTAAGGTGTTCCGAATACTATCCGTTACCCCTTCGCCATACCCCCTCAGCAGAATCCGGCGGATAGCTGCCGCCCGCCGAGCACATGGAAGTGCAAATGCCCCACGGTTTGCCGCCCGTTGTCGCCGCAGTTTGTCACCACGCGGAAACCCTCGGCGAGACCCCACTCTTCGTGGCGTTCCGCGATTACCGCGAATATATGCCCCACCAAGGAGACGTCGGCTTCAAGCACGGAGCCTTTGTGTTCGCGCGGGGCACAGAGCAGATGGACGGGGGCTCTGGGTTGAATGTCGGCGAACACCACCACGCGCTCGTCGCCGTATATGATGTCGCACGGTATCTCCCCCGAAGCGATAAGGCAAAACGGACAGTCATTCATCTTTGCCGCACATCCTTTTCAATATTTTTTCCGCGCTTTCCAATATCCGCTTTGCCGCCGCGGGGTCTTTCGCGCCGCCCATGGCGCGGTCGCTCTTGCCGCCGCCGGAGCCGCCGCAGGCTTGCGCGATTTCGCGCGCGATTTTGCCCGCGTCCGCCCCGCGCGCCACAGCCTCCGCGCCGCACACGCACAAATACGTCAGCTTGCCGCCCGTTTCGGCGAGCAGCACGGCGGCGATGTCGGGGCGTTTCTGTTTAAGGTAATCGCCCGCTTCGTTCAGCGACTGCGTGTCCGCTTGCTCCATTCGCGCGGCAAGCAGAAGACATCCGCCCGCCATCGCGGCGCTTTGCAGCAGCTTTTCCGCCTCGGCCCGCGCGAGGGCGGATTTGAGCGAGGCGAACTTCTTTTGCTCTTCGCGCGTTTGCGCGAGCATACCCTCTATGCGCGCGGCAAGCTCTCCGGGAGAAGTTTTCAGCGCGGCGCACACGGCGGCGAGCCGATTATGCGCGTCTTCAAGCGCGCGGCACGCCTCCTTGCCGCAGCAGGCCTCAATACGCCTCACGCCCGATGCCACGGAGGATTCGCCCCCGAAATAAAACGCGCCCGCGAGCGAGGTGTTGGCAAGGTGGGTGCCGCCGCACAGCTCGAAGGAGTATTCGCCCATGCGCACCGTGCGCACATTTTCACCGTACTTTTCGCCGAAGAGCGCCGCCGCGCCTTGCGCCTTGGCCTGCCGCAAAGGCATTTCCGTCACGGTAACGGGCAGACCCGCCAATATCGCGTCGTTTACGGCGCGATTCACGGCGGTAACTTCCTGTTGCGTCAGCGCGGCGTAATGCGTGAAGTCGAAGCGCAGCGTATCCGGCTCCACGAGCGAACCCGCCTGAGTCACATGTTCGCCCAAAACCTGCCGCAGCGCCGCGTGCAGCAGGTGCGTGGCGCTGTGGGCCCGCGCGGCGGCCTCGCGCCGCGCCGCGTCCGCCTTTGCCGTCACGGTGTCGCCGCGGGCAAACTCCCCGGATTCCGCCTCGCCGAAATGCAAGACCACGCCGCCGGGTGTCTTTTGCGCGAGCGTGACGCGAAACACCTCGCCGCGCGGGCCGGTAATTACGCCCGTGTCGGAACATTGGCCGCCGCTTTCCGCGTAAAACGGGGTTTTGTCTAACACCATCACGCCATTTTCGCAACGTAGCACCGATGCCTCGCATGTAAGGCTGTCATAGCCCGCGAATACCGTGGGCGGCAAGCCGCGCGCCAAAGCCCCGCCGTCACGCGAGGCATCGCCCCGCAGGGCCGCGCGCGCCTCGCGCGCCTTTTCGCGCTGGAGCGTGAGGGCGGCGTTATAAGCGTCTTCGTCTAATGTCAGACCGTGCCGTTCGAGCACCTCGCGCGTTAGGTCCAGCGGAAAGCCGAACGTGTCCGAGAGCGTGAACGCCGTGTCGCCGGAAAATACGCCGCCCGCCGCGCGTTTTATTTCCCCGTCGAGCATCTTCATGCCCGCGTCCACCGCCACGCCGAAGCGCTCTTCCTCCACGCGTATGGCCTTACGAATACGCTCGCCGTTTCGCGCAAGCTCAGGGTAGGCCGCGCCCGCGGTCTCCGCCACGGTGTCGGCCAAAACGTGAAGAAACGGTTCGCGCGCGCCGAGCAGCCGCCCGTGACCGGCGGCGCGCCGGAGCAGGCGGCGCAGCACATAGCCGCGCCCTTCGTTTGACGGCAACACGCCGTCGGAGACGAGCATTACGGCGGAGCGGATATGGTCGGTGATAACGCGGAGCGACACGTCGGTTTTTTCGCCGGAGCGGTAGGGCGCGCGGCAGACCTCGCTCACGGCGGCAAGCAAACGCGCCACGGTGTCCACCTCAAATACGCTGTCCACGCCCTGCGCCACACAGGCAAGCCGCTCCAAGCCCATGCCGAAGTCTATGTTTTTTTGCCTCAGCGGGGTATAATTGCCCTCGCCGTCGTTGTGGAACTGCGTAAACACATTGTTGCCCACTTCCACAAACCTGTCGCAATCGCAGCCGGGCTTGCAATCGGGCTTGCCGCAGCCGCGGGCGGCGCCCCTGTCATAATAAATCTCCGAGCAAGGGCCGCACGGGCCCGCGCCTATATCCCAGAAGTTGTCTTCCTTGCCGAGACGCACCATGCGCGATTCGCTCACGCCCACTTCCTTCACCCATATATCCCACGCCTCGTCGTCGTCGAGGTACACGGAGCAATAGAGGCGCGCCGGGTCAAGCCCCATCACATCGGTGAAAAACTCCCACGTCCACCTTATCGCCTCGCGCTTGAAGTAGTCGCCGAAGGAGAAGTGGCCGAGCATCTCAAAGAAGGTACAGTGGCGGTCGGTCTTGCCCACCTTGTCTATGTCTATGACCCTCACGCACTTCTGGCAGGTGGTGAGGCGCTTGCTCGGCGGCTCCGCGAGGCCGGAAAAATACGGCTTCAACGGCGCCATGCCGCTGTTTATCAGCAGAAGCGAGGGGTCGTCTTTGGGCACAAGCGACGAACTCGGCCACCGCAGATGGTCATGGCGCTCGAAAAACGAGAGATAGGATTCGCGGATTTCATTCAGTCCAAACGGGCGCATTGTGTGTACCTCCCGGCGTTGTAATGGTATCGCTTTGGCAACGGTTATCCGAAATATTGCTGCTTTGCCTTGTCGAAGTCGTCTTTTCGGGAAAAGAAGAGCGCGGGCTCGCCCGGCGGGTGCAGATAGTAATAATAGTTGGTGGTGTTGGAGTAGAGCGCGGCGCGTATGGCGTCTTGGGAGGGGTTGCATATCGGGCCGGGCGGCAGCCCGGGGTAGAGGTAGGTGTTGTAGGGGTTGTCCGTCTCCAAATGCTCGTAGGTGAGCGAAGGCACGCGTTCGGGCAGGAAGTATTGAATAGTGGCGTCTATTTGCAGGTATTCAAACGAGGAGCTTTTCAGACGGTTATATATGACCGACGCCACGTTTTTGCGCTCCTCGTAATCGCCCGTGGCCTCCATTTCTATCATCGAGGCGACAATCACCACGTCGTTTATCGAGATATTCAGCGACTCGGCGCGCTTTCGCATATCGGCCGTGAAGCGCCTGTCGAACGTCTGCACCATCCATTGGAGCACATAGCGCGGGCTGTCGTTTACATGGAGAGGGTATGTGGCGGGGAAGAGGTAACCCTCCAAGCGCGAAGGCACGGCGGGCAGGTTTTTGAGGTAATCGTAGCGAAACAGCATGGTGGCGGCCGTTTCCTCAAGCTCCGCCACAGTGCAGATTTTGTTTTCTTCCAGCAGTTTGAAGGTTTGCGCCAACGTGAGCCCTTCGCGTATGGTAACCTCCACCTCGGCGCGTTGGTCGGAGTTGGAATTCATGGCGTGCACAATGGCGCGGTAGTCCGTGGTCACGAGGTTATACCTGCCTTTGGCCATCTTGCTTTCGGCGTTGGAAAAGTCCGCGTACATCCTGAAAAGCCAGTCATACTCGATAATCCCCGCCGCTTTGAGTTTTCGCGAAAGGTCGTCTATGGTCATGTCTTCCGTGTAGTCAAAGTCCTCCGCCGTAACGCGCTCCCTTGAAAGAGCCAGCACATCGTTTACGCAGTTCCAGCCGAATGTGCCCAGAGTGAAAGACACCACAAACACCACGATGAGGTAGAGTATGCCGAAAAGGCAACCGGTAAACGCGCGGGGGCGCGGGGCAAACTCTACCCGGCTAAGGTCAAACGGCTGCTTTGCGGCAGGCCTCTTGACCGTCTTCACGGCGGGTTTCTTCGGCGGCCTGCTTCGCGCCTTCCTCGGAGGCAGCTTTATTGTCGGCAGCCTTATCGCCGGCAGCTTAAAGGGCAGCTTCATGTCGCCTTGCCCCAAAGCATGGCCTCGCGCGCCTGTTGCGCGGCGGGCAGGCCGCACAGCGCCGCAAGGCAGGCAAAACCAAACTCAAACGAACTGCCCACGGCCCGCGCCGTGATGATATTGCCGCTGAGCACCACATGTTCGCCGCTTTGCACCAATACCCCCAGTTCGCGCAGTTCGTCTTGCACAGACGGGTGGCACACGGCGTTTTTGCCGTGCAGCAGACCCGCTCTTGCGGGCAAGAGCGGCGCGGCGCATATGGCCGCGAGCCATTTATCTTCGCTCGCGGCGCGGCGCACGGCGTTTTGCGCCTTTTCGTCCGTATACAGGTTGTTCACGCCCGCCGCCCCGCCGGGCAGCAGCAACATATCGAAATCATCGAGCCTATCCGCGGGTATGTCGGTGTTTACCGTCACGCCGTGGGAAGACGTGACATATTCCCCGGTAACGCCGCAGAGCGTCACGGCGACCCCGCCGCGTTTGAGAATATCCAACGGCACAAGGGCTTCCGCCGTCTCAAATCCGTTTGCAAGCAGCATGGCCACGGTCATGGGAATAGCCTCCCTTTCTCAGTTATAGAGCAGATTCACGTATGGCGCGGTGTTGGCGAAAAACGCTTCGTCTAAGCTCGCCGCGCCGCCGGTGTCGTTCCAGGGGCAGCACTCGTCTTTCACATCCCGCGGCAATGGCGGATAACCGAGCCGCAGAGCCAAGGAGCGAATATACTCGCCTTCGATTACCTTAAAGCAAGCCGTGGTGGTGTTGTAGCTTTCCATGAGCGTGTCTCCGTCATACACCGCATAGCCGGATGCCGTCATCTCCACGCGATACTCTTGCGTCATGGCCGCCCAGTCGGCTTCGGTGCGCCGCAGGTGTGGCCTTTGCGCCATAAGCTGCCCGTAGTAACGCGCGAGGAGCGCGGGGTCGGGGGGCAGCGTCTTTGCGGAAGGGCGCGCGAAACCGAAACGCTCGTAGAAGCGCGCGTTGGAAAGCGGCTGCGGCAACACACAGCAAAGCGGCACTTTACGCAAGTGAAGCTCAAAGAAGAGCTGTTCCATAAGGTCTGAGGCGTAGCCCCGGCCGCGGTGCTCCGGGTGGGCGCACACGCCGAGCGCGTAGGCTGCGGGTATCTCCTCGCCGCCTATGCACAGCTGCCGCGGCAGATAGTGGAGCATGGCAAGCGGCGCGCCGTCGTCGTCCTCAACGAGCAAACACCGCTCCGGCGAATAGGAATACCCGAAAAACGTCTCGCCGCTTTCGCCGAAACACAGCCGCCAGAGGGGGCGTAAATCGTCGCCCGCGCGGGCGTAGCGTATGTCGCCCCTCACAGTCTCTCGCGCTTCTTTTGCGCGTTTACCGCGCGCGCAAACCTCGGCAACGCGCCCGCGCGGGCAAGCCGCGAGGGCTGTGTGGCAAAGCGGTAAAGCCATTCCAAGCCCGCGCCGCGAAAGAGCGCCGGCGCGCGTTTCTTGGTGCCGGCGAATATGTCAATGGCGCCGCCCAAGCCGAGCATGAGCGCCGAGCCCACATGGCGCAGGTTGCGCGCCATGAAAAGCTCCTGCAGGGGCGAACCGAGGCACACGAAGATAACGTCCGGCGCGGCGAGCCGTATTTTCTCGATAATCGGGGTGTCCTCCTTGAAGTAGCCGTGGCAATGGCCGCAGATATTCAGCCCCGCGTGGCGCTTCGCCAGCTCCCCGGCCGCCTTCTCCGCCACAAGCGGCTTGCCGCCCAGCAAAAACAGGCGTTTACCCTCCGCGGCAATATAGGCGAGCAACCCTTGGGCAAGCTCCACCCCCGGTACGCGCGAGGGCAACGGACGGCCGAGTTTTTTTGCCGCCCTCACCACGCCTATGCCGTCCGCCACAGATAGGTCCGCGCCGTTCAGGCTTTGGCGCAGCTGCGGGTCGGCGGTGGCGGCGTGGATTATTTCGGGGTTGGGCGTGACGACATAGCGCGGGCTGCCGCTGCGCATAAGGCGGCAAGCCACATCAAGCGCCTCGGAAGGCGTGACCGCGTCTATTTGCACCCCCAACACATCCACTTTCAAGCAACCGCGCCCCCTTTTCGCCCGCAATGAATGTTGAGCTCCCGGATTACCCGGCATCATCATTATAATACAAGAGCGGCGATATATCAATCACGCCCGGCATCCGCAGAATGTAGAATGTTACCGCGGATACCGACGACAGCGGCGTATATACGTTCTTACCGCGAGTGTTTATCGCGGGAGCGTTAGCCCGCCCCGCGCACACGCGGTAAAAAGCGGCGGTTGTTATTTGTCTCTGTATGCCAGTGTTTCGGCCAAATAAACGAGAAAGTCTTTGTCGTCAAACACACCGAGGTGTTCTGCGGCTTTGCCTGTCAGGGCGCGGCAGTATTCCTCGCACCGCCCGACACCGAGCAGTTTCACCAGTGTCAGCTTTGACCCGTCGCTGCCGGAATCCTTGCCCGTTTGGACGGATTGCCCTTCGGCGTTCAATATGTCGTCGCGTATCTGGAAGGCCAACCCTATGTTGTGCGCGTATGACGCCGCGTGTTTCCGCCGGGTTTTGGGAGCGCCCGCCAACACACAACCGGCTTCGGCCGCTCCGCGCAGCAACGCGCCCGTTTTCAGTATGCCTATTTGTTCGGCGTTTTCCCTTGTCTGCGCCAAGGCTTCGCTTTGCATATCGAGCTGCTGCCCGCCCGCCATGCCGTGAATACCCGCGCTCGCGGCCACGATGTGTATCGCCTCCAATACGTTTGCGGCTTCCAAGCCTTTCGCGTTTTCCGGGCAGGACATCGCCTCGAAAGCCGCCGTGAGCAATGTGTCGCCTGCAAGCAACGCCGTCGCCTCGCCAAATACCTTATGGCAGCAGGGCTTGCCGCGCCTTGTGAGGGCATCGTCCATGACGGGGAGGTCGTCGTGTATGAGCGAGTATGTGTGCAGCATCTCCAAGCCGCACGCAAACGGCAGCGCGCGCTCGCCCCGCCCGCCGCACACGCGGTAAAACTCCATAAGCAGCGCGGGGCGCAGGCGCTTGCCTCCGGCAAAAAGGCTGTGGCGCATGGCATCGCACAGCGTTTGCTGCGCGAGCGGCTCGGCGGGCAAGCAGCGCCGCAAGCCTTCGTCTGTCATTTGCGCGTATCGCGCGAGCCTTTCCTCGTGGCGCATATACGCTACTGCGACTCGACAGCGAACGGGGTTTCCTCCACAACGCCATCCGCGTTCGTAGCCAACAAAGCCACATGTTGCCGCGCGTCGGCGAGGATTTTCTCGCACTCAACCGCCAACGCGGAGCCTTCCTCATACAGTTTGACGCTTTCCTCAAGCGGCGCGTCCCCGCGTTCGAGCTTCGCCGTAATCTCCTCTAATCTCGCAAGTGACTGCTCAAATGTGGCCGCCAATACGCCCACCCTTTCTTTTATGAGATATCAGACAATCAAAACCGGAGGCCGCTCCCCGCGCCCGCGCGATGAGGCGGTCAGTTTACGCTCTCCACCACGCACACGGCCGCGCCGCGTTCTGGGCGCACGGTTACCCGACAGCCGGCTTTCAGGCTTTGCGCGTCTTTCACGGCGACACCGCTCTCGTCGGTCACTATGGCGTATCCGCGCGAGAGTACCCTCAGCGGGTCTAACGCCCGCAAACGCCCGGCGCTCACGGCCAAAGCCTGCGCGCACGAGAGTGTTTGCCGCTCAAAAGCGCGCAACAGGCGGTCGGTAAGCCGCCGCACATTCTGAGAGGCTCTTTCTGTAAACGGCGCGCGCAGCAGGCGTTCCCGCAGAGATGCCACGCGCATTGTGAGCTCGTCTTTGTCCGGCGACACAAGCTCCGCCGCGTGGGACGGGGTGGATGCGCGCAAATCGGCCACATGGTCGGCTATCGTCACGTCCGGCTCGTGGCCTACGGCGGAGACCACGGGTATGCGGGAGGCGAATATGGCTCTCGCCACCCGCTCGTCGTTAAACGCCCATAAGTCCTCCGCGCTACCCCCGCCCCTGCCCACGATGATAACATCGGCAAGCGCGTTATTGTTGACATACCGCAGGCACGACACAATTTCGCCGGGCGCTTCCTGCCCCTGCACACGGCACGGCGCCACGATGAGCTTGCACAGCGGCCAACGCTTGCGGAATATGCGCACCATATCCATAACCACGGCGCCGGAAGGGCTCGTGACAAGGGCTACGCGCATGGGGTAGCGCGGGAGCGGCTTCTTGTGCGCGCGGTCAAACAAGCCTTCCTCGGCTAATTTGGCTTTCAGCGCCTCGAACGCGGCGGTCAGGTCGCCCTCGCCCGCTTGCATGAGGCTTGCGCAATAAAGCTGATACTGCCCGTCACGTTGATATACGGACAGGTGCCCCGCCGCGAGCACGGTCATGCCGTCCGCGGGAGTAAAGCGCAGCCTGGCTGCATCGTTCATGAACATCACGCAGCGCAGCGAACAATCCGCGTCTTTGAGCGTAAAGTAGTGATGGCCGGAGGTATACCTCTTGTAATTGGATATTTCCCCGCGCACGAGCAGGCTTTGCAAGGTCTCATCCTTCTCTAACAGCCCCTTGACCAATCGGTTGACCTGCGACACGGTCAAAGCGTCCATGCGGCACTCTCCTTCCCGATTTTCGACATGAGCAGATACCCCAAGTAAGCGCAACCCGCCGCGTTATCCGCCGAAGCCTCCCTGCCGGCGAATACGGCACCGGACATAACCTCGCGCACAATCGAGTTTGCCGCCACCCCTCCGCAGCAGACGAGCGGCAAGGCGGGATACTCGCCCCGCGCCGACGCGCCCGCCACTTGCAGCGCGCCGGCTATGGAGCGCAGCACGTAGTACGCCACGTCTTCCGGCCTTTCACCGTCGCGCAGGTAACTTTCCGCTCGGTTTTCGAGCCCCGAAAGGGAAAACTCCCGCTCACGCACGGTGATATGGCCCTTGAGGTTGCCGCTCTTTTGCAGCGCGAGACGCTCCAAGCCCGGCCCGCACGGGAACTCCAAACCCATCTTCATGCCCACTCGGTCAATTATCTGCCCCGCACTGATGTCGGTGGTGCCGCCGATACGTTCCGCCCGGAAAGACGGTTTCACGAAAAGCAGTTCGGTGGTGCCGCCTGAGATGTGCCAGGCGTAAAACGGCTCTTTGCAAAGCTCGTGCCTGCCCGAAGACAACACGGCGGCGGCAAGGTGGTTCTGCTGGTGGGATACCTGAAAGAGCGGTACGCCCGCCGCCCGCGCCATGGCTTTGCCAATTTGGAGCCCGGCCAGGAAGCACGGCATATACGACCCATACACGGCGCGGGGGCGGGAGCTGACGCACACGGCGGAGAGCGCGCCCGGCAACCAAATGTCGTCGAGTACCTTCGGCAACTCCAAGATATGCTGAAAGAGCGCGTCGGACTGCCGCAAGCCGCGTTTGCCCTCCGGCACGCGCAGCTGCCGCCGTTTTTCCGACATGAGCCTGCCGTCGTAGAGAGCGGCGGAGGTGGTGTAACAGCTGGTGTCTAATCCGAGTATCATACGCCGGTCTCTTTCCGTGAAAACGCGCCGAGTATGCCGTTGGTAAAACCCGTGACTTCGGCGCTTTCGTACTGCTTCGATATGTCAATGGCGGCGTTGATTGCGGCCGCCGCAGGCACTTCGTCGCGCATATACAGCACCTCAAACATACACACGCGCAGTATGGCCACCGTCATGCGCGGCAGCCGCGCGAAGCCCCAGTTTATGGCGTATTTTTCGATGTACGAGTCCAATTCCGCCAAATGGGCGGCCACCCCCAGCGTCACGCGCCTGATATACGCGCTCTGCTCCGCGTCCGGCGGCGGTCCGGCGCGCTCTTTGAGCGAGGCGTAACGCTCGAAAAACTCCGACCCTAAGCGCTCTTCCAACAGCAACTCGGCATCCGGGTTGCAGTCGAGACCGTATACGGTAATCACGGCGTATTCGCGCGCGGCTACCCGTGTCATAGGCGCTCCCTGAGCAAGGCGACCGCCGAGGCGGCTATGCCGAGACCGGCACCCGTGAAACCCAGCCCCTCCTCCGTGGTAAACTTCACGTTGACTTGCGAGGCGCGCACACCCAGCGATGAAGCAATGTTTTCGCACATTTCCCGCCCGTAGGGGGCGAGTTTCGGCTCTTGCGCCGTCACGGTGGAGTCTATGTTGAGAACCTCGTAGCCGCCGAGCAGGGCGCTCACCAAGGAAAGGAGGCGCAAACTGCAAACATCTTTGTATCGCGCGTCGGTGTCGGGGAAAAGGCGGCCTATGTCTCCAAGGGCGGCGGCACCGAGCAGCGCGTCTATAACGGCGTGGGTGAGCACATCGGCATCCGAATGGCCGAGCAGGCCGCTATGCCAAGGTATATTCACCCCGCCCAATATGAGAGGCAGCCCGCCGGACAGCGCGTGCGCGTCGTAACCCTGACCGATTCTCATTGTCAACCCGCCTCCACGAGCGCGCGAAACCACGCGAGGTCGGCGGGCGTGGTGATTTTGATGTTGCCCTCGTCGCCGGGCGTGAGGTAGACCGTAACGCCGAGGCGCTCCACGGCGGAGCTGCAGTCGGTGGGGGACTCGCCGTCTTTCAGAGCCGCGGCGAGCGCCGCTTTGAGCAGCGGCATATCGAAACACTGCGGCGTTTGGGCAAGCATATACCGCCGCCGCTCCGGGGTGGCGCTCACCGTAAGGCCGTCTTCGGTGGTCTTGAGCGTGTCGCGCAGCGGCACGGCGGGGCAGGACGCGCCCTTTTCCAAGGCCATATCCACCGCATGGCGTATCACGCGCGCGGTAACGCACGGGCGCGCGCCGTCGTGCACGGCCGCGATGCGCGCCGAGGGGTCGGCGGCCGAGAGTGCCAACATCACGGATTCCGCCCTGGTCCGCCCTCCGCGCACAATGCCGCGCAGTTTGGTAAAACCAAGATTGCCGCATAATTCCGTGAGCGCGGGTATGTCCTCCTCGCGGGAGGCCACAATAATTTCGCTGATATGCCCGCTCTCTTCAAGCGCCCTAAGCGTGTGGACGATAACGGGCAGTCCGCCCGCCTTGGCCAGTATCTTCGATTCGCCGCCCATACGCGCCGAAAACCCGGCGGCGGGCACAAGCGCCGTGACGAACGCGCCCCCGGCAGGCGCGGACTCCGCCGCCCGCCTCACGGCCGCTCAGGCGAGCAACGCCGTGATACGCTGCTCCACGTCTTCATACGTTGCGCTCTGAGCAAGGACTATTTCGGATATGACAATCTGCTTGGCGGAAACGAGCATTTTACGTTCGCCCGTGGAAAGTCCGCGTTCCCGGTCGCGGGCGATTAAGCCCTTGATGACCTTGCACACTTCGAGCAAATCGCCGCTCTTAATGCGCAGCATATTCTCCCTGTAACGCCTGTTCCAATTTTGGGTCATGTCAATCTCTATGCCGGAAAGGGAGTCCATAAGCTCCCCGGCGCGCTCGTTGTCTATTATCGCCCGCATGCCTATCTCGTCGGAGGAGAGCACGGGTATCATGACCAACATACCGCCGGCAGGCACCCTCAGCACATAGTAATCTCGGGTCTCGCCCTCGATTCTGCGCGACACGATGCTTTCAATGACACCCGCCCCGTGCATGGGGTGCACGACTTTATCTCCCACAAAGAACATTCGCCAGCCACCTCCCGGATACTACGCCCCATTATACACCGAAGCCGGAAAAAGCGCAAGAAATATTTCGTGTACGGCGTAAGGTATCGGTATGGCGGAAGCGTTGAACGATACGTGCCGCACGGTTTTCTCCCGCGCGAAAAGGAAATCGGGCGACCGCGGCCGGGAGCAATTTTCCGATTGCGTTTTGCGGCAAACGGGTATTTCCCGACGGTAAAGACCGACGTCTATACATTTCAAGCGATGGCGACACCGCTGTCGAGACGGAGGGACAAAAAGCGTTGACAGCGTATCCGAAAGAGCGCTTCAACAACGGCATGAAAACTTTTAGGTAACTATATACAACATTACACAGTACTCATTGACAACGTCGGATGAGCATTACTGTTAAGGCGAAGCCTCATGAAACCGCCGAGTAGGATGAATTTGCCTTCTCGTTCTTTCATTTCCGACAATTCGAGAAGCAGTTTTCTCTACAATCTTATCAACGGTTCATGTATTTCGATTCGCTTCGATAAACCCTTTGATTGCACGAGTAGCAAACTAACCCAAATTGCAAGCGGAGCCGTGTAACGCACGGCAAAGAGGTTGTCGTATCAATGAAGCTCTTCCCGTTAATCACCGACCGACTGCGAGCCTGCATGGACAAAGGGCTTTCGGAATAACCGCAGAGTGTATCACGCCCCGGAACAAGGGCGCTCCTTTGCGCCCTTGTTCCGCCCACTTCCCACCCCTTCCGCCTTCGGGCGGGGCTGATTGCACCGCTGCGCGGCGCTGATGCGGAAGATTACGGATTACGGATTCAGCCACAAAGCGGGGCGGAGGCCATTGTCGGAGTAGTCCACGATGCCGCCGTTGACGTTCACGTAGCCGTCGTAGTCGACAAAGGCGGCGTCGTCCGAGCCGTCGCCGGGGGAACGCAGCCACCAGTACCAAGCCGCGCTGTAGCCACTATTATCCGCAATCCTCGCGTTGTTGTATTGGTCGTCTATCATGTAGTATGAGTTGTCGTCCGGATTGCCGTTTGCAAGCTGCCCGCTGTCGCCGAAGTATTTGACCACTTCCTCTAACGAGAGCAGGAAGATTTTGTCCGTGGTGTCCGCCCCGCCGGAAGTACCGTACCATTGATTATCTTTGTTCACGTTATGTGTGTCGGCAATCTTCGTCCTGTCTGTTGCGGAAAAGCCGTTATAAAACTCGCCGTTGAGGTAGGCGCGTATGGTGCAGTCAGCCCAGGTAATGCTTGTCGTGTTGTGGTATGACCTGAAATCAATAATTTTGTCGGTTATGACGAGCGCCTTGCCACCCTCAACCGCAAGCATGCGCCATTCGTACGCGCCGAAAGTAACAATATCCCCGACTTTGGATGCCGCAGAAGGTGCGGGATAGCTGCTTGGTGACGGACTTTGTGACGGTGATGGTGATGGCGATGGAGACGGGCTTGGCGAGGGTGACAGGCTGGGTGATGGGCTTGGACTTGGTGAGGGGGAAGGACTGGGTGACGGACTTGGCGAAGGAGAAGGAGAAAGTGAAGGGCTTGGACTTGGCGAGGGTGAGGGTGATGGGTTGCGAGAAGAACTTGGGCTTGGTGACGGTGACGGATTTGGAGACGGTGATGCCGGCCTTTGTTCAGACGGGCTTGGTGAAGGTGAATCCTGCGGAGACGGCGAGGGTTCCTCGCTCTGCGTGGGGTCGGGTTCGCTTGGCGTGGGTTGCTCCGAGGGTTGCTCCGAGGGTGAGGGTGATGGGCTTGGTGAAGGCGAAGCCATGCTCACGCCGGAGGTTACTTCCTCCAACTTTTCCTCTATATCGCCATTCCCCGGCAAAGCGACAAGACCCTGCCGCAATGTGGCGGCGGCTTTGTCGGTCTGCCCCAGGGCGACGTATGCGTCCGCCAACCCCGTATAGCCTCTGGGGTTCTTGGGTTCTACTTCTATTAAGCGTGTGAAATAGATTACCGCTTCCTCGTAGTTTAGCTCAAGCAGGTACTTCTCGCCGAGGTCGAGCAGTTCTTTTGCCGTATCCTTGACCTAACGCGCGTTCAGTTTTCCGTTTATCTCGACTAACCCGACTACGGGTGTTTTATCCTTCGCGCTCCTCCCTTGGGAGCCCATCACTCTTTTTATCCGCGTGGCGATTCTTGTTCTTCCCGCCGATAAAGGTCTCGTCGGCCTCAACGTCATTGTCAAGCTCATTGCAGTTCTCAATCTTGAAGCAGTTGCGAATTCTTTGCAGCATGAACCACGCCGTCCTCTAGGTAACGCCTATGTCTCTCGAAAGTTGCAAGGACGATATACCTTTCTTGTGAGAGGTCACGAGCCAGATTGCCAAAAACCATTTCCGAAGACTGATTTTCGTGTTATCGAACATCGTATGTGTTTTGACATTGAAATACTTTCTTGTGTTTTTACAGCGGTATCTGTTGTCCTTGCATTTATACACAACGAGTTCCCATCGAACGAGCTGACTACTCTGCCACCTCAACGGAGTTCTTCCAGATGGCAGACGCGAGCCTGCTCGTCCGGGAACGCTTGGAGCAGTTCGGGTATGGAGTTGAAGTCTGTGTTAATCATGGCGTATCTCCTCTCGTCTTGAATTATGCCATGACTGTACCATACTATTTACATTCGTCAAGGGGGTAGTTGTGTAATGTGGTATATAGTTATCGCTTGGATCTTTCCGTTTGCCCTCGGGGTCGAGCCATGAAATATCGCTGCTGATTAACATCTCGCGTGTTTCCATGCGGCCGCGCGACTTTTCCGTTGTTTTGACCCCTTGGGTGAGCCTGCCGCCCTCTGTTTGGAAATAAAGATGCCAGATTCCATTTCCACAAGACCTGTAACATTCTCAAACACAACCCAGTTAGGTTTCCAAATCCGAAGGATTCGTATGAATTCCTTATATAACCAATTTTCCGCATTGCCCCGATTGTTTGTCTGTCGATTGGATGTAGAAAAACCCTGACATGGCGCTCCCCAAACAATACAGTGACACTATCTTTTATATCATTGGGAATAGAGACGATTTCTCGAATATCAGAATTGAGCATAATTGTATTGGGATGGTTGAGTTGATAGGTTTGGGCAGCATAGATATCCTTCTCTACTGCATATTGAGCAGATACACCTGCCAATTCAGCACCTAACGACATTCCTCCGGCTCCTGAGAAAAGATCAATCCCAACAAAACACTGTTTTCCCATTCAAGCGCCTCCTTGCCCAGAGTTTGTACCGTTACAGATTATCAGTAATTAGTTTTTATCCAAACAAATCGAGCTTTTCCATCAGATTGTTTGACTCTTTATACCTCTCGAAGATACAAACCATCGCCAAATACATGCTCCATGTGAGCGGATTTTTTCATCTTCAATAACCACAATCGTTTGCCTGCTAACGCCCAACTTGGTTCCAAGTTGTTCCTGTGTAAAGCCTATAGACGCGCGTAGCACGGGCAGATTCTTTATCATACAGCTTATATACTCAGCCTGCATTACGACATCCCTTCTTTAAGTCGATACACATATAGAACTATGATACCATTTGCAGGGACAGAGTTTAAGACTTAATGAAAAACGGCAGCGACCAATCGCATTGATTACAAATAATCCGCCAACCCAAACGGTACCTCCCCCGTCTTCCCGCCTTGCCTGTATCCGTACTTCGCCTCCCCAAACTTGTTATACGCTTCCG
>JAIRWH010000070.1 GCA_031253545.1 Oscillospiraceae bacterium
ATCCGCTACGCTGCGCTCCGCTCCGTGCTTGCTTGCGTTGACCGACCGCCGCGCTCGTCCGAGAGCCGCCGACCAAGCTGGGAAGAAGAAACCGAGTGCCGCGCTTGACCGAGAGGGGAACGGGGGTACGCACTCAGTAAGTTCACACTAACAACCTACCAACGGGAGCGGGGGGGCAGGTGGTGTTTTACCACCCACCCACGACCTACCAACGGGAGCGGGGGAGCGTGAAACCGAAAGAGTGTATAATCAAAAACCGACCGAAAAACGCTTGACCGAGAGCAGCCGACCGAACAGAGGGGAAAGGAACAGAGCGTGTACTTGACCGAGAAAAGAAAAGAGTGTAAAATAAAACCCCGCCCACCGTCGAGCAGACGGAGAGCGGGGAAAGCAAGGGCAAGCCTAAAAACATAAATGGTAATCGGATAATTCGGGTAAAATTCGGGTATGGGGAGTAGATACTACGCTAAAAGCCTTGCAATCAGAGGGTTTTGGCTGTGTGTCCCCTACCCACTAACCACTAACCACTAACAACTAACAACTAACCACTACACTCCCACTCACGTGGTGTGCTGTTATGTTTCGCGCGACAGATGAACAACTAACCGCCGCCCCGCCTTGACCGCGCCACGTCACACGTGGTATAATACGCTCGCAAGGCTTGTTTGCCTTACGCGAAAAGGAGGTCGCCTCATTGGACAACGCCGGCAAAATCGAAGAGATTCTGCGCGCGGGCGGTTTTTCGGACTTCAAGCGCATAGACCCGCAAAAAGACGTGGTCTTTGCCCATTGGGTCAGGTTCAAGTGCATGTACGGCTGCGGCTCATACGGTTTTTGCACCTGCTGCCCTCCCGCCGTGCCGCCGGTGGATGTCTGCGAGAAGATGTTGCGCGAATATTCCCTTGCGTTTATAATCCATGTCGCCATGCAGCCTCAGGCCTCCGAGCAGACGCAGGCCCTCACCCGCGACTTCGTTTCCTTGGAGCGCGCCGTGTTTCTCGCCGGTTACCACAAAGCCTTCCTCCTGCCCGCCCATCGGTTCTGCCCCCACGCCGAAAACTGCCGCTCCGGGGGCGAGCGCGCCGATTGCGCCAACAAGGCTCACACCCGCCCCGCGCCGGAGGCCTTCGGCATAGACGTGTTCCAAACCGCCCGCAACGCCGGGTACGCCATTGAGGTTATCAAAGCCCGCAACGAGGTCTCCAACCGCTTTTCGTTTATCCTTGCGGAATAAACCTCCATTCATCTGAAAGAAGGTCTCGGCATGAGTTCCATTGCTGTTACTCTCACGCACGCGCCCCGCGAAAAGCCCTCCCCCGACAACTTAGGCTTCGGCAACTATTTCACCGACCACATGTTCCTCATGGACTACGCCTCCGCCAAAGGCTGGCACAACGCGCGCATTGTGCCCTACTCGCCCTTGCCGCTCGACCCCGCCTCAATGGTCTTGCACTACGGGCAGGAGGTGTTTGAGGGGTTGAAGGCTTACGGCGCGGCCGACGGTTCGCTGCGCCTCTTCCGCGCCTGCGACAATATACGCCGTTTCAACCGCTCTTGCGAACGGCTCGGCGCTCCCCCCATAGACGAGGCGCTGTTTATGGAGGCCATCTTGCTGCTTTTGCGCACGGACGCGGACTGGTCGCCCCACAAGCCGGACGCGTCGCTCTATATTCGCCCGTTCCTCATAGCCACGGACGCTTTTTTGGGCGTTCGCAGCTCAGACAGCTACCTGTTTGTCATTATCCTCTCGCCCGTGGGCGCGTATTACGCCACGGGCATGTCGCCCACCAATATCCTCGTGGAAGACGAAGACGTGCGCGCCGTGCGCGGCGGCCTCGGCTACGCCAAGACGGGAGCCAATTACGCCGCCACCATCCGCTCGCAGGAACGCGCCAAGCTCAAGGGTTTCACCCAGGTGCTCTGGCTCGATGCCTTAGAACGGCGCTACATAGAGGAAATCGGCACCTCCAACGCCTTCTTCGTTATAAACGGCACGGCGCTCACCCCGCCCCTCGGCGGCAGCATACTGCCCGGCATCACCCGCGACAGCTGCCTCCGCCTCCTCGAATACTGGGGTGTGCCCGCCCGCGAAACCCCGCTGACCATAGACGAGGTCATCTCCGCCTGCGAGTCCGGCCGCCTGGAAGAAGCCTTCGCCTCCGGCACGGCCGCCGTTATCTCCCCCGTGGGTTCGCTCACGTACAAAGACACCACCGTTACCATAAACAACGGCGAGGTCGGCCCGCTCGCCTGGCGGCTGTACGACACGCTCACGGCCATGCAGCGCGGCGCGGAAGACGACATCTTCGGCTGGGTAAGCAAGGTTTAGCCCCCCGTTAAATCCGTTCGCCTCGCATCAAGCGCATTGCTCCGCGGCGCGGTCGATTGCCGCCTTTTGGCGCGGGTTTGACAGCGTGCTTTTTTATGTGGTAGAATAGCACCGTTCCCCCAATGGCGGCCCGCCCGGAAAGAGAGGTGTTCGGCGCGCCTTTGCAGGGCATCAGAAGGAGAGCAACCGCTTGAACAAAAAGAGAACGTCCGCGCCTTCACTTTCTCCGAGCGTGGGAAAGATTATCCTCAAAAACTCGCTGTCCCTTTTCAACGTCATCAACCTCGCGCTTGCCGCCGCCTTGCTTGCCGTGGGCAGCTCGCGCAACACGCTCTTTTTGTTTATCGTGCTCGCCAATACCGCTATGGGCATATTCCAGGAAATCCGCTCCAAAAAGACGCTCGACAAACTCAGCATACTCAACCGTTCCCCCGCCAAGGTGCTGCGCGGCGGCGAAGAGGTTCTCTTACCCCAAAGCGAGGTTGTCCGCGGCGACACGCTGCTGCTTGAACAGGGTATGCAAGTCTGCGCGGACGGCGTTTTGCAAAGCGGCTATATCGAGGCGGACGAATCCCTGCTCACGGGCGAATCGGACCGTATCGCCAAGCGTCCCGGCTCCAAGGTTATGTCCGGCAGTTTCGTTACCGGCGGACGGGCGGAAGTGAGCGTGGAAGCGGTGGGCGAGGAGTGCTACGCCGTGCGCCTCACGCGCAGCGCAAGGCGCGCGAAGAAAACCAAAAGCCGCCTGCTCGACGCCATACGCCTCATTATCCGCACAATCACGGTGCTTGTTGTGCCGCTCGGCCTTTGGCTCTTTTACACCACATACGGCCAAGACGGCTACCCGCTCCGCGAAGCCGTGGAAGGCGCCGCCACCTCTATGCAGAACACCATACCCGAAGGCTTGGTGCTGCTCACGGGCGTTACCCTCACCGTGGGCGCTATGGCGCTGGCCCGCAGGCGGGCGCTCGTGCAGTCGCTCCCTTGCATCGAAACCCTCGCCCGCGCCGATGTGCTTTGTTTGGACAAGACCGGCACCATCACCGACGGCACCATGACCCTCACCGACACCGAGCCCTTGAGCGGCAGCCACACGCGCCCGGAGCTTATGCTCATACTCTCCGAACTCATGAGCGCCACGCGCGACAACAACGCCACGGCTTCCGCCATACGCTCGCGCGCCGGCTCCTCCTCCAAATGGCGGCCTCTCGAGGTTGTGCCTTTTTCCTCCGAACGCAAGTGGAGCGGCGCGTCTTTCCGCGACAAGGGCACATTCGTGCTCGGCGCTCCCGAATATGTGCTCGCCTCCCTTCCGCCTCAGCTTGCGGCCGCCGCCCGCGAAAGGGCCGAAACCGGTTTGCGCGTGCTGTTGCTGGCTCACTCGCCCCACGCCCTCGCGGACTTTCGCCTGCCCCCCGCCCTCACCCCCGCCGCCTTCGTGCTGCTGAGCGACACCATACGCCACGACGCCGCCGCCACATTCGCCTTTTTCGTAACCGAGGGCGTCACGCTGAAGGTTATCTCCGGCGACCACCCCGCCACGGTGTCCGCCGTGGCCCTGCGGGCGGGCATACCCTCCGCGGAGAAATATGTTGACATGAGCGCCGCGCCCGAACGTATTTTCTACGAGGCGCTTTCCGAGGAATACACCGTGTTCGGGCGCGTGTCGCCGGACCAAAAGAAAGCCCTTGTGGCCGCCATGCAACGCCGGGGCCATACCGTGTGCATGACCGGCGACGGTGTCAACGACATACCCGCCATGCGTCAGTCCGACTGCTCCGTGAGCATGGTCACGGGCAGCGACGCGGCCCGCAGCGCCTGCGACTTCGTGCTCATGGCAAGCAACTTTTCCGCCATGAAAGACGTGCTGCGCGAAGGGCGGCGCGTTATCAACAACATAGAAAAAGTGGCAAGCCTTTACTTGGTCAAAGTCATCTACTCCCTGTTGCTCGCGCTGATATATATACCGCTCCCGTTTCGCTACCCGTTCACCATAGCCCAGCTCCAGCCCGCGAACCTCTTTGCCGTGGGCATACCCACCTTCTTCCTCGCCTTGGAGCCGAACTTCCGCAAGCCTGCGGGTCTTTTTTTCCGCAATGTGCTGCTCCACGCCGCCCCCGCCGCCTTCACCGTGGTTTGTTCCATACTCTATGTACAGGCGGCGAGTTTCTTCTTCGAGCTGCCACACGAGGAATCGTCCTCCATGTGCGTCTTCCTCATAGCGGTTGTGTGTTTCGGCCTCCTTGTGCGCGTCACAAAACCCCTGCGCCTTTGGCACATTCTCATGTTCTCCGCGCTCGCGCTCGCCTATTTGCTCACCATAACCCTTGTCGGCGATTTTTTCATGTTGGAAAGCCTCCTCACGCCCCACGTGTTTTTCTACCTGCCCCCCGCCCTCGCGTCCTATAAGTTCATGGCGCTCACGGCGCGCCTCTTTGCCAAGATTGCGGATATGCTCGCCTCTCTGTTTGAGGGGTTGCGTTCCAAAAGCGGGGACTTATGATATACCTTGCCCTCGCGCCCTCCCCGGCGCGGCATATATCGGAGGTGACTTTCGGCGTTGTACCGTGCTTTTGAGCGTTTCTGCGCGAAATACGAGCGCTACGGCATAAAAAACCTTATGCTCTATGTGGCTGTGGGTAATGTCGCCGTGTTTATCGCCTCTTTCGCTTTTGAGGGGATTGAGCTCGCGTTCGCGTTTTATTGGCCGGCCATACTCGCCGGGCAATACTGGCGGCTGCTGACATGGATATTCGTGCCGCCGAGCGCTTTTTTGTGGATATTAACCCCGCTCGTTATCTTCTTTTACTACTATATGGGCAGAGAGTTGCAGCGGATATGGGGGCGCATGAAACTCACCGTGTTTTACTTCACGGGCATGTTCCTCGTGGCGGTGTTCGCCGCGCTCACGCGTTCGGCCGCGCTCGGCTATGAGCTGAACCTTTCGCTCTTTCTCGCCTTCGCCACCCTCAACCCCGATATGCAAATACGTTTCTACTTCGTGCTGCCCATTAAAATCAAATGGCTCGCCTTGCTCGATGCGGTTTTTATCCTCCTGAGCGTGCTCATGTCGCGCTCCCTGCTGCCGCTCGTGCCCGTGGTCAATTACTTACTGTTTTTTTTCCCGCAATTATACGCATTGGTCTTGCGAACCGCGAAATACGCTCCCCGCAGGCGCGACTTTCGCCGTCAGTCAAGACCCGATACGCAAAAAGACCCCCGCTTTTCCGGCCACGTCTTCCGTTGCCATGTGTGCGGCATTACCGACCGCGACGCGCCGGAGGCGGAGTTCCGCTACTGTTCCCGCTGCTCCGGCAAGTGTTATTGCCCGCAGCACCTGTTTGACCACAAACATGATTTTGAGTGACGCGCTTTCGCGTAAAAATGTTGCCCCGCGCCGGCGTGTGTGGTATAATCATACGGCAAAGGAGGCTCGGCGGTGAACTCCAACAAAGATATTATGAGGTATTTGCAGGACTATTTGGGGGAGGAGATGACCCCCACCGTTGTCAGCGCGTGGTTTGACGACGCCTCCGTTGTGGACATCGGCGAGACTTACGCCACCATCTCCACCACTTCCGACTTCAAGCGCGGCATTATACTCTCGCGTTACTCCGAACCCCTCGGCGCGGCCCTTACCCGGCTGTTCGGCGTTAATTTCGACGTGCGCGTCGTGGTTGGGGAACCGCAAAGCCCCGTGACCCAAAAAACGCCCACCGACGTGGACAAAAACCGCTATCAGTTCGACCGCTTTATCGTCGGGGATTCCAACAAATTCGCCGCCGCCGCCGCGCAGGCTGTGGCGGAAAATCCCGGCAAGGTTTATAATCCCCTCTTTATTTACGGCGCGTCCGGCTTGGGCAAGACCCACCTGCTCTATTCCATATTAAACAGCGTCAAGGCCACGTTTCCCGACTACGTCATACGCGACTTCACGGGAGAGACTTTTGCCAACGAGCTTGCCACGGCTATCCGCACCAAAACGCAGGAAGATTTCCGAAACAAATATCGCTACGCCGACATGATATTGGCCGACGATATACAATTTGTGGGAGGGAGGGACTTTTCGCAGCTTGAGTTTTTCCACACGTTCAACGCCCTGTACGAAGACGGTAAACAGATAGTGGTCACGTCGGACAGGCCGCCGCGTGATTTGCCCGTCTTAATGGAACGGTTGCGTACCCGCTTTGAGGAAGGGCTGCTCGTGGACGTGAAACCGCCGGACTTCGAGACCCGTATGGCCATTATAAAGTCCAAGTCCATCAGAGCCGGCCTTCCCCTTTCCGACGACATCGTGGTGTTCATAGCCGAGACGATTACCGCGAATATCCGTCAGCTTGAGGGCACCGTAAACAAACTGGACGCCTACAGAAACATCTTCGGAGACCTCGGCATAGAAGACGCCCGCAGGGCCATCGGAGACCTTATCAGGGAAAACCCCGGCATAAACCCCACCCCGGAATACATTATCCGCGAGGTCTGCGCTTTTTACGGATTGGAGGAAAAAGACATACTCGGCAAGTCGCGCCAGAGCGAAATAGTATTGCCCCGGCAGATTGCCATGTACATCGTGCGCTCACTCACCGGCCTGTCGCTCCAAAATATCGGCGACAAAGTGTTCAGGCGCGACCACACCACCGTTATGCACAGTGTGGATAAAATTGAGAGGGAACGCGCGGAAAACGCCAAGCTCGACAGCGAAATAAAGATGATTATCGAGAATATCAAGGGGTTGTAATATAAATACCCCAAATCCACACAAATATACACATGTGCAAACGCCATTCTCCCTCCCCTTTCCTTTCCCACCGCCGTTCCACCGCGTTTCCTTCCGTCCCTCCCTTTACAAAAACACAGCCTTCGCCGGTTTTCCACTTATAAACAGACCTACTGCATCTCCTAACTACATAGTATTGTATGTTACCAAAACTGAGGAGGAGACAAAGAATGAAGTTCGTATGCAACAGCGCAGAGCTTACCGAGGTACTCACCCGCGCCTCGCGTTTTGTGCCGACCGGCAACACGCAGGAAATCCTCAAGGGCCTTTTGCTGAAAACGGCAGGTGATACCCTGACCGTGACGGCCAACAATTTAGAGAGCGCCATAGTGTGCGATATGGAAACGCACGTGGTAAAAGACGGCGCTTGCGTTGTCGAGGCTCGGTTATTGTTTGAGATAGTCAAGCGTTTCAGAGACGAAGACATCACCATTACCGCGGACGACAACAACAAAGTCGCCATAAAAGGCAGCCGCGCCGACTTTGAGCTGATTTCCATGTCCGCGGACAAATACCCCGATGTCCCGAACGTGGAGGGGCTTCGCAGTTTCACAATGACCCAGCCCGTTCTTAAAGGCATGTTGGAAAGGACGGTTTTCTGCGCTTCCACCAACGAGTCAAAGGTTGTGCACACGGGCGTGCTTTTTGATTGCGAACCGGACGACATTACCCTTGTGGCGCTTGACGGCTACAGGATGGCTCTTACAAAACAAAAAACAAAAATCGAAGACACCTTTTCGTTTGTCGTTCCCGCGCAGCCTCTTTCACTGCTTGAAAAGATACTCGCTTCCGAGGGAGAGCACAAGGTTGCTTTAAGCGTGGGTTCAAAGTTCGCCCTCTTTATTATGCCGGGCGTTACTTTCTATTCGCGGCTTTTGGAAGGGGAGTTTATGAAATACAAAACGGCCGTCCCCGCCGAACAGGCGTTTTCCGTTGTATTGAATACCAAAGAGTTCACGGAATCCATCGAACACGTTGCCGCCGTGTTTGACGAGAGGATAAAAAACCCGATTCGCCTTGTCTTTGGGGAAAACGGGCTTACCATAAGCTGCCACGGCAGTAAAAAAGGCGAACTCCGCATTGATATGGCCTGCGGGGAATTAGAAATAGGTTTCAACCACAAATACCTTTTGGAAGCCCTCCGCCATGTGCCCCACCAAAACGTCCTGCTTAAAGCAAGCACCCCCACGGCCGCCTTTGTGTTTGAACCGGCGGAAACGGGCGATTACCTTTTCATGGTGCTCCCCGTGAGGTTGCTGCCGCAGTAATGGTATTAAACACATTGGAACTTCGGGATTTTCGTTGTTATAAAGCCGCCGCCTTCAATTTTTGCGCGGAGAACAATATTATACACGGAGAAAACGGCGCGGGCAAAACAAGCCTTTTGGAAGCCGTGTATTATATGTCTTCCGCGCGCTCGTTCAGAAGGGCGCCGGATATCGAACTGATAAAGCGCGGGAAAGACGCGGCCCACATAACGGCGAGATATGAGCGCAACGGGGTGGCGGGCGAACTGAAAGCCATAATAAGCCGCAAAAAAAAGCGAGAACTGTATTACGGCGGCGCGCCGCTCCCTTCGCCCCGCCGGCTCTTGGGTATCTTGCCGTGCGTGCTGTTTTCCCCGGAAGACCTCTCCCTCATCTACGGCGGCCCCGGAGAGCGCAGGAGATATTTAGACATAATGCTTTCGCAGACGGAACCCGGTTATGTCGCGGCTTTGTCCAAATACAACAAACTGACGGCGGAAAAAACGGCCGCGCTCAAAAGAGCCGCCGTAAGGCCGGAATATATATCCGTCCTGCCGGAATATAACGCGCAGCTTGCCGAATACGGCTCTGTTGTTTCCTCCCACCGCCTTCGCGCCGCGGAACGGCTCGCTCCCCTCTTAAAGTCGCAATACGCTTTTATGTGCGGCGGCCCGGAGCCGGATGTCCGTTTTCATACGCATGCCGCGGAGCGCGACCGCGCCATGAGGCTCATGGACGAAAAGCGCGGCGCCGAGATTGCGCGCGGCCAATGCCTTGTGGGTTGCCATAAAGACGACATGGAAATCTCCGTGGGCAAAGCGCCGTTGCGTGATTTCGGCAGCAGGGGTCAATGCCGCGCGGCGGCCATAGCGATGAAGATGGCTCAAAGGGATATATTCCGCGAGGAAATGGGCGCGGAACCGCTCCTGTTGCTCGACGACGCCCACGCCGAATTAGACAAGGCGCGCCGCGAAAAACTTTTTGCCAAAATTGAAGGCTGCCAACTGATTATAACCACATGCGAGCCGGACAGCCTCCGCTATATCTCAGGCAACACAATTCTGCTCGGAAAAGAGGAATAATCTTGCAAAACCGAGAAAACACCTACAACGAAAACCAGATTTTAGTGCTCGAAGGCCTCAAGGGAGTGAGGAAACTCCCCGGCATGTACATCGGCACAACCTCGCAGGCGGGGCTGCACCACCTTGTGTACGAAATCGTGGATAACGCCATTGACGAAGCCTTGGCGGGCGTTTGCACGGAAATTGACGTGACGCTCCACGCCGACGGTTCCGCCCAAGTGCGCGACAACGGCCGCGGCATACCCACGGGCATGCACTCGTCCGGCAAGCCCGCCGCCGAGGTGGCGTATACCATGCTCCACGCCGGCGGCAAATTCGGCGGCTCCGGCTACAAGGTCTCCGGGGGTCTCCACGGCGTGGGCTCGTCTGTGGTAAACGCGTTGTCCGAATGGACGAAAGTGCGTATTTTCCGCGACGGAAAAGAGCACGAAATGGAGTTTTCGCGCGGGGAAACCACAAAAAGCCTTTGGGAAGTGGGGCCGTCGGACAAGCACGGCACATGGGTATGGTTTTTGCCGGACAACACCATATTCGAGGAAACGCACTTTGACTATGATATGTTAGAGTCGCGCATGAGGCAGCACGCGTTCCTCAATGCCGGGCTGCGTATCACGCTGACGGACGAAAGGGCCGCGCCGAAGCGCGAGAGCGTCTTTTGTTACTCCGGCGGCATTTCCAGCTTTGTGGAGTGGATTAACAGGAACAAAACCCCCATACACCCCGACGTTATATACCTCTCTTCCGAAAAAGAGGGCGCCACGGCGGAGGTCGCCCTCCAATATACCGACGGTTATTTGGAAAATGTGCTTTCTTTCGCGAACAACATACATACCACCGAAGGCGGTATGCACGAGACGGGCTTCAAGGCGGCGCTGACAAGGGTGCTCACCGATTACGGCAAGCGCCACAATATACTCAAAGACGACACGAAGCTTTCCGGCGAAGACGTGCGCGAAGGGATTACCGCGATTGTGAGCGTAAAACTCACCGACGCGCAGTTTGAGGGGCAGACAAAGGCAAAATTGGGCTCCTCGCGTATGCGCGCCTTGGTGGATGCCACCGTGGCCGAAAAACTTTCCGACTATTTGGAGGAAAACCCCGTCTCGGCAAAAGCCATACTCGAAAAATCCGTGCAAGCCTCCGTGGCGCGCGAGGCGGCAAGGAAAGCCCGCGAGCTTACGCGCCGCAAAAACGCCTTAGACAGCGCCTCCCTGCCGGGCAAACTGAGCGACTGCCACGAAACCGACCCCACGCTCACGGAGCTGTATTTGGTGGAGGGCGACTCCGCGGGCGGCAGCGCCAAAGACGGCCGCGACAGCCGTTATCAAGCCATACTGCCGCTTTGGGGCAAGATGCTCAATGTGGAAAAGGCGAGGCTTGACAAGGTGTACGGCAACGAAAAGCTCATGCCGGTGATTACGGCGCTCGGCGCGGGCGTGGGCGACGAGTTTGACGTTACAAAGCTGCGCTACGGCAAGCTCATACTCATGGCCGACGCGGATGTGGACGGTTCGCACATCAGGGTGCTGCTGCTCACGTTTTTGTTCCGCTTTATGCGCCCGCTCGTGGAGCGCGGCCACGTATACATAGCCCAGCCGCCGCTGTATAAGCTGACAAAGGGCAAGCAGGTGCGCTACGCGTATAACGACAAAGAGCGCGACGCGGCGCTCGACGAGCTTGCCGGCGGGGAGGAAGCCGCGAGAGCCAAAGTTGACGTGTCGCGCAACAAGGGCTTGGGCGAAATGGACCCGGAGGAGCTTTGGGAAACCACCATGCACCCGGAAAAACGCACGTTGCTGAACGTGACCGTGGAGGACGCGCTTGCCGCGGACCAAATCCTCACCGTGTTAATGGGCGACAAAGTGGAGCCGCGCCGCGAGTTTATAGAGCGCCACGCGAAGTACGTGGTGAACTTGGACGTATAGACGAGCCTATCTTATTCTCCCCCTCGGTGGCGGCAAAAACCGTAACGGTATTCACGCGCGGCCCGGAAGCGAGGGGCGGACCGTTGCGCCCATCTGCCCCCTGCCGCCTTCTTTGAGCCGGAACTGCGAAAGAAGCCCTTCGAGTATGGCGGCCTGACCGCTCATTTCCTCGGAAGACGCGGCGCTCTCCTGCGCGGTGGCGCTGTTTTGGTGTATAATCTGCGCCACTTGGTCAATGCCCGTGTTGATTTGGGCAATCGCCTCCGACTGCTGCTCGGAAGACTTCGCGATGTCCACAATCAAGCGGTTGCTTTCGTTGATGCCGGACACAATCTCCGTTAGGCTGGAAGCGGTCTCGCCCGCAATCCGCGCGCCCAGGTCGGCTTTCACGATGGAGTTTTGTATCATGCCGCCGGTGTCTTTGGCGGCCTCGGCGCTCTTGGCGGCCAAACTGCGCACCTCTTCCGCCACCACGGCGAAGCCCTTGCCGTGCTGCCCGGCGCGGGCGGCCTCCACCGCGGCGTTTAGGGCGAGGATATTGGTCTGGAAGGCGATGTCGTCTATGGTTTTGATGACCTTGCTGATGGACTGGGAGGCTTGGGTAATCTCCTTGACCGCGGACATCATCTCGTCCATCTGGCGGCTGCCCTTTTCGGCGCTCACGCGTATGGTTTCCGCCATTTGGGCGGTCTTAGACGCCATGTCCGCGTTGACCTTGGTCTTCTCGGAGATGTGGGAGATGGAGGCGGAAAGCTGCTCCACGGCGGCGGCCTGCTGGGTGGAGCCCTGCGCCAAGGACTGAGCGCCGTCCGCGAGGTGCTTTGAGCCCGTGGAGACAAGGGCGGCGGAAGAGTTGATTTCGGTGAACATCTCGTTGAGTTTTTCGCTCATGTCGTGCAAAGACAGCCCCATTGTGTCTTTGTCCGACAAAAGGGAAACCTCGCTGGTGAGGTCGCCGGAGGCCACGGTGCTCAGTATCCGCCCGATGTCGGTCATACGGCCGACAAAGCGCGCGGACGAGCCTATGCAGCGCCCCACCTCGTCTTTGATGTGCGCGAAGCTGCTTATTGTCTGCACGTCCGTCGGGGAGAGCACGATGTCGCCCGTGGAGGCGGCTCTGTCCATGAAGGCGGTGAGCGCTTGCAGCGGTTTGCTGATTATGCTCGACACATACAGCCCCATGATAATCACCGAGGGTATGCCGACGGCCATTATCGCGACGAGTATGGTCAGGAGCCTTGAAAAGAGCGCGTTGCTACTCGACGTTCTTTCAAGCTCCATGTTTGTGTGGTTTTGCACGGAGGTGTGGAAGTTCTTTTCAATGGTGTCCACATACGCGCTCGCCGCTTCCAACCCCGCCAACAGACCCTCCGCGTCCCCGGCGGCGGCGGCGTCCATGAGCTGCTGCTTCGCGAGGTAATATTTACCGTCGGGCGGGTTGAGGAGGCCGCCCGCCTCCAAAAACGGCCCCTCAAGCGAAAGGTCCACCACCTCCAGATAGGTTTGCACGGCGGCGTCGCCCACAAGATGCACATCGTTGACTTTTTTGATATACTGCGCCACAACGTCGGGGTTGTCAATGTACGCGTACATCATGCCGAAATATACCCGCTCCTGCTGAAACGCTTCGCGCATATCGCCCATGGCGTTGATGGCCACAATTTCGCTGCTTGAAAGCTCGTCCGTGTTCTTTTGGGCGAAGTACATCCCCAAAATGCCCAGAGCGCCGCTTGCGACGGCGACCAAAGACAACACGAAGATGCAGGTCATGATTTTCGCCACGATTTTCATGTTTTTCATAATTGCTGCCCCTTTCCTCCCGTTTATTATTAGCGGTCACGCGCGCCCGAACAGCGCCCCAAAAGAGCGCCGCGACGCAAGGCTATTATACCACCGCGCCCCGCGCGAGCGCAATGTGTTTTTTCAAGCGGAATAATCCGCGCGAAAAACAGGCGTTCGCCCGCCCGTCTCCTAACCACTAACCACTAACCACTAACCACTATACTCCCACTCACGTGGTGTGCTATTATGCTTCGCATAATAGATTTTTCCGTCCACTAACAACTAACCACTAACAACAGACAACTAAAACAGCATTTTCGCAAAACCCGCTTGACAAATCGCTTTCTTTTCGGTATAATAACCGCCGACACAACAATCAAACAGCGGAGGTATCAAGGTTGGTTTATTCATTACAGGAAATCAAAAATAAGGTAGAACCGATAGCGGAAAAATACAATGTGCAATCCGTCTACCTGTTTGGCTCGTATGCCCGCAACGAGGCCACGGAAGACAGCGACCTTGACATACTGTTTGTTCGGGAAGGGTCAAAAATACGGAGCCTGTTCGACATGGGCGGGATGTACAACGATTTATCCGAAGCGTTCGGAAAGGAAATCAGCTTGATTACGGAGGAAGGGCTTAACAGCGTCAACACCAAGCAGCGCATTCCTCAGTTTATCAATAACGTAAAAAAGGAAAAGATGGTCCTGTATGAAGGATAAAGATGTTCAAAGAATAGAGCATATGTTGCAATACTGTAAGAAAATCGAAAAAACGATTGAAAGATTTGGGAAGTTGCCACTAAGGACATACCCGCTGTGCGTAGTTTTTGTCAAAACATCATCAAACAACATAAAAAAGAATCAGCTTTCTCACATCAAGAAAACCCACCCGGCGGAGACTATTGCCGGGAAAGCCCCGTTGACGACGGCTGAACGCCGCCGCGCTCCCGCTCCCCGCCCCAGCGTCAATCTCGCCGTTTCAAGGCAGTATGTCATGATGACCCGCGTCGATGAGCAGAATAATCCGGTCGCCTTTGCGCGTCCACAAAATCCTGATGTCCAT